>CAYMZW010000810.1:0-2423 GCA_964395005.1 uncultured Rivularia sp.
AAAGGGCGCATTGCTGCTTCCAAGGTAGAAAGATTTTTACTTGATGACATTCGCGGTGGTAGTCTGGAACGGTTGATGAAACTCAGCCAAAATCAATGTGGTGTTGTAGATGGTGAAACGCAAGCCGATTTAGATCGGTTTGCTGAAGATATATTAACGGCAGCGAGTCAGGGAAAACGCTTTTTATTTCGTTCTGCTGCAAGCATTTTAACCGCTTTGGCTGCACTACCTCCGCAACCAGTTTCCGCAGAAAACATGGCTGAATATGTAATTACGGGTAAGCCGGGAGCGATAATCGTTGGTTCCCACGTCAAAAAAACTACCCAGCAACTTGAAGTACTTTTACAAGCAAAAGGTATTGTAGGAATCGAAGTAGATGTAGCCAAACTACTTGATAAGGACAATCAATCTGCTACACTGCTAACCGATATACTCAAAAATGTTCGTGAAGCACATAATGCTGGTAATACACCAGTAGTTTATACCAGCCGTCAGGAATTAACTTTTGAGGATATTGATACGCGATTACAATTTGGAGCTAAAGTCTCAAACTTATTAATGGATGTTGTCCGGAATTTACCATCAGATATCGGATTTTTAATTAGTAAGGGAGGTATTACTTCTAACGATGTTTTAAGTAATGGTTTGGCTTTGAAAACAGCACGTTTACTCGGTCAAATACTCGCTGGTGTTTCGATGGTACGGACTCCAGAAAATCATCCGCAGTTTCCTAATTTACCAGTAGTGCTATTTCCCGGTAATGTTGGTGATGCAGATGCTGTCTCTACCGTTTATCAAAGGTTAAGTAAAAATTTAAAGTGAGGTTAAAAAATTTAAGAAGCATATTTACAATTCTCGATGTAAAAGGTTTAAAAATTGCTTAATGTCCGTATTATGGGTGGTGTTGCATGACGAACGATTCAGCTATCCCAGATAATTCTGATAATAGTGTTTCTCAAACAGATTCTGAGCAGTCTCGCGAAAAATCTGCTGCGATCGAGGATGATTCATCTAATCAAAATGATGTAGAAGAACATTTTGTCCATTTTATTTCTTCAAGTTCAAATTTTAATCGCAACTTCGAGCAAAAGTTAGATTCCGAACAAATACAAACTTTAGAAAATTCTGACGTTGAAGAAACTGCTGTTATTTCTGATATTAGTAATCAAAAGTTAGATTCCGAACAAACACAAACTTTAGAAATTTCTGAGGTTGAAGAAACTGCTGTTATTGCTGATCTTAGTAATAAAAAGTTAGATTCCGAGCCAACACAAACTGTAGAAAATTCTGAGGTTGAAGAAACTGCTGTTATTGCTGATATTAGTAATCAATTGTTAGATTCCGAACAAACACAAACTTTAGAAAAATCTGAAGTTGTTGAAAAATCAAATCCTGTTGAGCAGCAAATTCACAATCCTATAAGCACTGATATTCCGTTGCTAGAAAATGCGATTGCAGCGAATCAAAAAATACAGGTAGAAATCAAAAGCGAAAAAGATAGATTGGTACTAACTTTACCAACTGTATCCGAAGCTTCTGTCTCCGAATATAGCTGGTCAGAAATTTGGCAACAAATGAAACTGCGGCTTTTAGCCCAGAAACGCTTTTTTTCCTCAAATATCAGCGTACATTTGATCGCATACGACCGTTTACTCGATAGCAGACAGCTACAAGACATTGCCGATACCTTGAGCGAATTGTCTTTACAGCTAAAATCCGTTGGTAGCAGTCGTCGTCAAACTGCGATCGCGGCTGCGGGTGCTGGTTATTCTGTAGAGCAATTGCAGCCAAAAACGGCTTTTTCATTTGAAGTCTCGAACACTAGTTTACCCCCAGCAGAACCACTTTACATGGAAACCACCGTGCGTTCTGGTGTAGAAATTCGTCATAGAGGTAGCGTAATTATCTTGGGAGATGTAAATCCTGGTGGTATTGTAGTCGCAGATGGCGATATTCTAATTTGGGGTCGCTTGCGTGGGGTAGCCCATGCGGGTGCCCAAGGTAACAGCGAATGCACAATTATGGCTTTACAAATGGAACCAACCCAGTTGAGAATTGCCGATGCTTTAGCTAGGGCACCAGAAAAATCGCTTACGCAAACAACTGCTGAAGTTGCGTATATGACGACACAGGGAATCCGCATCACCAAAGCTAATGATTTTTCTCGCAAATCAATTAATGCTGATTAAATCATTTTTTTGATAATTACGGTTAAAGGGAACGGGGAACGGGAAACGGAAAACAGTGAAGAGTGAAGAGTGAAGAATTCAATTAACAATTGTTATTACAACTTTCTTATTGTCACTGGAAACTGATAACTGATAACTGCTAACTGCTAACTGCTAACTGCTAACTGAATTAACTGTTCTATATTTTGCAATGCCATCACGAGCGCTTTCGTAATCATGACTCGAATTGTTGTC
>CAYMZW010000811.1:0-2415 GCA_964395005.1 uncultured Rivularia sp.
ACTCCCTTCTTACAAATACCCATGTTCTGCTAAGAATGTGGGTGAAATTTTATTTTGGATAGATCCTTCGGAAGCAGAATTATTTTCTTTGTTAGAATAAATAAGTTTTTCTACGTATTTACCGAGGACATCTCCTTCTAAATTTACTGAACTACCAGGAGCTAAATCGCGAAGATTTGTTTCGGCATAAGTTACGGGGATCACCGCTACTTTAAACTGGTAAATCTCTGGGTTATATTCTGCCACGGTAAGGCTGATGCCATTGATAGCAATACTGCCTTTAGGTACTATATAACGGTCAATAAGATCGGATGCGCTAAATGTCATTTCCCAAGAAGTTGCTGTCTGTTCGGCACAAATCAGTTTACCAATACCGTCAACGTGTCCCATCACAAAATGACCGCCAACTTTACCACCAACCCGTAAAGAAGTTTCTAAATTGACGTAGCGATCGCTATCTACTAGTTCTCCTAAAATGGTACGACGCAAAGTTTCTGGGGAAGCAGTGGCAATAAAACCGTCTTTGGTAATATCCTCTACTGTTAAGCAAACCCCATCTACTGCTACGCTATCTCCATAAGCTAAGTCTTGCATGATTGCCGAGCATGAATCTTGGCAAGTAATCAGCCAAGAATCCCCATCTAAGGGTTTCATCGTTCCTAATGCTTGAATTATTCCTGTAAACACGGCTTTAAAGTGAACATCACTCTATATATTGCTTATTTTCAACTTAAATTAATTAGTAATTCTGCCATAATTGATGGTCTTTGAGTATTATTTGTTACTTGGAACTGGATAAAACTATAAACACATTTATAACTAAGACAGGGCATACTGGGTTAAGTAGACTATTGTAGAACCAATAAGGTTAGAATGGCCGAGTCGTGTTCATAACCTGAATGGGAGTTTAATATAAGCAATTATAGAAGCAGGGAGAATTATGTGTAAGGCTTTTCAAACTTGCTCAGACAAGAGTATTATTTGTTACCAAAAATCTAGAAGCGCTCAAAGGAATGTAGAGGCATAGCAGATGATTGAAATGAAAGTTGCTGGCATCGCATTGGATGCAATTACTCGCAGTCCGATAGTACTTTTAAAAGATGCTACAGACCGCCGCGCTTTGCCAATTTACATTGGTCAAGAACAGGCAAGAGCAATTATGGCAGCACAGGAGAATCAAAAAGCTCCTAGACCGTTAACTCACGATTTGATTGTGAATATCCTAGAGGGGTGGGATATGGTTTTAGATAAAATTGTTATTCATACCCTGCAAAAAGACACCTTCTATGCATCCTTAATTTTAAAGCAAGGTGACACCCATAAAGAAATTGATGCTCGTCCTAGCGATGCGATCGCCGTTGCGTTGCGTACAAATGCACCAATTTGGGTAATGGAAGAAGTAGTTGCAGAAGCTTCAATTCCGGTAGATAGAGATGCGGATGAAGCCGAAAGAGAAGCCTTCCGGGAATTCGTTTCCAATCTCCGCCCAGAAGATTTAATCAAGCGTTTTGGTGATAGCACTAGTAATAGTTAAGAGTTATGAGTTATGAGTTATGAGTTATGAGTTAAGAGTTAAATTATTAGCTCGAAAATACAGTGAATAAATTTTGAGTAATATGACGGTAGAGTGCTTATTTTATATAGCTAACTCCTAACTCCTAACTCCTAACTCCTAACTTAAGAAAAGATGCAATACCGACGCTTTGGGAAAACAAATCTACATTTATCAGTGTTTTCCTTGGGAACAATGCGCTCCACCGCTTCATCTGCGAATGCTTCACGAGTTATTAATGAAGCAGTGGCGCAAGGGATTAATCATATAGAAACTGCTAGTGGTTATGGTAAAAGTGAGGAGTATTTAGGTAAAGCGCTTGAAGCAGGGTTATCTGTATCCCGCGACAAGCTATATATCACTAGTAAAATTCCACCCACAGTTGATGCCGATATCATGCGTCGGTGCATCGATAAATCTTTGAAAAATTTGCAGCTAGATTATCTTGATTGTTTGGGTATTCATGGCTTAAATACGTGGCAGCATCTTGAATGGGTGCGGGCTGAAAACGGCTGTATGCAAGCAGTAAGAGAAGCAATAGCCGATGGTAAAGTACGTCATGTAGGTTTTTCTACTCATGCATCCTTAGAGATAATATTGGCAGCGATAAATACAGACTTTTTTGAATTTGTCAATCTGCATTATTACTATTTTTTTCAGCGTAATGCTGCGGCGATAAAGTTAGCAGCAGAAAAAGATATGGGTATTTTTATAATTTCCCCTGCCGATAAAGGAGGAAGATTATATACACCACCCGAAAAATTAAAAGAATTAACTGATCCGTTTTCTCCCTTAGAATTAAACTATCGTTTTTTACTCAGTGATACTCGTATAACAACATTGAGTGTCGGCGCTGCAACTCC
>CAYMZW010000812.1:0-2403 GCA_964395005.1 uncultured Rivularia sp.
CAGTTATCAGTTATCAGTTATCAGTGAACAATAACTTTCATGAGTAGTGGGTTAGTGCGTATTTCTTGGTGCAGCAAGCGTGTTTACGTTCATGATATGCATATTGCTTGCACTACTTATGATTTTATTAACTCCTAACTCCTAATTCCTAACTCCTAATTCCTAACTCCTACATCCGTTGCCGCCACTCTATCCGTTGCCTAACTCTTGTACATTTCCGAAATCTTCAGTGTAAATGTAGTCTCCTACAATAACCTTAAGTAATTAAATTTTTGATGAACTTTTGAGCGATACTTCACAGTCACTACATGAACTTTGTTATTTTTCTTATGGAATTGTCAAGAGGATAAAATTAATCAAAAGTAAAGATTGCATCAACTGGGAAAATAGGCGAGTTCAAATTTTTTTTGAATAAACCGTACCTTTACTCTATTTTTTACGTCAGGCTGGGTATCCTAAAGACAAGCACAATCGAATAACGTAAATATTTGTAATTAACTGGTCAACTATGAGAATATTGGTGACGGGCGGAGCTGGATTTATTGGTTCCCATCTGATCGACAGATTAATGAATGATGGGCACGAGGTCATTTGTTTAGATAATTTTTACACTGGGCATAAGCGGAATATCGTCAAATGGATGAATAATCCGTATTTTGAACTGATTCGCCACGATATCACCGAACCAATTAGGTTAGAAGTCGCACAGATTTATCACCTAGCTTGTCCTGCATCGCCGATACATTACCAGTACAATCCTGTAAAAACAGTTAAAACCAATGTGATGGGTACGCTGAATATGCTGGGATTGGCTAAGCGTGTAAAAGCCAGAATTTTATTGGCTTCTACCAGTGAAGTTTATGGAGATCCAGAAGTTCATCCTCAACAGGAAGACTATAGAGGTAATGTAAATCCGATTGGACTTCGTTCCTGCTATGACGAAGGTAAACGGATTGCTGAAACGTTGATGTTCGATTATCACAGACAAAATGATGTTGATATTCGCGTTGCTCGTATTTTTAACACCTACGGCCCTCGAATGTTTGAACACGATGGACGAGTAGTTAGTAATTTTATAGTTCAAGCTTTACAAGGTATACCTTTAACTGTCTACGGAGACGGTTCGCAAACCCGCAGTTTTTGCTACGTTGATAACTTGGTAGATGGGTTGATGCGTTTGATGAATGGAGATCATATTGGTCCGATTAATTTGGGTAATCCGGATGAATACACCATTCTACAATTGGCGCAAACTGTGCAAAACATGGTTAACCCAGATGTAAAAATAAAATTTGAGCCGCTACCTTCTGACGATCCCCGTCGCCGCCGCCCCGATATCACCAAAGCGAGGACTTTATTAAATTGGGAACCTACCATTCCTCTTCAAGAAGGGTTAAAACAGACTATAGAAGATTTCCGGGAACGGGTAAAAATTACTGAAAAAGCAGTTGCAAATAGCAGCACTAAGTAAATAATACTATTTGCTCAAAGTTTTTGATTATATGAAGACTTATGGGCTTCTGGAATATCAATTAGTTAATTTGTTAGACAACTCTAAAAAAGTGAGGGATTAGATAAAATGCGAGTTTGCGTAATTGGTACTGGTTATGTTGGTTTGGTAACTGGCGCTTGTTTGGCTCATGTTGGGCATGATGTAATTTGTATAGACAATAACGAAGAGAAAGTAAAGTTAATGAAGTCCGGGCAATCGCCAATTTTTGAGCCTGGGCTTTCGGAAATTATGCAGAATGCTATTAAAACAGGAAAAATCCAGTTTTCTAGCGATTTGGCTGCGGGCGTTTCTCACGGAGAAATTTTATTTATTGCTGTGGGAACTCCACCTTTACCTACAGGTGAAAGCGATACCCGTTATGTAGAAGCGGTTGCAAAGGGTATCGGTACTCATTTAAATGGCGGCTATAAAGTTATCGTTAATAAATCTACAGTACCCATTGGTTCCGGTGATTGGGTACGGATGATTGTTCTTGATGGAATCGCCGAACGTCAAAAAGAATTAGTACCCGCAGGTGGCGCACCTAGTGAAGACAAGTTGCCAACCGGCGATTTTGATGTAGTTAGTAACCCCGAGTTTTTACGTGAAGGTTCGGCAATTTACGATACTTTCAATCCCGACAGAATTGTTTTGGGAGGCAACTCTCAGAAAGCTCTTTCGATGATGAAAGAACTGTATACTCCAATCGTAGAGCGTCAGTATGCTGAAGATCAATCTTTACCCCCAGTACCCGTACTAACAACAGATTTATCATCTGCTGAGATGGTTAAATACGCCGCTAACGCTTTCTTAGCAACCAAAATTAGCTTTATTAACGAAGTCGCTAACATTTGCGATCGCGTTGGTGCTGATGTAACTCAAGTTGCTAAAGGTATCGGTTTGGATTCCCG
>CAYMZW010000813.1:0-2399 GCA_964395005.1 uncultured Rivularia sp.
AAGATTATCAAGGAGCAATTGCTGATAATACCAAAGTTATTGAAATTAATCCCAAATATGCTAATGCTTACTACAACCGAGGTGTTGCTCGTCTTGACTTAAAAGATTATCGAGGAGCAATCGTTGATAATACCAAAGCTATAGAAATTAATCCCAACTATGCTCCCGCTTATTACAACCGGGGTGTTGCTCGTCTAAATTTAACAGATTATCAAGGAGCGATCGCTGATAACACCAAAGCCATTGAAATTAATCCCAACTATGCTCAAGCTTATTACAATCGGGGTGTTGCTCGTCTTAAGCTAAAAGACTATCAAAAAGCGATCGCTGATTACACTAAAGCTATAGAAAATAATCCCAATTTTGCCGAAGCTTACAACAACCGAGGTATTGCTCGTGCGTTATCAGGAGACAAGCAAGCAGCAATAACAGATTTACAAAAAGCTGCTCAACTGTATCAAAAACAAGGTAACAAAGCACAAGCGCAAAAATTAGTTGAGTTAATTGCAAAAGTTAAAAGTTTGTAAACTTACATTTAACATCTTGCATTTTTTCTTTAATTAAAACCTTTCCAGCAATAAAAGGAGAGGTTTTTTAATTTTTTTATTTTTATGCATTCAACATAATGAATGTTAGTAATATCGCTTAATTATTACAGGTTTACAAAATAAAAATTCATATATTTTTAAGTGATAGCGCCTATAAAAAGCCTAATAAAAGTCAGTTAAAGTTGTATCAAAGCAAGTTTTTTATAAACATTTGTGTAAACCTATACAAATTAATCCCAACGATGCCAATGCCTATCTCAACCGGGGTGTTGCTCGCGGATTTTCAGAAGATAAGCAAGGTACAATTGCAGATTTTCAGAAAGCTGCTCAACTGTATCAACAACAAGGTAGACGAGCCAAAGCGCAAAAATTATTCAATATAATTGCGGAGATTAAAAGTCTGTAAACGTTAACGCGGCTACACAAACCTTATAAGTCCACGTAGGTAGACTTTGCCTGTGTAGCTGAGCCACTGCGTTGGGCGGGTTCCCCGACTTGAAGCAAGTGGCGTGCGAATTCATTCGCCACTTACCTTAACAAACCCAACTCACTTCGCATCACTCACAACTCTCAACCCAATAAAAACATCCCGCAAACTCGTTTCACCTTTATACCTCAAAGCACTCCGACAAAACCGAGGTACGTTAAACCACGAGCCACCCCTCATCACTCGCAAATTATTATCCCCATTTTCTTGCCAAACTCTACCGTCATTGGGAGCATGATCGTAATTATCATGCCAGGAATCGGCGCACCATTCCCACACGTTACCGTGCATATCGTATAACCCAAAGGCATTTGGAGGAAAGCTTCCCACCGGAGTTGTACCTTGACGATATTTTCCTTTGGGTGCTAATCCATAAGTATAGTTACCGTCGTGGTTTACCAAATCTGAAGTGATAGTATCCCCAAAATGAAAAGGTGTAATTGTATTCGCACGACAAGCATATTCCCATTCTGCTTCGCTGGGTAAACGGTACTGTCTTCCGGAATATTCAGACAAACGAGCGCAAAATTCCATCGCTTCATCCCAAGATATTTGCTCTACCGGATGGCGATCGCCTTTAAAATAAGATGGCTCTGGATTTAAATACTGATTAATTTGAGGAAGCTTGGCTACTGTTAACCATTGTGCTTGAGTAATGGCAAACTTACTCATAAATAAAGGCTCTATAGTCACAAAATGCTGCGGATGTTCGCTATCATAACCTCTGTCTTCTGGCGAACCCATCATAAAAGTACCGCCGCAAAGGTATACCATTTCTAGGTTTGCGCCTTCTTCCAACTCCTCGATAAAATACTCTGCTTGATGGCGATCGCGATTGACTACTTTGGCATATTTATCTACGGTAATTGTCTCAAATTGAAAGCTATGTTGAGAATCAACGCTATCTTCTTGTGTAAATAAAGCAGAATTTTTATTCAGAATAGGAGCATGAGTCGAATCATATAAAGTATCTTTTACATCGGTAAGCACATCTTTAGCTGATTGATATCTTTCCCGCACAAAATGCTTGAGCAACTTATTTAGAATTCGCGTCAGCTTATGACTGATAGTAATACCATTACTTACCAAATATTCTCGCCACAACCATTTTCCATTAATCGGATCGTAAATTGGATCGTAAAGATTTCCATAATCATCTTGCTTCACCAAACAGCCAGTTAACAACCGCACGCAAGTAGCACCCAAAGCATATAAGTCGCTAGCAGCACAAGCATAACCAGCCATTTGTTCGGCAGCAGCATAACCTAAAGTATAAATCCCCGTACCTTTCTGCGCTAAATTATTTTGCGTAACTTGTTTCGCACCACCAAAGTCAATCAAAACCAACTTACCATCACCAATCC
>CAYMZW010000814.1:0-2396 GCA_964395005.1 uncultured Rivularia sp.
TCATCTTCTTAACTTTTCGTTACATAGCTATATTTTTTTTCGCCGACTTACTTATTTACGGGAAGAACATCAATCTTCCCATTCACTTTGTAAATTAATCTCTTTAAAAAAAAACATATTTGATTGGACGCGAAAAATGGACTCGTGTCCTTAAATCGCATGAAGGATAAATTCTTCATAACTACTTATTATAAAACTTTTTTTCATACATTTTTTTAATCCTGGGGTAATTTTATGGCTGGTTCTGATATCTTTAACAACGGTGGATTGGGAGAATCTCTAATTGATAGCGCTAATTTAGGCGCACCTTTGGATGATTCTAGTTCATTACTAGGTGTATCGAAAGAAATTAAAGAAGCTGCTAGCGGTGCAGAACCAGTAGAAAAAGAATTAGAACGTGTTAGTAAAGAAAACGGTGCTGAAGGTGATAGTAAAGATGATGAGAATAGCACTGTAAATCGATTTGAGCAGCCGACATTATTTAACCAGCAGCCATATATTCCCCCAGTTCCTTATCGTAGTAATCTTGATGGAGCGGATTTTCTTACAGGAGAAACAGGAGATGGGACTAAGGTTAACTTCTCTGCGTTTGATTCTTTAAGTAATAACTCAATACCTAATCCCTTAAGCTTTACAAAAAGTTCGGGTAATGATACATCATCTGACTCTAATGTAGTTCATTGGGTTGGTGACAGTGGTTTCTGGGATAATCCAACTAATTGGAGTACGGGGAAATTACCAGGTGCTTCAGATGAAGTTGTAATTGATGTACCTTCTGAAGTCGTGATTACATTTCGTGAAGGTTCAGCATCTATTGCTAAGCTGACAACTGAAGAAGATTTGGTTATTTCTGGTGGTAGTTTGACGATATTTGAGGAAGGGTTGATAAACAACGACTTCAATCTGAGTAGAGGAACATTAAACACTACGGGAACAGTTAACCTTTTAGGAGAAAACAATCAATGGTCAGGTGGAACACTTAGCGGTTCTGGAACAGTAAACATTGTAACTAATGCAACTCTCAATATTACTGAAGGCTACTACAAAGACCTCAGAAATAACATCACTTTAAACAACGAAGGTACTGTCATTTGGGACAATGATAGATATTACCGAATTGATGGTGATTCAGGAAGTACAGGTGAAGTCATTAATAACAAAGGTGTTTTTGAAATTAAAAATGACCGTGATTTTCAATACCTTACCTTTAACAATGAAGGGACATTAATCAAATCTGATTCTACGGGAAGAACCGATTTTGATGATTCTATATTCAACAACACTGGTACGGTTGATTTACGTCAAGGAGAATTAAATTTTAGAGGTGGTGGTCGTAGTGATGGGGGAAGTTTTAAATTAGCTGCTGATACAATTGCACAGTGGAATGGTAATTATGTTTTAGATGCTAACACCACACTTACTAGTGAAGGAAAAGTTCTAGTTTCTGGAGGAAAGGTTGACATTCAAACAGAACCGGCGAAGCTAACAGATTTGAAAGTAAGTGGAGGTGTTCTTAATTTAGCAGGAAAAACAGTAGATTTAGACGACTTAGTAATTAGTAATGGAACTCTTAATCTAAGCGGAACAACTAATATTAATGAAAACTTCAACCTAAGTCGTGGAACATTAAACACTACGGGAACAGTTAACCTTTTAGGAGAAAACAATCAATGGTCAGGTGGAACACTTAGCGGTTCTGGAACAGTAAACATTGTAACTAATGCAACTCTCAATATTACTGAAGGCTACTACAAAGACCTCAGAAATAACATCACTTTAAACAACGAAGGTACTGTCATTTGGGACAATGATAGCTGAAGGGGTGACGATACAGCCTTAAACCCTTGAAATATAAAGCACGTAACATTTCATGATAAAAAAGGGTAGGTTCCTTATTTGCAACAAAACCTACCAATTGATAATGATACCTGATTTTTACCAAAAACACTTAAAAAGTCAACTGACTCTGGCAGAATATACTTTATTGAAAATTTTGCTTAATCTCTTACAGTCAATTAAGAAAGTTAATTTAGAAAAGTTGGCGAATGCTCTACCATTACCTATAAAATTTGAAAGTAGAAGAAAAAGATTACAAAGGTTTTTATCATTACCAAATTTAACAATTGAAAAAGTTTGGTTCCCTATAATTGAAGAATTATTAAAAACATATTTTAGTCCAGAAAAAGTAGTTTACTTAGCTATTGATAGAACGAATTGGTGTCGAATAAATCTATTTATGGTTAGTATTATTTGGGATAAAAGAGCCTTTCCAATATATTTCACATTATTACCTAAGTTAGGAAGTAGTAACATTACTGAGCAAAAAAGCATAATTAAAAAAGTATCCGCTCAGTAAATTGGGGATCGATAAAAAAATAAGAAGTAAAAAAGGTACA
>CAYMZW010000815.1:0-2395 GCA_964395005.1 uncultured Rivularia sp.
TATAACGGGTAAATCTATCCGATTTTCTGCTTTTTAATTCTCATAAATATTTCATGAAACAATAACGCTATTAAAAAGGCAGGCAAAGTTTCATTAATGAGTTGATGATATCCTAAAAACCGCCACGCGATCGCAGTTAATAATCCGACGAATATCGTACTATTTAGTACCAGATAATAAGTACGTATTTTCAGGACTGTAATAGCCTTTAAATCTATTTACTATAATCAACGCAAAAATTATATAAAAAATCACAACAAGATACATTGCCTAAAGAAATGTTTTTAAGCAATCAAAAATTTAGGTACATCAAGGTAGATTTTGGGTGACTGATAGCTTGGAATATTAAAACTACGTCGTCATATTCGCAAAAACAGAAGGTTTGGCTACGACATCCGGATCGACTTGAATAAAAACCTTAGCTCCACAACCGAGAGAATCATCAGGAGTATAAATCACCTCACAACTTCCATTTATTTTGACGTGATGAGCCTCAATCTTCTGGGAACCCGACCTAACAAGAATTACAGGCTCTTGACTACCACTGCTATTATTGCTTTTAATCTTTTGAGAATTAACGTGAATGAGAGTTGATGTGGAGCTTAATCGCTTTCTCCAAGTTCCTTTCGGACCTCGTTTACCAATTTTAATTTTTGGCATTCCGTTGAATGTGGGAATCTGCCAAAATCTACCAACTTTTTCTGCTCCCACAATTCGAGCCTCATAAAGCAGTTGCCGCACTCGTTGAGTACAAATTTTCAGCAATCGAGCGGCTTGGGTTGTTCCAATCATAACTCTAGCACTAGGGTTTTTCAGCTAGATAACAATATACAACATTTCCTCTCTCCAATAAATAATCAAAAATCAAACCGGGATAAATGAAACTACCAACAACCTCAGCACAATTAAGATAAATTAAATATTGGCTCGTGGCATCGATTGGAGTATTCCCTCGTTTAAAGCAGATGACAAAGTTACTGAATAATCGTTATCAAGTTATCCAGGTTTTAGGTGCTGGTGGGTTTGGCGAAACCTTTTTAGCTGAAGATACGCATCTTCCTTCTCGCCGTCGTTGTGTTATCAAGCAGCTTAAATCACTCGCAGACGATCCAAAAACCTATGAAAAGATTCAGCAGAAATTTGAACGAGAAGCAGCAACTTTAGAATTTCTCGGTGAAGGTAGCGAGCAAATTCCCAATCTTTTTGCTTATTTTTCCGAAAACGGGCTATTTTATTTAGTTCAAGAATGGATTCAAGGACAAACTTTAACTAATATCGTTGAAAAGCAAGGATGTTTAAACGAGCAAGCTGTTAAAGATATTCTACAAAGTTTGCTACCAGTTTTAGAATACGTCCACTCGAAAGGAATTATTCATCGCGATATCAAACCCGATAACATTATTCTGCGTAATTCTAATCACAAGCCAGTTTTAATTGATTTTGGTGCGGTAAAACAAACAGTTCGTACTGCAATCAATTCTAAGGGAAATCCTACGCAATCAATGGTAATTGGTACGCCGGGATATATGCCTGTGGAACAAATGTTAGGGCGTGCTGTTTTCGCTACCGATATTTATAGTTTGGGTTTGACGGCAATTTATTTATTAACCGGGAAAAATCCCCAAGAATTAGAAACAAACCCCGAAACTGGAAAAATAGTATGGGAAGATGACGCTCAAGGAATTTCTACTTCCCTAAAAACAGTTATTAATACAGCCATCGATCCAAATATAGGTAGTCGCTACAGCACAGCAAGCAAAATGCTTTATGCTTTGCAATCTAATAATTCTACTTCTACTACAGCTACTACACCCATAATAAATAATCAACAAACTCAAAAAACTCAAAAAACAGTTGCAGTATCTCCCGCAGCTAGAAATCCTCAAAATATTCCAAATTCTCCAAATTCTCCAAACTGGTTAAAACCCGGTTTAATTTTTGGTGGTATACTCGCTGCTGGATTAATTGGAGGAATCGCAATTGCTAATTTTAATAATAAGCAACCCGAAGAAGATGTTGTGATATCCCAAACACCACCAGAGCCTACTAACAATCGCGATCGCACTAGTGCAATTCCTTCTCCCGAAACAACTTTCACCGAAACTCAACCAACCGCAAAACCCCGAATTCAAATTCCACCACAACCACAAATTGCTCCACCACAGCAGCAACAAATAATAGAATCAACACCTCAACCGACACCTACACCTATTTTTACACCGCAACCACAACCACAAATATTAGCTACTCCCAAACCTAAACCCACACCAACTCCTACACCAACTCCACTACCCCAAGAAACCGTAAAACCTGATAATACATCAAATGTTAATGTCCCAATATTTCCTACAGGTAGCTCCGAAAGCGACGTTAAAGCAAATTTAGGACAACCAAC
>CAYMZW010000816.1:0-2390 GCA_964395005.1 uncultured Rivularia sp.
CCTAACTCCTAACTCCTAACTCCTAACTCCTAACTCCTAACTCCTAACTCTCAATGCCCAATGCCCTATGCCCTATGCCCATTCCCATTTCTATATATTTGGGAAGAGAGTGCTTACAGGCTTAATGTAAAATAATACGAAGAGAATAAGAAGGATTTTAAATTATGCCCTATACCACAGAAGAAGGCGGTCGCTTAAATAATTTCGCTCGCGAACCAAAGGTTTACAAGGCTGAACCTCCTAACAAGAAACAACAAATTACCTATGTTGTATTGGGAGTTGCTGCTGCTGCCTTGCTTGGCGGTGTATTTTTTGTTGCCTTCTCGGTGTCTAATGCTGCTTAAGAAAAGTTAAATACGAAAAATTTATTTACTTTTGGTATAACAGGTTCCATTCTTTTAGGGAGCCTGATTTTTTATTTGTTAGAATGCCATAAATTCAAAAGTATAAAATAAAACTTTTCTTCTCAGTAAAACCTGAAAGAGCGGATTTTTCCTGAACAATGCAATAAATGCCTGAAAACCGTAGTCATAGTAACAACTAAGGTTGCTGCTTAATATATGCCCATTCTTGGGAAGCTAAAAATTTTTCTATAGAAAATGAACGAAACCTTACTGTTACAAAAAGGCTTTGTAAAAAGGTTCCCTCATTTTCTAAGAGTACTCTCGGTAAACTGCATTTGGCTGACGATGAGCCGCTATGAGCTTAAATGACACTGTAAACTCTAATAATTCTAGTTGGAACCGGCAAGTATATCACCGCTTGAAACTTGCTTTGGGTTTAAACTTGCGAAGACAAATTTTCATAGCGGTATGTGATGATTTAAACCTGAGAAATCAGGTAGCGGCTCGTTTGCATTCAACTTTGGCATATCCGGTAGGACAGGTTTTGTATCAGCCAATGGATACACAATCTGAAGCTAGTACCCCAGCTTATCCACGATTAGTCACTTTAAGGTTGAATTTAAATGACCCGAATCCCATAGCGCAAATCAATCAATGGTTATCTAATTATCCGCCGCCAATTGTTGGTGGTTCTAAAGATGTGCCGGGTAGGGCTTTGCCAATTCCGTCGTTTCAAATGGTGGGTACGGAACAGTTAACTAGACAACCTGTTGCCATACAGCGTTTATTTATACATTATCTACGTTTAACAGAACAGCAACTATCAAGTCAAACAGACAGCAGATTTTTAGAATCAAGTTTATTATTATGGGTTCCACGTCCGTGGTTGCGTGCAATTCAACAGTCTGCGCCGCAATTTTGGCGTAGTCGAACTGGTGTATTTTTGTTTGCTGGAGAACCAACTCCAACAAGTCCAAATAGAAGTGCAGCACGGCGTTTTTCCGTTCAGAGAAGTTTAGATTTAGACTCTGTGGAAGAACCAATCATCAATGAAGAATTGACAGCGCCTCCTAGCGATTTAGATTTTGAACAAAATTTTGAGTTTCCACCATCTCCAGGATCGGAAAACGCCTTAGAATCCCATGAGGAATCTTTTGCAGCAAAAGAAGAAAACCCGCTATCACAATTAGAAATATTTACTCCTGGAATGCAGCAGGAGGAAAATATTGAACCTATCAACAGAAGTAGTTCGAGCAATATTATTCCTTCAGCCTCAGATTTGCCTCATATTAGCAAAGAGTTAACCGATCTGATATTGACAACTATCGGTACAACGATAGTTGATTCACCTGTTGAAAACTCTCAAGTACAGCAAATTCTGCGAGAAATTGAGGATTTACATTCGCAACAAGCCGACGAAAAAGAAATTGGGGCTGCTTATTATCGTTTAGGAAATATATATCGCGTCCGCATCGAAGAGGGACAATCTACAATAGAAAACCTAATGGTGGCAATCCTGGCATATCAGGAATCAATTTCTTATGATGATGCTTCATCTGTAGTGCAGGATGTATTGAACGATTTGGGTACGCTTTACTGGATGCTGTACCGCACTTCACGCAATTCTCAAGAAGGACCAGCTTATATCGAGCAGGGTATAGAGTTTTACGAATTATCTCTCAAGTTAATTTCTCCAGAAACGCATCCTGAAACTTACGGCAGAGTGCAAAATAATCTGGGAACGGCTTACGGCGATTTAGCTCGTTTTGATAGTCCCGATCGCAACTGGCAAAACGCAGTCACAGCATATACAGAGGCTCTCCGTTTTCGTACTGCCGAAATGGAACCATTAAAATATGCAGCTTGCCAAAATAATTTAGGTACAGCTTATTGGCATTTAGCGCAATACAATCAACCAGTGGTAAACCTCAAGCAAGCAGTGGTAGCTTACAACCATGCCGTAGTTTACTATAATTCCGAGCAAGAACCGTTGAAATACGGCATGATTCAAAACAATATTGGTACGGCTTACTGGAATCTTGCCCA
>CAYMZW010000817.1:0-2386 GCA_964395005.1 uncultured Rivularia sp.
GAAAGTTTGGGGTGTCGGTTTCCGTCCCCCAAACTTTCCAAGACGGATTTTGGATTTTAGATTGCTGTGCTTGTAAACTTCATCGTTACCCATTACTGTTGATATTTTTACAATATTGCTCAAGATGACATGATTCCATCTAACAAAAGAAATAATATTATTTCTAACTATTGATGAAAGTCGATTTCATCTTGATTTCATATTTGTATGTTATTGGAATTTTGATTTGTAGAATGTAACCCAAATTTGTTATCAACATTTTTTATGCAAGCGGTAGAAGAAAATAAAAAATAACCTGTCTAAGATATCGTTTAATTTCTAAATTCAAAGTATCAAATACCCTAAAGAAAAGAGATAATTACTTACTCTATGACTCAAGTGTTAATATTTTTTCATTACAAATTACCCATTACCAATTACCCATTACCTATCCTCACAGATATGGTAAATTTTCAAGCAAAAATGACATCACTTTAGTTTTCATCCTAATTTCATAATTTTATGTAAATCTATTTTTAGAGTGAAATTTATTCAACTCAACTTTTATGGGTGTTTTATGAGAATACTATTAGTAGAAGACGAACCGGATTTGGGTGCAGCAATTAAACGAGTTTTGATTCAGCAAAAATATCTAGTTGATTGGGTAATGGATGGTAATGAAGCATGGGGACTTTTAGAAAATAAATGGACGGAATATAAAATAGGTATTTTCGATTGGCTGCTTCCAGGAATCTCGGGATTGGAATTATGTCAAAAACTGCGTCAAAATAAAAATGCGATGCCCGTTTTAATGTTAACAGCTAAAGATAGTATGGAAGATAAGGTAGCTGGTTTGGATGCTGGGGCAGATGATTATTTAGTTAAACCTTTTGGGATGGAGGAATTATTGGCAAGGTTGCGGGCTTTGCAAAGAAGGGTACCTCAATTTCAACCCCCGAAACTAACTATGGGTAATCTAACTTTGGACTATGGGAATAATACAATAATTAATAAAAATGCTTCATTAGATAAACAAGAAATGTCTTTGACTAACAAAGAATTTCAGTTACTAGAATATTTTATGAACCACCCTAACCAAATTCTCACAACCGAACAAATTCGCAATCAACTTTGGGAAGCAAGTGCAGAATCGAGTAGCAATGTAGTAGCCGCGCAGGTACGTTTATTACGACGTAAATTAGCTGCTAGCGGCTGTGGAAATCCTATCGAAACCTTACATGGTATGGGATATCGTTTTAATTTTAAGAATTAATTATAAACATGAATCAAAATAAACTTTTTCAAAGAACTCGGTTTCGATTAGCACTTTGGTATGCTATTGTTATGGGTTTAATTTTAACTGTCTGCGGCTCAGGTTTATACACCGCAGTATCTCATGCTCATTCAGAAGCTTTAGATAGAGAATTAGAATTTGTCGCTAGAAGTTTACATAATAATTTAGAATCCAAGCTAAAACAGCCTGAAAAAGTAGAACCAATTGTAAGAGAAGTTTTACCAAGTATTTGTGTAGTAGAAACGGGTTGCATATCGCAAAAGTCTACTGCTCAACGACATATTCTAAACGCAATTCATCAAGGTTATTACGTGCGTTTGTTTGGTAATTCTGGAAGTTTGATTGCAACTGCTGGTTCGTTACCTCAAACGCAAATTTTAGATTTAAATGAGAAAGTATGGCAAACAATTGAAGATGATACTGGTAACTTTTATCATCAAATGTCATTAGTATTACACACTATAGATAATCGCGATTGGGGATATTTACAAGTAGGAAGAAATATTGCCGATGTTAACAGCTATATGGATGCAGTTAGACTTAGCTTGCTGATAGGATTACCAATTTCTATGATGATGGTGGCTTTTGCTAGCTGGTGGTTGGCAGGTTTAGCAATGCGACCAATTTATCAATCTTACAGACAAATTCAACAATTTACAGCCGACGCTGCTCATGAATTAAGAACACCGTTAGCCGCAACTCAAGCAACAATAGATTCAGTTTTATTAATGCCAGATTTAGACATTAAAGAAGCATGGGATATTCTCGGAACTATCAAGCGTCAAAATCAGCGGCTTATAAGTTTAGTTGTAGATTTATTGATGCTTTCTCGCTTCGATAGGGAATCTCTTTCCGTACAGCGGGAATTGTGTTCTTTAAATGATATTATTGAGGATTTGATAGAAGAATTTGCAGCAATGGCAATTTCATCTGATGTTATCTTGAAATCGGAAATTCGTATTAACAAGGAAATAAATATTATTGGTAATACCGAACAGCTTTATCGCTTATTTTCTAATTTAATAGTAAATGCAATTCAGTATACTTTACCTGGTGGGGAAGTCACAGTTATTTTAGATAAGTATGAAACGGAAGCTAAAGTTCGAGTAAAAG
>CAYMZW010000818.1:0-2384 GCA_964395005.1 uncultured Rivularia sp.
GCATTGGCAATTCCAGAATGCGTTATGCCGTAAACTATAACGCACTATTAATTTAATATTTACATCCGATCAAATAGCATTCTGACTTATTTATTAAAAGTAAGAATTAAATTGTATTGACAAAATATGCTTTTTAATTATTATCTGTGTTAATACTTGTAAGCACAAAATATCAGTCAAGCAAAAATAGAATTATTACGGAATACAAATTGCTGATTTTATTTTATAAATGAATAATTTATTTGCGTAATTATAGATTGATATTTGTAGTTATAATCAGAAGCGATATAAGAATTATTCTATGAAAATAGTTGAGCAGACACCTACATTATTAAAGCTGCAAAAAAGTAAATTATCTATTATTCGTAGCTATGCTAGTTTATTGGGATGTATAACGTTTAGTAGTTTTTTTCTACCTTTAGGGTTGGGAATATTTTTGTTAGGTTCCCCAAAAACACTCAAATGTAATAGGCTAGAACCAACCCAAGTCAATTGTAAATATACATCTTATAACTTATTTGGAGAAAAAGCTACTTCAATTAGACAACTCCAAGGTGCTGAAGTACAGGTAGAAGAAGACAGTGATGGAGATACTTACACTACATTTATTCTACTAACTAAAAATGATCGGATTCTTTTAAATAAGTATGCCGCTCACAGCGAAGAGGGATTACGTAAAGAAGCTACTCAAATCAATGATTTTATAAGTAACCCACAACAGAATTCGCTGATAATTAATCACGGTCATAACTGGTTTCTATACATATTAGGGATATTTATATTTATTCTTAATAGTATGTTAGTTATTTTTTTTATCAGGCAAAAAGTAACTATAATATGCACTTTCGATAAAGAATCAGGTCGAATGTACTTGAGACGATATGGTATTCTCGGACGAGAAACTATAGATTATACGTTGGATAAAATTGATAGAGCAAGGGTAAATTCATTAAGCAGCGAAAATAATTACTATAATGTACAATTAGTACTAATTTCTGGTAAAAGAATTAGTTTGAATTTACAAAAAAATTCTTACAGCAACAGTAATAAAGTAGCCAAATCTATCAATCAATTTCTAAATCGCAACGATGATAAAGCCGATTTTATGTTAATGAGGAGCAAGATATTGTATAAGAAAAAGAAGTAGGAAGAATGTACCTCGTTTACCTACAAAATGGTTTATATATTTAATTAATTCAACAATTTTTTTATACAGCTTTTTATCTAACTTTGCCCACTCTGTTTTGTATTTATACGGTAAATTGAATGCATAGCTGAACTCTATTTATCTATGTATAAGTTTATTATAGTTTTTCTTTTTATTTTCTCCTTATACGTACAGAATAAATAAACATTGTAGGGTGCTGTCACGGCACAAATATGTTAAATATAAAATTACAATATTGAAAATGCCGTGACGCACCATCAAAATAAAAAAATGTCTAATGATAGTGAAAAATTTTTCAATATTAAAAGGTTTTAAAATAGACAATGGTGCGTTACGGCATTATTACAATAATAGTATTTTAATCAAATTATTTGGAGCCGTAACAGCACCCTACACTGAATTAATGCATTCCACAAAATGGATCTCTTTCGGCTTCGACGTTGGTAGATTGCGGTTGCAATGAATCCCGAAAAACGCATCCTTCTTGTTTGAGAAATTCGGGATTATTTGATGTCCAATAAGATACTTCAAAGGGATGTACGCGCAATGTTCCTTTAAAGTCTAAGGTGACATAATAACGACAAGGATATTCGCTATTAACTATTGGTTGCGGCAATTCTCCAATTAATTCCCATGTATTAGATTGCGGGTTGCGGAATTGGAAGTAAAATGTGTGTTTTCCGCTGGCTGGAAATGGCGGAAGCTCCCCTATTAAGCCGATGGTTTGCGGTTGGTTTGTGTCGTTGTCGTAGCGAAATACTCGTAGCTCTTTACTATAGTCTTTACCGGCTTTAAATAATACTGTATGAGCATCTGTTTTTAAGGCGTTTGCTGCTTCGACTACGTTAACTGCTATATCGCAGATTACTTGTGATTCGTCGGTGATTAATTCTTGATTTCCGATGGCTTTTGCTGCGTCTATGCTGGGAATGTTTACGGGTATTAAATAATGGGGTATGCCGCGACAAAGTAATAAATCAATATCTAGCTTTTGATTGATTTCAAATTGTACTTTGATATTATTTTTAAAGTCGTCTTCTGCGATCGCTAATTTTTTCATTAAAGCGTCACCGTTATAACTTCCCCATAATTGCAACTTCATTTTTTCAAAGTCTTGTCTTCTGATATTATTGGTTAACTGCATTCCCAACCAATTGCTGCGTAATTTTGCCATTCCTTCTTCGGCTTTGAGTTGATAAAGTTCTTGCCCAGCGTG
>CAYMZW010000819.1:0-2381 GCA_964395005.1 uncultured Rivularia sp.
TTCCACCAATTTCTCAATATGACTTTGTTGATGAGTAGCCATCAAGGAGATACGAATTCGACTGGTAGGAACTGTGGGAGGACGAATTGCTGGTGCAAAGATACCCGATTCTTTAAGATAATTTCCGATTTTTAACGCTTCTGCCGCACTTGCTAGTTGAAAACAAACTATTGCTGATTCTGATGGTAATATTTGCAGATTTGGTAGATTTTTCTGCATTAAGTCTTTTAAATAATTGATATTTTCCCACAATTGACTGCGGCGACTGGGTTCTGTTTTAACTATATTAATTGCCTCTAAAGCCGCAGCAGTATCGCTGGGTGAAAGTGCTGTAGTGTAAATCCAAGTAGGAGCGCGATTTCTTAAAAAGTCAATTAAATTCTTACTTCCGGCAACGTAACCACCCAAACTACCCAAGGCTTTACTTAAAGTACCAACTTGAATTAACTGCCTATTCGTACAATCAAAATGTTCTACGCAACCAGCACCCGTTTCTCCCAAAACTCCGGTAGCGTGAGCTTCATCTACCAACAACATACAGTTAAATTCTTCAGCAATATCTAATAGTGAAGGTAAAAAACACAAATCTCCATCCATGCTGAAAACACTATCGGTAATTATCAAGCAACGGCGATAATTTGACCGAATTTCTTGTAACTTACTTTTTAAAGCGGCAACATCGCAATGGGAATATTCAAAAATATCGGCACCGCTAAGAATTGCCCCATTTTTCAAACTCGAATGATTGTATTCATCGGATAAAATTACATCGCGCTTACCAACACAAGCGGTAATTGCACCCAAATTTGCTAAATATCCCGAACTGAATACTAAAGCATCCTCCGTTTTTTTCAGAGAGGCGATCGCGCTTTCCAATTCACCGTGTAATTCCCGATGTCCGCTGAGTAATCTAGAACCAGTACTTCCAGTACCATAAAATTGAATAGCAGTAGTTGCAGCCTGAATTAAACGTCGATCCCCCGCTAAACCGAGATAATCATTGCTGGCAAAATTAATTACCTCGCGCCCTGACAATATCACCGTCGCACCGCTACCACCGTCAATAGACTGCACCTCTCGGTACCAATCAGCACGGTGAATAGTTGTCAAAGATTGCTCTAGCCAAGCGTAACAGTTATCAGTCATCAGTCATCAGTTATCAGTTATCAAATATTAGTTATCAAATATTAGTTATCAGTCAAATAATTATTAACTCTCAACTGTTAACTGCTCACTGTTAACTGTTCACTGTTAACTGTTAACTGTTAACTGATTCGCTGCTAAGATGGGCGATCGCCTGCTTGATCCAATCTTCGACGAAAGCGTCTTTGGGTAATCCAATATCTTCGCCGACGACGTGTAAAGCGTAACTAACTTCGTGAGCGGTGTAGCCTAAAGCAAGTAAAGTCATCTGCACTTCTTCGAGAATTCCGGGAGCGGGGCCACCTGTAGCCACGAAGAATCCAGCATTTTTACGCCAATCAATTAACTTGCTTTTCAATTCCAAACAAATGCGCTCGGCGGTTTTCTTGCCGACACCGGGAGCTTGAATTAATAATTGAACGTTAGCAGCAATAATTGATTGAACTAATTCGGGTAATTCCAAAGTATCCAACAAAGCAATAGCTGAAGCACTACCAATTCCGCTAACACCAATTAAAAAGCGAAATAAATCCCGTTCTGCTGGGGTACTAAAGCCGTAAAGAATTGGTACTTCTTCCCGAACTTGATAATGGGTAAAGACTTGAACTTCACCCCCCGATTCGGGTAATTGTTTTGCCAATCTTGCGGGAACTTGTAAATCGTATCCGATACCGTTCACCTCTAAAGTCAAAGTATGACGATTGGCGCTTTTCTGGATACCAGCAACGATTCCTTTGAGATAACTAATCATAAGAAACCAAAATATTTTAAGCCTTCAATAATTCCAAGAGCACAAACATTTTTCGCCAGGTAACGGTGGTTAGCAGGATTTTTATTATGCCACTGAATTAATTCCGGACGAGCATTGCCTACAAGGATACCTCGTTCGTCACCAACAGCAAATAAAGCAATATCATTGCCCGAATCACCGCAAGCTACCGTGCTTTCTGCTACAAAATCCCACTTTTGGCGGAGAAATTGCATTGCCTGACCTTTATCGCTGTTACTGGGTACAATGTCAAGGTCAATACCACTGCTGTAGATTAATTTGACATCTAAACCGCACGAGGACAAATTAGATTCCAATTGCGATAAAACCCCTGTAGCAACTGCTTCTTCAAGGAAAAAGCTTACCTTGAATTCACCTTGTTCAGTGTCTGGTTGGGCACGTAACTCGGAGAAATCAGCAGTTTTAGATAATACCACTTCTCGGTTCCATCCTTGAGAAAGTTTTTTTG
>CAYMZW010000820.1:0-2371 GCA_964395005.1 uncultured Rivularia sp.
CTTCCGATAAAAGTTCTCCTAAAAATCCTACATTCGTCTTGGTTGACGGACATTCTCTGGCGTTTCGTTCTTATTTCGCTTTTGCTAAAGGGCGAGATGGCGGGCTTCGCACTAAAAGTGGTATACCTACCAGCGTTTGTTTTGGCTTTATTAAGTCTTTGCTGGAAGTTATGGAAAAGCAGCAACCTGAAGCGATCGCTGTTGCTTTTGATTTGGGTTTACCTACTTTCCGCCATCAAGCTGATGATACTTATAAAGCGGATCGTCCGGGAACACCAGAAGATTTTATTCCCGATTTGGAAAATCTCCACGAATTACTGACGGGATTAAATTTACCGATTATTACCGCTGCCGGTTATGAAGCTGATGATGTTTTAGGAACTTTGGCGCAAAAAGCCTCGAAGGTAGGATATGAAGTTAAAATCCTCACGGGGGACAAAGATTTATTTCAGTTAGTTGACAAAGATAAGCAAATAAGCGTTCTGTATTTGAATAAGGAATCTCTACAGCGATCGAGTAAGGGGCTTAAAGAATTTCATTCGGAAGAAGTTAAGGAAAAGTTAGGAGTTTTACCAACTCAAGTTGTTGATTTTAAAGCGCTTTGCGGCGATAAATCGGATAATATTCCTGGTGTAAAGGGAATTGGAGAGAAAACAGCGGTACAGTTGCTCGATACTTACGGTACTCTGGACAAAGTTTATCAGTCTTTAGATGAAATAAAAGGTGCTGCTCGTAAGAAATTAGAAACAGGAAAAGAAGACGCGGAAAAATCTAAGTTTTTGGCGAAAATAGTTGAAGATGTTCCGTTAGAAGTTGATTTAGAAGAGTGCAAGTTAAAAGGTTTTGAGAATAGCGAACTCAAGCCGATTTTAGAAAAGTTAGAATTTAGCTCTTTTTTAAAGAAAATTAACGAGCTTCAGCAAAAGTTTGGCGGTGATGTTGAAGAAATAGCGCAACCAGAAGCTGTAGAAGTTGAAGATGATGATTTATGGTTTTGGAGTGCTAAAGAAACCGAAGAATCCCAAAAGCAAAATACTTCTCCAATTAAACCGCGCATTATTGATACGGAAGCTAAGCTAAAAGATTTAATTAAAATACTGCAAAAATTTACAAGTTCCGAAACACCCGTTGCTTGGGATACCGAAACTACTGATTTAGAACCGCGAGATGCCGAATTAGTTGGAATTGGCTGCTGTTGGGGAACTGAAGCTGAGGAAGTTGCTTATATTCCTCTGGCACATAAAAACGGCAATAATCTCGATCTTAATATTGCTTTAGAAGCCCTACGTCCAATTTTAGAAAGTGCAGATTATCCCAAAGCTTTTCAAAATACTAAATTCGATCGTTTGGTTTTACGATGTCAGGGAATTAATATTGCAGGGGTAATATTCGATTCGATGTTAGCAAGTTATGTTCTTAATCCAGACAGCAGTCATGGTTTGAGCGAACTTTCTCGAAAGTATTTGGATATAAATGCTAAAAGTTATACTGAGTTGGTTCCGAAAGGACAAACTATTGCGGATGTCAGTATTTCTGAAGTTGCCGATTACTGTGGTATGGATGCTTATACCACCTTTGGATTAGTTGCGAAACTGCGAGAGGAATTAGATAATTTTCCCCGTTTATCAAAGTTGTTATTGGAAGTTGAGCAGCCGCTTGAAGAAGTTTTAGCGGATATGGAATATCAAGGAATTTGCATTGATACAGCTTATTTAAAAGAACTTTCCCAGCAGTTGGAAACCGATTTAAATAAATTAGAAGCACAAGTACATGAAATAGCTGGAGAAAAATTTAATTTAGGTTCTCCCAAACAGTTGAGTCAAATATTATTTGATAATTTGGGTTTAAATAAAAAGTATTCTCGTAAAATTAAAACCGGATATTCGACAGATGCGGCAACTTTAGAAAGGCTGCAAGAAGACGATGAAACTGGCATTATTGAAGCCATTATTGAATATCGAACTTTATCCAAATTAAAATCTACCTATGTTGATGCACTTCCAGCTTTAGTTAGGGAAGATACCAAGCGAGTGCATACAGATTTTAATCAAACAGCAACATCAACTGGAAGACTATCCTCTTCCAATCCAAACTTACAAAATATTCCAATTCGTACAGCTTTTAGCCGTCAAATTCGTAAAGCGTTTATCCCGGAAGAAAATTGGTTGATAGTCGCTGCGGATTATTCACAAATCGAGTTAAGAATCTTAGCTCATTTGAGTCAAGAACCAGTTTTAGTGGAAGCTTATAACAATAATGAAGATATTCATACCGTTACTGCCAGGTTGGTATATGAAAAAGATGATATTACTTCCGATGAAAGACGTGTTGCTAAAACTATTAACTTCGGCGTAATTTACGGAATGGGTTC
>CAYMZW010000821.1:0-2364 GCA_964395005.1 uncultured Rivularia sp.
CGCACTATAAACCGGCTGTTTTCCTTTGCGAGACAGTCGGTTTGATTCGTTTGGGAAGAGGGGGCAGAGGGGGTAGAGGGGGAAGAATAACTCCTAACTCCTAACAGACGCGTTAGCGCAGCGTGCCCGGAGCGCATTATATCGCGTCTCTACAACTCCTAACTCCTAACTCCTAACTCCTAACTCCTAACTTTATCGAATATGGATATAGATTCTTTACTACAGCCTCGCAAACGATTTGGCGTTCATTTGGGTTTAGAACGGATTGAGAAGCTTCTGGCGAGTCTTGGTAATCCACACCTCCAAGTTCCGATTATTCACGTTGCTGGGACGAATGGGAAGGGTTCTGTTTGTGCTTATTTATCTGCGGTTTTAACGCAGGCTGGATATAATACCGGACGCTATACTTCTCCTCATTTGATTGATTGGGTGGAACGAATTTGCTTGAACGATCGGCAAATCTCTTCTGAGGAACTTGGTAATTTATTGATTGAGGTGAACGAGGCTATTAATTCTCAAGAAGAATCACCTACTCAGTTTGAAGTATTTACTGCCGCAGCTTGGCTGTATTTTGCTCGTCAAAAGGTTGATGTGGCTGTGGTAGAAGTTGGATTGGGAGGGCGTTTGGATGCTACTAATGTTTGTGCAAAACCATTGGTAACGATTATTACTTCTATTAGTCGCGACCATATGCAACAGTTAGGTTCTACAGAAGCGGCGATCGCCAAGGAAAAAGCGGGTATTCTCAAGTCTGAATGTCCGGTAGTTATTGGACAATTACCATCAGAAGCAGAGCAAGTAGTACGCGAATATGCCTCGAAATTACAATGTCCGATTATTAAACCCGAACCGGCGAAACAAGCAGATGATGGTTTGGCTTATGTACAAATAGGGAAAGAGAAAAGTAATTCCCTAAAATATTCTTTACCCCTGAAAGGAGAAATACAGTTAATTAATTCTGCTTTGGCTATAGCTGCGCTACAAATTATCCAGCGGCAGGGTTGGCAAATATCCCAGCAAGCTATTGTTGAAGGTATGGCAAAAACCCAGTGGGCTGGAAGAATGCAGTGGGTTACTTGGAATGGCCGCAAATTACTACTTGATGGCGCTCATAATCCGGCAGCAGCAGAAGCATTACGAAATTATGTTGATACGTTAGCTGTGGAGGATCGAACTCAAGTTGGAGTGACTTGGGTGATGGGAATGCTTTCAACTAAAGAACACGATCGAGTTTTCCAAAGTTTATTAAGAGCAAACGATCGATTGCATTTGATACCAGTACCAGATCATAGTTCGGCTGACGAACATGAATTAGCAAAATTAGCGAAGAATATTTGTCCGGGATTAAACACGTGCGATACACATCCTGACTTATCATCAGCGCTTTCAACGGCTTTTAGTTCGGATAATTTGGTTGTTTTATGTGGTTCGCTTTATTTAGTGGGACATTTTTTGCAGAATAAAGGTTTGTAGTAAGGACTTTAGTCCTCAAGAGCGATAAATCGCTTACTACAAACCTTTACTTAAAAATACTTAGAGAATCAAAATATCTTTTGTTTAATTAGTAAAATTACTTATTCTGCTATCAGTTGATAACAAAAAGGTAAATCAGTTGCTTAATAATTTTTATTTTATTTGATTACTAAATAATTGTTTGAGGTTAATTGCTGATAGAAACTCCGCAGAATTACTAAGAGATTCATAATATTTATATTAAATCTTCATATTTGTAAAATTCAATAGTCAAACATACTGAAGTTATTAACGCAGCAAACTTTGCTGTATATTTATGAATCCAGTGTTAGCACTGAGTACATTTATGATACATAATTGTTTTAATTAATCGATGTTATAACTAATTAACTGCATCATGAAATATTGGGATATGCCATATTTATCACTGAAAAAAGCATAATGTTATTTACGTCTTTTATAAGAGTAAGGATTGCTTGAGTTGAGATAAAATGTACTCTAACTAAGCATTTTACCGATTGAATAAAGATTGATTTTTCAGGTAAAGGTTATACATAAATAACATTATTTATCGTTCATTAGCTGTCATACAATTAACAACTATTTGTTTGAACAAATGAATTTGAATAACCATCTTATACAATCTTTATCCAAAATCGAGGTGATAAACGCTATGCAACATTTTTAAAGCAATCAAAGCAATCTTTAATTAACAACTCAATTTATCGCTAGATATCAAGAGCAGTTTTTGGTCACATTTGGATTTTAATCTTTTAGTATTCATACGAGCAAAACAGTGGTGAAAGGCTTAAGCAGTCTATTTGGTAAATCCAAAAGCGGGGTTGGCATCGAGCTTGCACCACAACGAGTGAATGTAGCTCAGTTACGCAA
>CAYMZW010000822.1:0-2346 GCA_964395005.1 uncultured Rivularia sp.
GCTTGGTTAACTTGGAATCACCCAAATATGCCTTGGGATAGCGCCGAATTATGGGTTGGTACGGTGCAAGCTGATGGCTCGATTGCTGATGCTCAAAAAATTGCCGGTGGTGTGAATGAGTCTGCTGGGCAACCGGAATGGTCTAATGATGGAACTTTATATTTTATCTGGGAAAAAACTGGCTGGTGGAATTTATATTCTTGGCGACAGGGAAAGGTAGAAAATTTAACTCCAATTGAGGCTGAATTTGGTAAACCACAATGGGGTTTAGGCTCCTCTACCTATGCAATTGAATCAACAAACAGAATAATTTGCAGCTATACCCAGAAAGGAATTTGGTATTTAGCAAGCTTAGATTTAAATACGAAAAAACTCGATAATTTTGATTTACCCTATACGGAATTTAGCGGGATAAAAGTAATACCTGGCAAGGTTTTCTTTAATGGTGGGCAACCGACTCAAACCAGCGAACTTGTTCAACTAGATTTAAATACTAAGAAAATAGAAGTTTTACAACGTTCTAGCAATATTGATATAGATGAAGGCTATTTTTCCCAAGTGCAGCCGATAGAGTTTCCTACCAGTAATGGGAAAACAGCTTATGGATTATTTTACCCACCGCAAAACAAAGATTTCACGGCACCCGAAGGTGAAAAACCACCATTATTAGTTAAAAGTCATGGTGGCCCCACTGCCGCTACATCTTCAAGTTTGAGCTATCGAATTCAATATTGGACGAGTCGCGGTATTGCTGTTTTAGATGTTAACTACGGTGGTAGTACTGGTTACGGGCGCGAATATCGTCAGCGTTTGGATGGAAACTGGGGAATTGTTGATGTAGATGATTGTGCGAATGGTGCCAAATACCTTGTATCTCAAGGTTTAGTAGATGGCGATCGCCTAGCAATTTCTGGTGGAAGTGCGGGTGGATATACAACGTTATGCGCGTTAACTTTTCTTGATACTTTTAAAGCTGGTGCAAGTTACTACGGCGTGAGCGATTTAGAAGCTTTAGCTAGAGATACCCATAAATTTGAATCCAGATATTTAGATAGATTGGTGGGTGCTTATCCAGAAAAGAAAGAAATATACGTACAAAGATCCCCGATTAATTTTGCAGAGAATTTAACTTGCCCGGTAATTTTTCTCCAAGGCTTAGAAGATAAAATTGTGCCACCAAACCAAGCGGAAACGATGATTGAAGTTTTGCGAAACAAAGTATTACCAGTCGCTTACGTTGCCTTTCCCGGAGAGCAGCACGGTTTTCGCAATGCAGTGAATATTAAACGCGCTTTGGAAGCAGAATTATATTTTTATTCGCGGGTATTCAAATTTGATGTTATTGAAGAAATACAGACGGTGACGATTGAAAATTTGTAATTTGTTCGTAGTAAGCGCTTTAGCGCCTCTTATCCGGAAGCGCTAAAGCGCAACTACGAGCCTTATTCAAACCCCATCACCTTAGCAACAGTTTTAATATCTGCTTCAATACCTTGGGTAAACTGACTTTTATTGTGTTTAATCGCCGTATCTGGATCTTTCAAACCATTACCAGTTAAGACGCAAACCACAGTGGCACCTGTAGGAACTCGATCTTTTACCTTCAATAAACCCGCCACAGAAGCCGCGCTAGCAGGTTCGCAAAAAACACCTTCATCGCCAGCTAAAATTCGATAAGCTTCTAAAATTTCTGCGTCGGTAACGGAATTGAATTCACCTTGACTCGCCGCAGCAGATGCAACTGCTTTATCCCAACTAGCAGGATTACCAATTCTAATTGCCGTAGCTAAAGTTTCCGGATGAGTTACTACTCCACCATTTACCAACGGTGCTGCACCCGCAGCTTGAAAACCCATCATTTTAGGTAAATGTCCGCATTTACCATCTTGGTGATATTGACAAAAACCCATCCAGTATGCAGTAATATTTCCTGCGTTACCTACCGGAATACACAGCCAGTCAGGAGCATCACCTAAAATATCTACCACTTCAAAAGCGCCGGTTTTTTGTCCTTCCAAACGGTAAGGGTTAACCGAATTAACCAAAGTTACCGGATATTCTTCAGCTATATCCCGGACAATTTTCAAAGCATCATCGAAATTACCTTTAATCGCCAGTACTTCCGCACCATATACCAAAGCCTGCGCTAATTTACCCAACGCTACATAACCATCAGGAATTACCACAAAAGGACGCAATCCTCCGCGCCTAGCATAAGCAGCAGCAGCAGCCGAAGTATTACCAGTACTCGCACAAATTACAGCCTTAGCCCCAGCTTCCTTGGCTTTAGTAACCGCCATTGTCATTCCCCTATCCTTGAAGCTACCAGTAGGGTTCAAACCGTCG
>CAYMZW010000823.1:0-2342 GCA_964395005.1 uncultured Rivularia sp.
AGAAGAACAATTGGCGATCGCGTTTCTCGTAAACAGTTCAGTGAATGGCTCTTAGAGATGCAAGCAGAAGATATTTTCCAACTTGAAGGTGGGAGTGTAGAAGATAGCGCTTCGGACAAAATAGAAGATTCTATCACTACCGAATTAGATGGATTGCGTTGCTACGCTTCCAAGTTGAAAAGTTAATTTTTTTCCTCGCTTATTAAATCTTAAAAAACATGACTGGTAACACATCTTCGATTGACGATTTAATTAAAAATAAAAATCCCTTCGCAGGACATATTGTTGTCCGTTCATCACAAGTATGGGGAAAAAGTTTTCCTGATGTACTTTCAATTAATTCTCATGCTTCCAATGCTGTTTTTGATGCAGTGGATAAAGTTAGTAAAGGGGAACGCGAAACTGTAGGGATTACAATTATTGCTGAAAAAGGAGCAGGTAAAAGCCATATTATTAGCAGAATTCGACATCGCTTGCAGACAGAAAATAGTGCATTATTTATCTACATGGGCAAGTATGATAATTTAAATCAGATTAAGTACGAATTTCTGCAAACTGTTGCTTCTAGCCTAAGAGCGCATGGTAGTCAAAATGTGATGCAGTGGCAAGAAATCGCAACAGCTTTCATTAATGAAGTTAGAAAATGGAACTATACACCGCAACAATATATCAATAGTATTTATCCAAAATGGTTGGAAAAGTACTCAAATAAGTTTATTGATAAGTTAACTGAAATTATTCTGCAAAATAAGCCTGAAATTACTAATCCTTACTTAGTCAAAGCTATTTTATGGACCCTATCTTCCGTACATAGCACATATGCAAATTATTGGTTAGCTGGATTGGATTTAACTCAGAAACAAGCTGAGGCAATGGGATTACCAAATTTTGATAAAGATGATAAAGAAGCAGAAGGGTTAAAAACAGTTCGTCAAATTTTGGATATTATCAGTGATTATAAAGTACCTGTAATTTGCTTTGATGAATTAGACAGTACAGAAGCTAATGATAATGGCTTACTTTGTTCGCATTTAGTTGCTAATTTAGTAAAAGATTTATACAACAGCCTGAAACGCGGTATTTTTGTTTTAGCAATGTATCCTGGTACTTGGAACGAGCAAATAAGGGTTTTACCGCAAGCAAATGCTGTCATTGATCGATTAGCCAGCGAGCAATCAGATAGAAACCCGTTGAAGCTGAGTAATCCTAATTCTGATGATATTGTTGCAATTGTAAGTCAGTGGCTGCAAGTTTTCTATGAAGAGAATCAAGCTATTCCATCACATCCACTTTATCCGTTTAATGAAGAGAAGCTGAGAGAATTTGGTAAGAGTAAGCCAACTATAAGGTCAATGTTAAAATGGTGTGCAGAAAATTTTAATCCAATAATTGAATCAAATAAAATACAACCAAGTCCAGTAGAAGAATACTTCAAAAATGAATTAACAAATGTTGAAGCTTCTATTGATGAATTAATGGAAGATAACGAAGCAATTTCCAACGCACTTAAGTTAGCATTCTCAAGTTTAACGGGTGAAGAATTAGAAGGAATAGCAATAGAAGCAGTTGAAGAAATTCAAGCCAATGCAGTAGATAAGGGATATCTTGATTTCAAAATTGTTGGTAACGATAGCAAGGTAAAAATTGGCGTTGATGTTATTCAGCAATCCGGTGGAAAGTATATAGGAGCCGCATTAAAAAGACTAATTGACTATGAAAAATTTGATATTACCCGTGGTTGTTTAGTTCGCTCAAAAAAGATTAATTCTGGAGCATCTATACCCAACAAATGTTTAAAACAACTTTTGCATCATCAAGGTGGAGAATGGGTAAAACTGCAAAGCCACGATATTAAATCTCTTTTGGCTATTTGGTTTGTATCTAACTGTGAAAGTTACGAACTAACTGAAGAACAAATTTTTGATTTTATCAAACAAGAGCAAATAGCAATTAATAATCCCTTGGTTCGAGAAATACTTAGCGAACCATCAGGAGAACAACCAAGCGATTTAACTGATGATGATTTACCAATAAGTATTCCTCAAAGCGTTGATAGCACCACTGATAATATCGACCTAAATCTACCTATAAACAATTAAATATGAATTCGCTCCTTCCAATCCCAACAGCATTATGTCTACCCGCTCCTGATATCGCAGCTTTAATTCAAGGACGAATTATTGCTGCTATCCCCAGGATGTTTATTCGTCCCGGACAGAAATTTGCGCTTTATCCGGTAGATTCTTTAGCTATTCCACTTTCGATAGATAAATATTATTGTTCCAATTTTGTATCTGTTGCTCAAAGCATTAGTCAAAAATCAAAATCTCAAGAAGTTTTCA
>CAYMZW010000824.1:0-2340 GCA_964395005.1 uncultured Rivularia sp.
CATTTTCTGGAAAACATACTTCTCTTTAATACCAGCGCCAACGATGTCGGGCTTGAGTCCTTTAACAAACTGCTCGAATTCGTAACCAGTTACGTCATCGTAAACGATGGTTCCGTTTTCAATGTAGTTTGTAGTACGCTTGTAGTCATCGTTATGAGCGAATTCATAACCAGTACTTACAAGTTCCATTCCTAAATCTTTGAATGCGGGTACTACGTGACGGGGACGTAAACCACCAACCATCAAAGCAACAGTCTTACCTTTCAAACGAGGACCGTACTTTTCAAGGATTGCGTCTGTAGAAGCTTGGTATTTAGCAATTACCTTCTCAGCATTCTCTTGGATTTTCTCGTCGAACTTAGCGGCGATCGCTCTCAAAGATTCAGCAATCTTGGTAGGTCCGAAGAAGTTGTATTCCATCCAGGGAAATTTGTAATTGACTAGGTGTAAGTAAATCTGCGATAATTTATAGTGCTTGTGGTTACTGATTTTTCGTTCTTTAAGAACAATGCTCGTCAGAGACTGCGGTGTATTTGTAGCTGATATTTAATACAAAGGTAAGGCAATGCCAAAAACGAAGCAACATCGTAATTCGGAATTTTTTGAGCATTTTGAGCCGCCTAACACTACGGATGGTAGCTACAAGGGAACTATGAAGCAGGTTGAAGCAACACGAGCGTATTTTAAAGAGAAGTTTGCAGAGGAAGTTGTAAAAGTAAAAGCTAGGTTAAAGGAAGCAAATATTAAAGTTGGGATAGTAATTAAAAGTGGTTCAATTCAACTACAAGCGACGCTACCTTTGAAACCAGGAGATATTGATAAAAAGGGTGTGGGTACCAAACAATATTCGATATCTTTAGGTATTCCAGCAAACTTGGATGGTTTAAAAACCGCTGAAGAAGAAGCATACGAATTAAGTAAACTAACTGCAAGAAAATGCTTTGAATGGAACGATAAGTATTTAGGAAAGAGAGCTTTAACAGCAAAAGAGCAAGTTAAAACGATTGCCCAGATGCTTCCAGATTTTGAAAAGCAGTATTTCCAAACTAGAAAACGCACCATGAAAAGCGAACATACTTTTCATTGCCATCAAGATTATTTAAAAAGAAATATTGGTTTAAATACTTTGGTTTGTAAGGATGAAATTTTAGCAAGTTTAAATAAACTAGAGCCTAAAAGTAGTACCTTATATAATACAGTTAAATCATTGAAAGTCTTCTGCAAAATATTTGATTTAAATATAGATTTATCTACTTATTCGGGTAAACCAACCGTTCAAGAAAGAAATTTACCAAGTGATGAAGAAGTTATCGCAGCTTACGCAAAATTCGCAGACTACGCCAGCGAACGAAAAAAAACAATAAAAAAAGCTTACTTAAATAGCTGGAAGCTTTGGCAATGGTGTTATGGTATGTTGGCAACTTATGGATTAAGACCTAGAGAATTATTTGTAAATCCAAATATCGAGCATTGGTTGAGTAAAGAAAATATCAATAATACTTGGAAAGTTGATGGTGAAACTAAAACCGGAAGTAGAGAAGTTTTGCCTTTTTATCCAGAATGGGTGAATTTATTCGATCTAAAAAACGCTGATTATCTGCAAATGTTGCAAGAAATTGTAGAAGGCAAAAAAACATTCCAAGATATTAACACCATTCGAGTTAATTGCTCATCCTGGTTCCGTAGAGTTAACGTAGGCTTCGATCCTTACGACTTACGTCATGCATGGGCAATTCGCGCTCACATGAATGGAATTCCCATTAAAGCCGCAGCAGATAATTTAGGGCACTCAGTACAAGTACATACAGAAATATATCAAAAATGGTTTTCGTTAGAAAATCGTAGAAAAGTGATAAATTATGCAGTAGAAAATAAAAATTTATTAGAAAAATTGCTTGATGAGAATCAAATATTAAAGTTAGAGGTAGAGAAGCTAAAGTTAGAAAATCAAAAATTACGCATGAAGTAATTATAGGTTTAAATAGCACCTTATTTACTTAAAAAATGTTTAATTAGAGCATAAATATGAATTTAATGTTTTTTAAGAAATATGTTTTTTTGTATTAATTAAAACAACAAAGAGGCATTTATTAACGCTTGAGAATAAATAGATAAAAATAGTTTATTTAATATTGCATAATTAATCTAAAAAAACAAATAAATTTAACTTTAAAACCTAGCTTACACAGCTATAAAATACAACTTTATTAATGAATAAATAAACTATTTTAAATAACTAATAGTTAAAACCTTTGCATAATCAGACTCTCACCGAACGTCTATTTATCCAGGGAATACCATAAGCTTCTTCCATATGACGAGAGATGTAGTTCATAGAAC
>CAYMZW010000825.1:0-2337 GCA_964395005.1 uncultured Rivularia sp.
AAATATGCTCAAGCTTATTACCATCGAGGAAATATTTACTCAGATAAAAATAAATCTGAATTAGCACTTGCTGATTTCAACAAAGCTATCGAATTTAATATCAAAAATGCTCAAGCTTACTTAAATCGTGCACATATTTACACAAGTCAGAAAAAATTAGATTTAGCTCTTACTGATTTAAATAAAGCAATCAAAATAAAACCTAATTATGCTCAAGCTTACTTTCATCGTGGAGTTCTTTACACAATTCATAAAAAATCAGATTTAGCCCTAGCTGATTTCAACAAAGTTATCGAAATTAATCCGAAATTCCCCAGTATTTACAGTTTTAGAGGCATAGCTTATTATGCACAAAAGAACTATTCAGCAGCAATGTCTGATTATAAACAAGCATTGTTGATAAATCAAAAAGACTACTTAGCTATTGATTCTATTGGTGCAATAAAATACGAACAAGGAGAAATAGAAACAGCTATTCAACAATGGCAAAAATCCCTGGAAATTAATAATAAATCCGCTGGAGTTAACCTTGCTCTTGCAGTAGCATTATATAGGAAAGGAGAACATGAGCAAGCTTATAAATTCGCTAAAACTGCTCTCAAAATAGATAAAAAATTTGCTGATATCAAATACTTGAAGGAAAATCTCTGGGGTGAAGTTTTAATTAAGGATACGCAAAAATTATTTTCTAGCCCTAAATTAAAAACTTTACTTTCGCAGCAATTGCAAAAATAAACCTTAGTAATTAGGGGGTGGGTTCCTAATTCCCAACCCCCATTCACCTCTTCTTCCCCTCAATCCCCCTAATAATCTGCTGCACCTCCCTATACTTCCTCCTATCCTTCTTCAACTTCCTAGCAGCCAATCTATACTTCCTCAAAGCAGTTTTTACATCCGATTTTCTCAAAGCATCTTGTCCCTCTTTCATCAACTGATAGGGGGATTTATTCAATTCAGAAAGCGCTCCAGGAGAACCCGTCGGACGTTCTATTACTCCCCCATCTGGATTTTCTTCCAAATACAATTTATCAATATCTTCTAAAACATTCGCTGCTTCAAAATAATTATTAAACTGTAAATAAGTTAAAGCTGCAAACTGCAAATCCTTTAACTTATCCCCTCGATTTTCTTGAATCAATCCCCTTTGATGATAAGCTGCTGCATATCGGGGACTAATTGAAATTGCACGATTAAAATCTTCGATCGCTAATTCTTGATTCTGCTGTTTCCAATTAGCAGTTACTTTAACTTCACAGCTAACACTATATTTATCAACTCTCACGCATCCCGGTAAAGTACCATCGGAACGTAATATTTTACCGCGAGCATAATTAGCATAAATTAAACCCCGTTGATAATAAGCTGATGCAAATCGGGGATTAATTTCAATTGCTTTTGTTAAATCGTTAATTGCTCCTTGATAATCTTTTTGGTTTGCTTTTATTATCCCTTTGTAATACCAATCGATGGCTTTTTTTTGAGTTGCTATTTGTTTCTTTTGCGGTTGATTGGCTTGGGTTTTAATTTGTGGAATGATTGTATTTGTTGTGGTTAAGGTGGCAATTGTTAGAGTTAGGTAAATTAGTTTCTTGTAATTCATAATTAATCATATATTGATTCACTCAACGTCTCGTTCCCAGTCTCCGGCTGGGAATGTATTAGCCTAGCCTCGTTCCCAGTCTCCGGCTTTTTAGCCTCGTTCCCAGTCTCCGGCTTTTTAGCCTCGTTCCCAGTCTCCGGCTGGGAATGAATTTAAAGAGGCTCTGCCTCCCTCCCGCACACTAAGGAGGCAGAGCCTCCAGATATGGGTTCCCAGCCAGAGGCTAGGAACCAGTTATTTCAAGAGTGAGGTTTCAATTAATCACAAACCTTCCGATCCAAATCAACATTCGTCTTCAAATAATCCTTTAACCAATCACAACCGCGCTGTTGTAATTCATCGATATTCAAATTCCATAAAATTACATTACTATCCATATCTACCGAAGCAAACATATTATTATCTCGACTAAATTCAACTTCTTTAATCTTTCCCCGATGTGCTTCGATAGTATTAAGCAACTTCCCATCCAAACTCCATAAATTTAAACTTTTATCTTTACTTCCAGTAATCACCAAAGAATCATCAGCACTAAAAGTAACGGCATAAACATTGTCTTGATGAGTTAACGTTTGCAACAGCTTGCCCGTATTACGCTGCCAAAGTTTAACTGTTTTATCGTTACTAGCAGTGGCAATTATTTTTCCATCAGAATTAAAACTTAAGGCTGCAATACTATCTTTATGACCAATAAATGTACGTAAAAAGTTCCCTTTTAAATTCCACAAAATTACATT
>CAYMZW010000826.1:0-2332 GCA_964395005.1 uncultured Rivularia sp.
ATCTCCCCCTCTCCCCATCTCCCCATCTCCCCATCTCCCCATCTCCCCCTCTCCCTACCTCACGGCATACTCCACCGGATCGGTTAATCCTAATTCGTCAAAGGCAGCGAGACGCAAGCGACAAGAATCACAGACACCACAGGCTACTTCACCGCCGCTATAACAAGACCAAGTTAGCTCCCAAGGAACTCCTAATTTATTACCTAGTTGAATAATTTCAGTTTTTTTCAAATCTATTAGAGGTGTGACTATATTGATAGGATTTCCTTCACGCCCTTGTCTGGTTCCTAAGCGAAATACCTCTTGCATCCCTTGAATATAATCGGGACGACAATCGGGGTATCCAGAATAATCTAAAGCATTTACGCCAATATAAATTCTTTCTGCGGCAATGGTTTCGGCATATGCACAAGCGAAGCTTAAAAATATAGTGTTTCTTGCAGGAACATAGGTGACGGGAATGTTTTGAGACATTTCCTCTAAGGAACGCTCTTGAGGTAGATCGATAGAATTATCTGTCAGTGCCGAACCACCCCATTGCGTTAAATCAAATTTAACAACTTGATGCCCGATAACACCCGCTTTTTCTGCTATTGAAAGTGCTGAATCTAATTCTTTTTTATGTCTTTGTTGATAATCAAAGCTTATAGCGTAACATTCACATCCATCAGCTATGGCTTTGTATAAAACGGTAGAAGAGTCAAGCCCTCCAGATAATAAAATAATAGCTTTCATTTTTAATAATTAGGTTTTGGCATTACTTTACTTGAAAATATAGAAATAATTGTATGCTTCTTTGTAAAATAGCAATTAATAAAACTGCTTGCTTAAATTCACAGTAATTTTGTTATTGTTAATTCTAAATAATTCTAAATAATTCTAAATAATTCTAAATAATTCTAAAAACTGTCTTCGATTTCAAAAACCTACTTTTTTAAAGCTAGTACCGCTTCGCGAAAGTAAGAACTAATAAGTAATAAGTTTGATTTTCTATACTTTTTAGTCATTTTTGATGGTGGTTTTTTTTACGCCGACTTGCACGCTTTTTATTGATTCATAGTTTAAACTTTAGGGGATTCTAAAAATATTGTTTAAAAGACGTTTTAAAGTTTATATTACCAACTAGTTTAATAAACCTTTGTGAGATTTTAATCAAAAAAATAATACAATATATTTTAAATCAGTACTGATAAAATTATTTATCTTACAGTTGCTTATTGTTTCAAATTTTGCTTAATAATTGTTTTTAGTCTGACATATAAAAACTATCCTCAAAATATCATCCATGTATAAATTAATCGCTGTATTTAGCTAATATTGCTTATTTATCAGATTAGAAATAACTTCAAATAAAAGAGCGAAAATTTGAAGCTAATGAAAAAAGGTGATATTTTTTTTGTAAAGAATTAAAAAAATCATCCAGAAAAACGGACTATACAAAATAAAGATAGATATCGGGAACTCATAGCAAACTTTGAAATTCTTCATAAATAGAGCCTCTATGTTACCATCTGGATGGTTTTAGGTGGCTACTTTTTTGGCAATAAAGTATAAAAGCCAACGAGTGTAGCGTTTTTGAAGTTGGTGGTTGAGGAGAGAAAATTAGAGTGCAAGATAGCAGCATGTCAGCGGGAGAAAAAAATGGATACGTACAGCGTCATCAACCGCGCCCCATTCGTGTAGGCGTAATTGGTGTTGGCAACATGGGAAGAAATCATACCCGTGTACTAAGTTCAATGAAAGATGTGGAACTAGTTGGTGTGTCCGATGTTAATGTCGAACGAGGTTTAGAAACCGCTAGTAATTTCAAAATTAAATTTTTTGAGGATTACTGCGAGTTGTTACCTCATGTAGATGCGGTTTGTATTGCCGTTCCTACTCGTTTACATTATGCCGTCGGTGTAAATTGTCTACTAGCAGGAATCCATGTTCTGATTGAAAAGCCAATCGCTGCCAATATTTCTGAAGCAGAATCTTTAGTCAATGCCGCAGCAGAATCCGGCTGTATCTTACAAGTAGGTCATATAGAGCGCTTCAAGCCAGCTTTTGGAGAACTGACTAAAGTTCTTAAGAATGAGGAATTATTGGCGTTAGAAGCTCACAGAATGAGTCCTTATTCAAATCGGGCAAATGATGTTTCAGTTGTTTTAGATTTAATGATTCATGACATAGATTTGCTTTTAGAATTAGCTGCCGCACCAGTGGTTAAGCTATCGGCTAGCGGGACTCGTACTCCTAACTCTACCTATTTAGATTATGTAACTGCTACTTTGGTATTTGCTAATGGTATTGTTGCTACCTTGACTGCTAGTAAAATCACTCACCGTAAAAT
>CAYMZW010000827.1:0-2324 GCA_964395005.1 uncultured Rivularia sp.
GGTATCAAGATATATTTGGCGATGATTATTATTTAGAAATTCAAGATCACGGTTCTCAAGAAGATCGAGTTGTAAATGTTGAAATTGTCAAAATTGCGCGGGAATTGGGAATCAAGCTGATAGCAACAAATGATTCTCACTATATTTCTTGTAATGATGTGGAAGCCCATGATGCTTTGCTGTGTATTCAAACTGGGAAGAAGATTTTTGAAGATAAAAGAATGCGTTACAGCGGTACGGAATATTTAAAATCTGCTGAAGAAATGAAGCAGTTATTCCGCGACCATTTACCGGAAGATGTAATAGAAGAAGCCCTTAGCAATACTTTAGAAGTTGCCGATAAAATTGAACCTTATAAAATTTTAAGTCCACCTAGAACTCCTCATTTTCCGATTCCGTCAGGTCATACTGCCGAAACTTTTTTAGAAGAAGTAGCTTGGGATGGACTTTTAAATAAATTAAATCGCAAATCTCGTAGCGAAGTAGATAAAAACTATACGGATAGGCTGAAATATGAATTAAAATTGATTCAGGAGATGGGTTTTCCTGAATACTTTTTAATTGTATGGGACTACATTAAATTTGCTCGCGATAGTAACATTCCTGTAGGACCGGGAAGAGGTTCGGCGGCTGGATCTTTGGTAGCATACTGCATGGGAATTACGAATATAGATCCCGTACATCATGGATTGTTATTCGAGCGTTTCTTGAATCCAGAAAGAAAATCTATGCCTGATATTGATACGGATTTTTGTATAGAAAACCGCGATGCAGTTATTAATTATGTAACTCGTCAATATGGGGAAGATAAGGTTGCTCAAATTATTACTTTTAACAGATTGACTTCTAAATCAGTATTAAAAGATGTTGCTAGGGTGTTAGATATTCCTTACGGGGAAGCCGATAAAATGGCAAAATTAATTCCCGTAGCCAGGGGTAAACCAGCTAAGTTGAAAAAGATGATTGCCGATGATACTCCCGAACCAGAATTTAAAGAAAGATATGATAACGATCCAGGGGTAAAACACTGGGTAGATATGGCAATTCGCATCGAAGGAACTAACAAAACTTTTGGGGTTCATGCTGCGGGTGTGGTGATTTCAGCCGAACCTTTAGATGAAATTGTACCGTTACAAAGAAACAATGATGGCTCAGTAATTACCCAATATTACATGGAAGATATAGAATCGATGGGTTTATTAAAAATGGACTTTTTGGGTTTAAGAAACCTAACCATGATTGATAAAACCATAGATTTAGTAGAAAAAACCATTGGCAGAAGAATCGATCCCTATGATATAACCGCTCACGAAAGAAAAGCACAAAAAGTATTAGCTAGAGGTGGAGAGACAGCGAAGCTTCCCAACGATGTTAGAAAGACTTATGAATTATTAGAAGCGGGAGAATTAGAAGGAGTATTTCAATTAGAATCTTCGGGAATGCGACAAATCGTTAGAGATTTGAAACCTTCCAATATAGAAGATATTTCCTCAATATTAGCGCTTTATCGACCTGGGCCATTAGACGCAGGATTAATTCCTCACTTTATCGATAGAAAACACGGTAGAGAGCAAATAGCATACGAAGCCAAGGTTTTAGAACCGATTCTTGATGAAACCTATGGAATTATGGTTTATCAAGAGCAAATCATGAAAATTGCTCAAGACATGGCTGGTTATTCCTTGGGGCAAGCCGATTTGCTGCGTCGGGCAATGGGTAAAAAGAAAGTAGCAGAAATGCAGAAACATCGCGAAATTTTTATCGATGGTTCCGCAAAAAATGGTGTTAGCAAACAAATTGCTGAAGCATTATTCGACCAAATGATTAAATTTGCTGAATATTGTTTAAGTTACGACACCGAAGTTTTAACTGAAGAATATGGCTTGATGCCGATAGGTAAAATAGTTGAGGAAAAAATTGAATGTACGGTGTATAGCGTTGATGAAAATGGAAATGTTTATACACAACCTATCGCACAGTGGCACAATCGCGGAATGCAGGAAGTTTTTGAGTATGAATTAGAAGATGGTTCGATAATTAGGGCTACTAAAGAGCATAAATTCATGACAGTTGACGGGGAAATGTTGGCTATTGATGAGATTTTTGAACGGGATTTGGAGTTGAAGCAAGTTGGGGGATTTTAACAACGGATGTTTTTGTTTTGTTTTAGATTTAGGATTTACGCAGTGATAAGGTTATCGGAGCGTGTTCCAGACATTCTCGATCCCCCCAACCCCCCTTAAAAAGGGGGGCTTTCGATCCCCCCCAACCCCCTAAAAAAGGGGGGCTTATGAACCACCCAATCCCCTAAAAAAGGGGGGCTT
>CAYMZW010000828.1:0-2318 GCA_964395005.1 uncultured Rivularia sp.
ACAGCAATCAAATCCAAACTTTTCAGTTGACGACGAACTATCAAGCCGGAAATAATCGCAGTCACTACAATTACAATAAACGCAAACGCATAGCTGGAATTACTAACAACCAAAGGAAGCCGATAAAGTTCTGATTGATAAGCACTAGACATCAAAGCACATAAACCAAACCCCAACATAAACCCAACAGGAATTGCAACTAAAGTAATTACGGCTTGTTCTCCCAACAAAATAAAAGCAATTTCATCTTGAGTAAATCCGATAATCCTCAACGTTGCTAGTTCCCGACTGCGTTCGGAAAGAGCGATTCGAGCAGCATTATAAACGACTCCAAAAGCAATAATACTTGCAAATATCACTAATACAGTCGTAAAAATGCTCAAACTTTCAGCAATCGTTTCCTGAAATTTTTCGATTGCAGTTTTGCGGATAGAGACACCAGCAACTGCGGGGGTTTTTTTGAGTAAAGCATAGAGACGATTGATATAGCTTTCATCAATCATCAAATATGCTCCCGAAATACTTCCCCCTTCTTGCATTAATCGATTTAGCGCTCCAATTTCCATATATGCAGACATTCCCAGCAATTCGTCAACTTGTCCTACAACTTCTACTTTCCGAATTGGTCTGGCTGATTCTAATACTTCTACGGTTAATAAATCGCCAACTTTTACGCCTAATGTTTTTGCTAACTGTGTTGTTAATACAACTCCATTTGATGGTAATGATACGGTATTTAAATTACTATTCACTAAACGGCGTAATTCAGCTTGAGGTGTAATTCCTGTCAAAGCGCTGCGATAGGTGCGATGTTCAAAGCGTAGTCTAGCTGGTACGCTGCGGAATGGTTCGGCGTAGATCACACCGGGGAGATGTTCTACTTCATACTTTACCCGCGCCGGACGCGGTTCATTGAATACAATAGTTACATCCTCGCGCTGCACGTTACGGAACTGTACATCAACCATGTACACCATGACATCGCTAAAATAACGACCGACAACTAAAATGGCGATCGCTAAAGCAATTCCTAAAGTAGAAAATAATGCTTGAAAAGGTTTGCGTTCGATATTACGTAAAATTATCCTTGTACCGGGAGAAAGAAACTTTTGCAGTCCTAATTTTTCGACAAGGGTAGCTTTAAATTTGGCTGGAGGTTCCGGACGCATGGCTTCGGCTGGTGGTAGTGAAACGGCTTGTTTTACTGCGTTGAAAGCACCAAATACACCAGAACCACCGCTAATTAAAATTGCTCCCAACACCAAACCGAGGCTTGCTTTGTAGCGCAATACAGGAAAATTAAAAAAATTGGTGTAATAAGATGTCAAAGAAACACCAAACCACAAACCCAAAACCGTACCTAAAAAAGCACCGGAAAATACAATTAATAAGACAAATTTGAGATAGTGAAACCCAATACTGAGATTGTTATAACCAAAAGCCTTGATGACTGCAATTTGTTCGCGCTGGGTGCCAACTAAACGAGAAAGCAGCATATGCAGCAAAAACGCCGCGATACCGAGAAAAATTGTCGGGATAAAGGTTGCAGTTCCTTGAAGCTGAGTAATTTCTTCCGATAAAAAACGGTTGGAAATTTGGTCATGTCTACTGTAGCCACCATTACCACCATACTGTTCCAAAAGTTTATCGAGTCGAAAAATAACCTCTTGAGGATTAGCTCTTGGCATTAAAGTTAATGCTACATCGTTAAACGCTCCATCCATATTAAAAGCCGTTCCCAAAGCTTCCCTTCCCATCCACAAAACGCCGAAAAGTTGGTCATCGGGGAAAATATCCCCCGTACCGCGAATTGCATAAACGTATTCTGGAGAAAGCGCTATCCCGACAATTTGTAATTTCTGCCAGCGTGCGTTGATTACTGCACCAAGTTTATCCCCTAATTTCAGATTATTTGCTTTTGCAAAAGCTTCGCTGACCATAACCTCATCATTTTTACCCGGTTCAATGTAGCGTCCTTGACGAATATATAGGTCATTAAGCATTGGCGATCGCCGTTCTGGAATCGACACCAATCTTCCGGTAGCTGGTTCTGTAAGTCCAGGAACATCAAGGGTTACATCAACCACAACCCTTGTTTGTATTTGTGCAATCCCCGGAATATCTTCGATTTTTCTTGCTAGGGTTTCTGGTGCGCGTTTTAACTGAACAAAAACATCTGCAAAACGATAGTTATTATAGTAAGTTGCTTGAGAAAGCTGTAAAGATTCATAAGCACTCAACATTGAAACGAAACTAGCAATTCCGCAAGCGACAACCAAGACAATGGCTAGGATCTGACCGCGCCAATGTAAAATATC
>CAYMZW010000829.1:0-2318 GCA_964395005.1 uncultured Rivularia sp.
ATGCCCAATGCCCAATGCCCAATGCCCAATGCCCAATGCCCAATGCCCAATGCCCGATGCCCAATGCCCAATTACCTTTTTCTATCAACTTTACTTTCAATGACTTGCTGAATAGATTCTGGTACTTTAGTCAAAAAGTTGTAACCTGTTTTGGCTTCTATTTCATCTACTGAGACTATGTATCTTTTCCAGTCATCGCCAGTATTTTGACGATTGGTTACGTTGACAGCGATAACTCTTGTATCTTGAGATATTCCTTGCAAACCTTGCCCAGGTTGATCTAAAACTACAATTACTTTCCAAGTATATGAAGGTGCGGTAACAACTTTATTTCTACCAATTCTTCTAGAGCCACCATCAACACCAGCAATAATATAAAGTTCTTTGCCTTGCTTTACCAAATAACGGCAGTATTCTTCTAATTCTCGCCATGCACCCCGATTATTGTCGGGAGTTTGGGGAACAATATTTGTCATTAAGAAAGTAGCTGAATTATCTTGTACGGTAGCAGTGCGATCGGCAGAAGGAACCATATGTCCTCTGTCGTAACCGCTACCAGTATAATCGTTTGGTTTGACGCGATACCAATCCGAGGGTAGCGAATCGTCGGGACGAAAATCGTTTTGACGCTCGGTATTACCCAACCAGCTTTGATTGAGTTGCCAAGCTACCCAATTTGGTGTGCCTCGTTCCCGACTGTATGATAAAGCATATTGGGGTTTTATCATTAAGTAGTTATTCGGATTTTCCCCTGCATTACTAGGATTACCCATTGCTAAATGAGGTGAAAGCGGTTGATTTAACAGCAGCTCGCAACCAGCAATCAAAGCAAATAGGAATACAGCAATAACAAAAACTAATTTTCGTTTCACAATGGTTTTTAGAAGTTTCCGTCTAGAAGTATTCCATTTTGCGGTGGTTTTTGGAAAGGGGGGAGCGCTACGAAATCATTATAATCAAATACCCTTGACTTTGTTTTATTTGTTATCCATTACAGCAAGATGAACCAGCATTAATTGCTTATCGTCTTCAAGTGTTTTTAGCAAAGGATTTTTAATCGCTTTTTTTGCAATCAGAATCTGTGCTTCTAATGGCAGGTTTTCAAAGTCTATTTCTTGCTTGCGATGACTGTTTTTCTCCGGACAGTGCCATTCATATTTTACGGTGAAATTGCTATATAATGACCACTTACTTAAGCTGCCGTATTTAAGATGAGTTAAGTCTTTGACACAAGTTACGATAAGCTGTGATTGCATTTCTACTGTAAGTTTCATAAATTTAAACTCAATTTTATACTTTGATTTTGGAAAATGACAATTTTAAAAAGGTTGATCGTTATATTGTCATATTAGTATGACAAAAACGTGACTTTTTGGCGATGGGAGGAAAAATCTTATCAAATAGTAAGCAATATTTTAAAAAGCTGCTTTCCGTTAATGTACGGCAATTCTTTATATGCTTAAATATCTATCTATTAACATATTGCACCTTTAACTGATGTGCAAATATTTATTTATTATTTTTTATTACAAATTATTAATTAGCAAAAAAAATCCGATTTTAACTAAGTATTAAGTATATGATATGTTTTGCATTTTACAACTATAACAAATATACATAAAAAATAGTCTTTTTTTAGCAAAAACTTTTTACCTAAAGCTATACAGTATTTTTATGATTAAATATGTTAAATTATCCAGATTTCTAAATATTCTAATGGAATATGTAATATTTTTAGATTTATATAGATTTTATGGGCATGGGTAATGGGGCATGGGTAATTGGTAATTGGTAATGATTATTTTTTCTACCCCCTCCACTCCCTCCGCTTACCCGATGCCCAATGCCCAATCCCCAATTCCCAATTCTTAATTAAGAATCTTGCAGTGTGGTTTTAGAAACAATTCTGGTTTTCTTTTTGTCAGCTTCTGAAAGTTCTTCTCCAGATTGCAAGCGAGTTGCAGAAGTTTGTAAAACGGTTGCTGCGCTATTATCTCCCATCTGTAAAGCCGTTTTGGCTGCGGTTTGCAGCATAGTGGCGGCACCGGCTCTATCTCCTTGTTGCAGTTTGGCTTCTGCTAATTGAGTTTGCCGATATTTTGCTAATGCTAAAACATGAGGCTGAACTTGCGGATTAGGTTTGGATTGGTATGAAGAGGTTGCGTTAATTACTATGGGGATAGTATCTGAGAGCAATTGTGCCATATTGCTTGCTGGATCATCGTAACGCACTTGTATTTGAGCTATTGTATGATTACCATTCGCAAATTGTCCTAAATAAATATTTGCTAAAACTGTTCTTTTGCTATCTTTCATTA
>CAYMZW010000830.1:0-2315 GCA_964395005.1 uncultured Rivularia sp.
GACTGAATCTGTAACGAGAAATAAAAAAGTTAAGTCGTGCAGGATACATGAGACATTATTTTAAACTAGTAAAGTCTCGTTACTTTTATATTGCTGTTTATGCAGATGTGATAGGCTCTAAAAAAGGGCTAAGGTAAAATAAATGGAAAAAATAGTAACTTTAGAAGCAACTTTAGAATTAGTAAAGCAACTTTCACTTGTAGATAAAGTTCGCTTAATTATGCAAATTGCACCTCAAATTGAAAAGGAATTAACAAATATTCAACCTAAGCCGCGACAATCTTTGAGAGGAATTTGGCGAGATGCTGATATTACTGAATCAGATATCAATGAAGTTAGAAAAGAGATGTGGAGTAATTTTCCGCGTGAGGATATTTGATGTCGGATGTAGTAATCCTACGATGGGTAACTTAGAAATAGATAATTTGTAAGAGCAACTTTTTAATTTTATACAAGCACAGTTAAGTGTGACATCAATCACTTTGAACTTAGCTTAATTTATGATACACTGCCAAAGTTTATGTATTTAAAGAAACTTTATAGGCAGTAAAGATGGCAACAAAAGATAATTCAAAAGTTAGTTTAGATGCATTGATATCAAGAGAAGCGTTTGAAATTCAAGACGAGCAAAGTAAAAATATAGGAAGAAATATTCCGATGATATCAGTTCGGGATTTAGAACAAAATTCTTTTTTCTATCCCTTTTTAAGAAAACCTGATTTTCAAAGAGAAACAAATGAATGGGATTCTCAGAAAATATGTGAGTTTATTGAAAGTTTTCTAGATGGAGATTTAATACCAGCAGTTATTCTTTGGAGAAGTAATAGTAGTTATTATTTTGTCATTGATGGTTCCCATAGGCTCAGTTCTTTAATAGCTTGGATAAACGATGACTATGGTGATGGTAAGATTTCTAAGCAATTTTATGATGGTGAACTTACAGACGAACAGAAGAATGCTGCTAAGGAAACTAGAAAAATAGTTAAAGCGAAAATAGGTTCTTATAAGGATTATCAATCTTTAGCGCAAAAGGGAGAACAAGTAGATCCTAAAATTATTGAAAGAGCTAGAAATTTGGGTGCTTTGGGTGTTCAACTTCAGTGGGTTGAAGGTGATTCATCAAAAGCAGAAGATTCTTTTTTTAAAATTAATCAGAAAGCTTCACCAATTGGTGCTACAGAGATACGTTTATTAAAGGCTAGAAAAACGCCTAATGGTGTCGCTGCTCGTGCAATTAGAAGAAGCGGTAACGGACATAAATATTGGTCAGAATTTGCACAGCAAAAACAGGAAAAAGTAGAAGAGATTGCGAAGGAAATACATCAGCTTATTTTTGAACCTAAACTAAAAAATCCAATTAAAACATTTGATGTACCTATTGTAGGAAATTTAAATACTTCAGAAAAGCTTGAGGTAATACTAGAGTTTGTAAATCTTGTTAATGGAATAGAAGAAGATGACCAGTTCGGAGAAGATATTACAGGAGAAAAAACTATAAAAATCCTAAATAGATGTAAAGAAATTGCTCAAAGAATAAATAGCAATCATGCTTCATCTTTAGGACTTCACCCAATCATTTACTTTTATACTGGTCTTGGTAAACCTAAGCTTGGTTCATTTTATGGTGTAATTAGTTTAATCTCATATTTCGAGCAAAAAAAATATTTTTCTAAATTTACAGATGTTAGAGAAGATTTTGAATTAATCATTTGGCAGGATGATCTGATTCCTGAAATAGTCAGAAAAAGCAAAGCATTGGAAGCTCATGAAAAAATTAGAGATTTTTATTTAGAAATTATTGATAAGCTGTCAAATGGTGTGGATAAGAAAGATGTTATTAAGCAGATAGTTACTGAAAATAAATTTGGCACGCTAAAAAGAAAAACAAAACCGAATCCAAGTGAAACTCAAGGTAAGAAATTCCCCAGAGAGACAAAAACAGCAGCTTTCATTAGAGATGCTTTACCTAGTGTTCCCCGATGTAAAATCTGTGGTGGCTATCTTCACAGTAGCTCTATTTCTATAGATCATATTAAAAGGCGAGCAGATGGTGGTCATGCCACCCTAGATAATGCACAGTTGACTCACCCGTACTGTAATACGACATACAAGCATTAAACAAGCTTAGTGTTTTATATAATTTGAAGCATTTTATTACCCCACTTTACTCGCCGGATACTGCTTCAACACCTGCTTCAAATATTTCCCTGTATAAGATTTTTCATTCTTCGCCACCTCTTCGGGTGTACCCACAGCAATAACTTCCCCTCCTTTATCTCCTCCTTCGGGGCCTAAATCTATTACCCAATCGGCAC
>CAYMZW010000831.1:0-2313 GCA_964395005.1 uncultured Rivularia sp.
TTATGAACAATTCGATAATTGATCGTAAATAGAATAGAACCTCACAAATAACAATTTTAAGTAGTCATTAGTGAATCATTGCGATTTAAAAGCTTCCAAGCCTGTCATACGGGGAATTCTCTTAAATACTGGTTACAATCAGGCTTATAAAAAGCTGCTTTTTAAAGAGGTTGAAGGATCTCAATACTCGAAACACTATATTTCCTATAGTGACTACGCAATTCCTTTCACTGCTCACTGCTCACTGCTCACTGTTCACTGATAACTGATAACTGATAAATTGCAATACATCTACCTTCATGGCTTTGCATCGAGTCCTAATTCTACTAAAGCGAAGTACATACTCGATCGTTTTGCCCAAAATCAAATAAAACTGGAAATTCCCGATCTAAATTGTGACGATTTTTATCACCTCACAATTACGCGCCAGCTTAAACAAGTTGCCTTACTTTTAGAACAGAAGAAAGACGTAACCATTATTGGTTCTAGCTTAGGAGGCTTAACAGCAGCCTATGTAGCAGAAAAATATTTACAGATAAAACGTTTAGTTTTACTTGCACCAGCTTTTGGATTCTTATCTCACTGGCTGCCTACTTTAGGTACGGAAGTTATACAGCGCTGGCAACAAGAAGGTTTTTTGATGATTCATCATTATGGCGAAAAACGAGAGCTAGCTTTGAGTTATGATTTTCTGACTGACGCAAATCAATATCACGAAAAATTTTTGCAACGTCCGATTCCTACGCTTATTTTACACGGGCAACATGATGAAGTGATTCCCATCGAAGCCAGCCGAAATTTCGCTCAAATAAGTCCTTGGGTAGATTTAATAGAACTAAATGATAATCATGCGTTGGGGAATGTAATGATGGAAATCTGGCTCTCAATTGAAAATTTTTGCCAGTTACCCAAAATTTAACCGCAGTGCTGCAATCTATATACAGTGGATGGAATGCTGTATAATTATTTATTAAGTAATTTCAGCTACATTTTGAGGCTAAAATATTTAAAATTATACAAAATATACAAAAATTATGTAAGTTAACTGATTCTTACATTAGGTTATTTAGATGTAGTACAAGAGAAATATCTCTGTAATTAAAATCCAAATCCGTTATTAAAATCCAAAATTGATATGCTTCCTTTCCTCCGTACCGATTTAGTAGAATTAGCAGCTTACAAACCGCAACTTGGTGTTTATGACGTTTCTGTAACAGCATCTCCAACACAATCGGATAAAGTTGATGCTAACGAAAGTGCTTACGATTTGCCTGCTGAGTTAAAAGAAAAGTTAGCATGGACTTATAAGCAGTTAATCGAAACTAATCGTTATCCAGACGGAGGACATGTTTTACTTAGGCAAGCGATTAGTGAATACGTTAACGAATCTGCTAATCTATCAACTAACATTTTTGTAAGTAACAATATTTCTTTAGGCAATGGTTCAGATGAACTAATTCGTTCAATCTTAATCGCTACCTGTTTGGGGGGAAATGGTTCGGTACTTGTGGCTCAACCGACTTTCTCAATGTACGGAATTTTGGCGCAAGCTTTAGGTATTCCTGTGGTAACGGTACCCAGAAAATCAGATAATTTTGAAATTGATTTAGAAGCAGCCTCAAAAGCTATAGAAACTAATCGCGAACAACCTATAAGAGCAGTTTTTGTTGTTCACCCAAATTCTCCTACTGCTAATTCCTTAACGGCAGCAGAGTTGAAGTGGTTAAGAAGTCTGCCGGAAAATATTTTAGTGGTAATTGATGAAGCTTATTTTGAATTTAGTCAAACTACTGTTGCCTCTGAATTATCGCAACATCCAAACTGGGTGATATTACGTACATTTTCTAAAGGTTTTCGTTTAGCTGCAATGCGTGTAGGTTACTCTATTGCCCATCCAGAATTGATTGCTATTTTAGAAAAAATCCGTTTACCATATAATCTTCCCAGTTTTTCAATCGCAGCCGCATTAATAGCTGTGCAAAATCGCTCGCTTTTACTTGAGTCTGTCTCTCAAACCTTGAGCGAACGTAGTAAATTGCTCGAAAATTTATCTCAATATTCCCAATTACAAATTTCTGAAAGTGCTGCTAACTTTATTTTTCTGCGGCTTAAAGTACAAGATGAAAAACAAATAAGTAACGCTTTAACAAATCTTCATAAACAATTGAAAGATTCTGGTACTTTGGTACGGCTCACTGGTGGAGGATTGCGAATTACTGTAGGTTCTCCCTCAGAAAATGCCCGTACTTTAGAGCGGTTTGAAAAGGTCTATAAAAATCTTGAATTAAAAGCTTGAATTAAAAGCTTGAATTA
>CAYMZW010000832.1:0-2303 GCA_964395005.1 uncultured Rivularia sp.
TGGCTCCATAACTACTACTTTAAAAGCGCTTCCATAAGGTAATCTTCCAGTGGGTTCCTTTCCTGCATTTACTAATTTTAAACAACCCCAACCACCTTCCACTTTTTGATATTTTCCGCTAATCCAAGAACTTCCTTCAAATTGACCTCTAATATTGCGTCCTGAATTTTCTAAATTATCAAGTTCGATGTGTGGACAATCTTCAGCTTCACAAGGTACGGAAAAACCTGCAACATCTGAACCAGATACTGTTCGCTGACGGCGTTTCTCTGCCGTACCCCAGATAAAATCTATTCTGGCTACCTTATTACCTGATTCGCTTAAAGGAAGGGGGAAAGAAGCTACGGGTACAGTGTTTAAGCCTGGAATATCTTTAATTAAAGTATTTTCCCAACCATTGAAATTGAATAACTGCACTGTATCAAGGTTAGGGATATCAGCAATTGTATATGTTAATAAGTCAATTTGATTGAGTTTTAGCTTTCCTAAAGTTGGATTTTTGGATAAAAGGTTAGAGAGTGAAGTGTTAATATTTGTTTGAGGAGATTCGGCTTTTAATAGTGCCGCGATGGGCAGTATTTCGGCTATATTCGTTTGTCCTAGATTCGGTACCATTTCTGCTAAATGTTGAAGAGTCTGTTCTCCTAGTAGTGGAAAATTTTCTAAAGTTAAGACATCAGTTTCATTGTTACCAGTGATATTAGTTATATTACTGAGGCTAAATAATTGAGGTTTTAATGCTTCGTCAACATCGCCTAAAGTTAAATATCTATCTGGAGTATCTCCAACATTCCATTTCCTGGATAATCCCTCAAATTTTGTTGAACCACTATTTTGTATTGGTGGCATTTGTTTAAATGAAATTCTTTTCCAGTCAGGTAATAAGACAGTATTACCTTCTTCTGAAGGCAGAATGCGAGTAGGTAGATTAGTTTGGCTTTGTGCCTTGGAGCTTGAGTAAATGGTAACGGAAGCTAGTACAATAGGAAAAAATTTTGAGGTAAGAAATTGAGCAATCTTCATTAATCTATACTGAGATTTTTTTATAATTGTCAGTCAATCATTCTCCGAAATGTGATTTCCTACTGACGTAAAGTTATTTATCACAATAGTGATATTTTATGCTTTTTAACTACCAAACAAAACTTCCGGTTCTTTAGCCCACTGACTTGTATCTGGCGATGAAGCTGGGCGGGCGTAAACAGCTTTATTGCGAATCTCCACAATTTTTTCTTCTTCCCGAATCATGCTAGGAGTAAATTGCGATCGCACTTCCAAAAAATCCCTCACGCTAACATTTAAAGGTTGTTTCCCAAGTTCAGAAGTGGGAAACTTCTGTGCATTCCGATAAAATATCTCCTGTGCCGTTTTTCTCACCATCAGCCCGATTTCAGCCGGAGTCAGTAGTTTCGTTTCTCTCAATAAGCGCAACCAATCTTTCTCGCAAAAATCTAATCCAGGAAAATATTTAGCTAGATGTAATTTAAAGATTTCATATCTTGCTCCAGTATGAGGAAGGTCTACAAAAATAATCTCATCAAAACGACGTATTAATTCTGGAGGTAAAAACTCTAATCTGTTGACGGTAGCCATAACTAATACCTGTGATGTTCTCTCTTGCATCCACGTCAGTAACTTTCCTGCTAATTGACGAGACACACCACCGTCCGAATCAGAATCGAAGCCAGCAAATCCCTTCTCGAAGTCATCAAAGTAGAGGACTAAACCATGTTCTCCATTAGCATCACAAAATTGTAAAAACTCTCGTAAATTTTTCCTTGATTCGTATGCATTAGCACCTCTTAAACCAGCCCAGTCGGCAGCAACCATTGGAACACCCATTTTCTTAGCTGCTAATTTCGCACTCAAAGATTTACCCGTTCCCGGTGGTCCCCAAAGAATCATACCTCTTGGGAAGCTAAGGTTGTGCTGTTTTGCTTCTGGTTTGAGTAGTACCGCAGCACGTTCTAAAATTTCTGACAATAAATCTAAACCAGCAGCATTCGGTACATCAGGTTCGCTTATAAATTCCACACCTTGACCTTTTAGCTTACTCTTCTTATAATCCAATACTCCATCAATTAATTCTTCTAAGGTATAAGTAAATTTAGATAAACGTTTCAATAACATTTCTAATTCACCAAGCGGTAAACCCAAACAAGTACGGACTAAAGTTTCAGATTTAATATTATTTGTAGAAAATTTTTTATCACAAAAGTTTTGAACAAGATTTTTAATATCTGATGGACTAGGTAACGGATTAATTAATGTTGGAATTAAAGGTGCTAACGAGTGAGGAAGTT
>CAYMZW010000833.1:0-2302 GCA_964395005.1 uncultured Rivularia sp.
GGATAGCTGTATTTTCTCCACCTTTAGATGAGCGCAAAAAAAGTTGGAGGGGAGTCAAAGTTTTTGAAGAACTTTCACAAGAGTTTGGACTGCACATTTTTACTACCGATAACCAAGAAATTTCTCCAAAAAAACAGCAAAAATTTCACTTTGCTAATTCCTCAAATGAGCAAAATTCCATTCAGTCAAATTTGACAACCCAATATAATGTACCTTCGGAGGGTTTATCTGGATTATTACAAAAATTACATAAAAAATATCTTTCAGAAAGACGTGGAAAAGTTTATGTCAGCGAACCGGGTTTAGTAGAAATTAATCCCGATTTATTTGCTATCTGCATCGCTACAGTAGACGGACAAGTTTACTGCGTAGGTGATTATGAAGAGTCATTTTTAATTCAGTCAATCTCAAAAGTTTTTGCTTACGGATTAGCCCTTGAAGATAAAGGAAGAGATTACGTTTTAACCAAAGTTGATGTCGAACCAACCGGAGATGCTTACAACTCCATTATTAAAGTGGAATCTAAATCCAAACGACCATTAAACAGTATGGTTAATACCGGAGCGATCGCCACCACTAGTTTGATAGAAGGAACAAGCTCCGCACATAAACTTAAGCGAATATTAGAAATGTATCGTCGCTATATCGGACATAGAGTTTTTGTAGACACACCCATACTAGTATCAGAACAAAATAGTGGCGATCGCAATTGGGCAATATCATATTTACTGCGTAATTTTGGGATGATTTCCGGTGATATCAGCCAAACTCTAAGTTTATATCTCCAGCAGTGCAGCGTCATAATTAACTGTCAAGATTTAGCATTAATGGGAGCGACTTTAGCAAACAATGGTGTAAATCCAGTTATTAAAGAACGAGCAATAAATTCTGACTTTATTAAAGACATCCTCAGCGTTATGCATACCTGTGGAATGTATGATTTTGCAGGGGAATGGGTATATAAGGTTGGATTTCCAGCCAAAAGTGGAGTTGGTGGTGGAATCATCGGTGTAGTTCCCAATCAAATGGGAATCGCAGTATTTTCTCCTCCCTTAGATTCTCGTGGTAACAGCGTTCGCGGAATAAAAGTTTGTCAAGAACTATCGAAACATTTAGGGTTGCATATTTTCGCGCAAGGAGGAATTGGGTAGAAGAAAAATAACTCCTAACTCTTAACTCTCTTTTTTTCGCGAATCTTAACAAAATCGAAAATATTTAAACGATCTTGGTTGTAAGTACTACTGTTAGAAAGTGCATTTATCTGCTTCGCCGTTTAATATGGCTTCACTATAATTAGCTTTGATTAATCGCGGTAGGAACTTTAAGTTAGAAGGCTTTACACTCAGTAGATTTCAGTTAAGAAAAAGCCATTAGCAAGTAATTTAATTTCGTTGAAAAAAAATAGAATCGAGCCTCGGAAGGCGATTTGCACAGTAAAGTATTAAGAGTGTTTAAGGAGAAAAGACATGACGCAAGCAAAAGCTGGTGACAACGTAAAAGTTCACTACACAGGGAAATTAGATGACGGTACAGTCTTTGATTCCTCAGTCGAACGCGAACCCTTAGAGTTCTCTCTTGGTTCGGGAAATGTAATTCCTGGTTTTGAAGAAGCGATAGTTGGTATGGCTCCCGGAGAATCCAAAACTACACAAATTCCCCCAGATCAAGCTTACGGCCCTACACGCGAAGAATTAGTAATTACAGTTGAAAAAGAGCAAATACCTACAGATTTATCAGTAGAAGTCGGTCAACAATTACAGATATCTCAAAATAACGGTCAAGTAATTCCAGTTATAGTTACAGATGTCTCGGATTCTAAAGTCACCCTCGACGCAAATCATCCTCTCGCAGGGCAGCAATTAACTTTTGACATTCAGTTGGTTGAAGTTGGTTAATAAAGGTTAAAGGTGAGGAGTGAGGAGTTAGGAGTAGTAATTATAAAGTAGCAAGTAGCAAGTAGCAAGTAACGAGTAAGAAGTAGAAAAGAAAAATAGACGTTGTGCTGGCGAATATGTTAGAAAACTTCTGCCATCATCACCCGAAATCACACTTTTTACTTGCTGCTGGCTACTTATTACTTGTTGCTATATCCTTCTTGCTCCTTATTCAAACTCCATTAAGACCAACAATATCTTCAAAAGCAGCTACCATAATGCAGGATGTCAGGGGAATTGTGACCAATAATCCGATTCCAAGTAAAAGTAATCCTGCCAAATTCAGGAAAAATAGCATAATTCCAAGACTTACAAAAGAAAACCATTTTTTTGTAATTAGTTTGCGACTTGCTTCTAAAGCCGACCAA
>CAYMZW010000834.1:0-2301 GCA_964395005.1 uncultured Rivularia sp.
TAAATGTGTACTTATGGCAATAGTAGTAATTAAAAGTAAATAATGCTACAAAAAAAAAGCGCGTTTACTGTTTCTTTGCATCTATCGCTATTTTTTTAAAAAGGTAATGAAGAGTTATTAAAGCAGTGTGTAAAGTCTTTACATCCATTGAGAATTAATAATAAGCTGACGCTTTACGGAGCAATTTTTTTTTGACAGCATATAATAAACGATTGCTTAGCTAGGTTAATATACTGACTTTTAAATAGTAGTGAAAAATAAGAAACTATGCCAAATAAATAAGAAATGGGGAACGAAGTTTATTTTGGCGCAAATTTTGGCTTCAGTTCCCGGACGTTATTTTCAGCGTATTCTTCTCCAAGCACGCCAAGAAGTATATATTAACTTTAATTAAAATCTAGTCAAATATTCTCAGATATAGTCTAATATTGAAGCTATGAAATTATCTGATTATGCAAAAAAACAAGGCATCAGTTATCAAACTGCATGGAGAATGTGGAAGCGTGGAGAACTTAACGCCAAACAACTACCTAGCGGTACGATAATAGTTAATGTAGATTCACAATTAAAAGATAATTGTGTTCTGATTTATGCAAGAGTTTCTAGTGCTGAAAATAAAGCAAATTTAGATTCTCAAGCATTACGAGTAGAAAAATATTGTATAGCAAAGGGGTATAGAATTATAGCGATAGTCAAAGAAGTAGGTAGTGGAGTAAATGATTCTCGTAAAAAATTAATTCATTCTTTATCTAGAGACGATTATAGTTTGATAGTCTGCGAGCATAAAGATAGACTAACTAGATTTGGTTTTAATTATATAAAAACTTTATTGAATAAAATGGGAAAAGATATTGAAATAATTAATGAAGCGAGGGAAGAAAAAGAAGACTTAATGCAAGACTTTGTATCGATAATTACTTCTTTCTGTGCAAGGATATATGGTTTAAGACGACAAAAACGTAAAAAAGAATGCATTATTAATTGCTTAGACAAATGAGACTTGTAGAACGGCATTTAATTAAATCAACAAAACCGAGTTATAAAGAATTAGATTTTTTATCATTCTTATCTAAAAATCTTTATAACAGTGCTACATACATTTGTCGTCAAGCATTTTTTAGTGGAGAAGTTGTGCCAAGCTTTAATCAACTTTATCATCAATTAAAAAATAGTATTGATTATAAGTCATTACCTGCGAAAGCAAGTCAATTAGTAATAAAACAAGTTGCACGAAGTTTTAAATCATTCTTTGCTGCAATAGCAGCCTATAATCAAGATAAATCTAAATTTTTAGGGAAACCTAGACTACCCAACTATAAGCATAAAACGTCGGGTAGAAATTTAATATGTTATAACTATCAAGCCATATCCAAAAAACTTTTAAAACAAGGTTATATAAATCCATCTCTTACTAACTTAAAAATAAAAACGAAACAAACTTCCATTTGTGAAGTTAGAATAATACCAAAAAATGGTTGTTATTTAATTGAAGTTGTTTATGAAAAAGACTGTATAGAAGATTCGGGTTCTATTTTAGATAAAAGAGTGGCAGGAATAGATATCGGCATATCGAATCTAGCAACAGTTACCAGTAATTTAGATGATTTTAGACCTTTTATAGTTTGCGGTAAAGCAATCAAAAGCACTAATCAATATTTCAATAAATATAAAGCCAAATTGCAGTCACTTTTACCATTGGGTAAATACTTTTCTCAACGTATTGATAGATTAACTCTCAAGCGTAATAATAAAGTGGACTATTACCTCCACACAGCTAGTAGATTTATTGTAAATCAGCTAGTAAGTCATCAAATAACAGATTTGATAATTGGTAAAAATGATAATTGGAAGCAATCAGTTAATCTAGGTACCAAAACCAATCAATCATTTACATCAATTCCTCATGCTAAATTTATTTCCCAACTAATTTATAAGTGTCAATTAGTAGGGATAAAGGTACATAAAGTCAATGAATCCTACACGAGTAAGTGTAGTTTTCTAGACTTAGAACCTATTAAAAAGCATGAAACATATTTAGGTAAAAGAGTACATCGGGGACTATTTAAATCAAGAGAGGGTAAAACTTACAATTGTGACATTAATGGCAGTCTTAATTGTATTAGAAAGGTAGTCGGTGATTCTCTTTTTAAGGGAAAACTGATAGAGAGGCTTGTAGTTAGCCCAGTAAGGATGAAGCCTTACAAAGCTAAAAGCTAGTTAATATATTTGACTATATTTTTAGTAACTATAACTAAGTAAAGAAGTGCTACCACAAGCATAAACAGTACCGCTAGGTATACC
>CAYMZW010000835.1:0-2292 GCA_964395005.1 uncultured Rivularia sp.
AACTGTTCTTTAGCTTGCTTTAAAGACTGTTTGTTGGCTTATATAGTGTGTAAGTATGCTTCATCCAGTTGCGCCCCCGCCCGAATCACCAATTGTTGTCGATTCCCTTGCTGTAGCAGATGTCTCTACGGATAATTCAAGTACATTAAAAAGTACACTCATCCAACCATCTCCTACAGCCCAAACAAATTTCGAGGGGAACGAACATTTTTCTCCGCTAAAATCCTTTTTAAGTTTAAGTCAAGATCGAAGTCAAGCGACAACTGGCGAACCCGAAACTATTCTCTCACCGGAATTTTCAGCCGTTAGCGTTGCAGATAATGCTGCGTCTTTGAAGGAAAAGTTTATTGTTGGTAATCCATTAAAGAACAAGCAAGCATCATCCGAAGGTTTTAAGCATTTTGAAGCCGCCAGCTTTACTCAAAAGAAAGCGGATGCTACCGAGAATGTTACAAGTAATTCCGCTAAAATACCCCAGAAGCTCGCAGGTAAGAAAAAAGCTACCTCTCAAACGCAAAAACCAACAAAAATAGAATTTTTCTCTCAAAATACAAATTCTAAAAAATCTCCGGCAACAATAGAATTTAAATCTCGTTCTCAAGCACAAGTTCAACAACTTCCACAGCAAATTCCTACACAAATTCCCCAACAAACTCGACCACAAACTCCTCAACAGCAAACTATACCCGTACCGCAGCCAACTCAACAGCAACCACCTTCACAAGCGCCAACCGAAACAAGAAGAGTGATTGAAATTGTTGCAGATAGGCAGATTTATGACGAAAATCGCCGGGTTGTCACCGCTGAAGGTAATGTGATAGTAAGATTTGACGGTTCTGTTGTAGATGCCGATACTTTACAGGTAAATATAGATAACTTAATTGCTGTTGGTGAAGGAAATGTTGCAGTCACTAGAGGCGAACAAGTTTTACGAGGAAACCGATTTACATATAACTTTATTCAAGACACCGGGGATTTAGAAGGTGGAAGCGGTGAAGTTAATGTAGCCCGAACATCACAGGATTTATCTTTTGACTCTCCTGCCACAGCAGCAGGTGGAGTTCCCCGTCGTCCTCCCAGCGATAGAATTAGACGAAGCCAACCTTTAACTGGTATCGGTAGCCCCGGAGGAGTCGGCGTTCGTTTTGGTGGTAGGGGCGCTCGCAACTTACCAGGGCCCAGACAAGGTGGTGAAGTTAATCGCTTGCGTTTTGAAGCAGCACGAGTCGATTTTTATCCGCAAGGGTGGGAAGCAAAAGATGTCCGCATCACCAACGATCCTTTTTCTCCTCCGGAATTAGAATTACGCGCAAACTCAGTTACTTTAGAACGAATTTCTCCTTTAAGAGATAAACTCAGATTAAGAAAACCGCGTTTAGTATTCGACCAAGGTTTAGCTTTAGGTATAGGCAGCTACACAAGGACAATCGATCGCACCGAACGCGATGCCACTCCCGCTCCTGTTTCCATCGGTTTTGATGGTGACGAACGCGGTGGTTTATACTTAGAACGCTCATTTAACGTATTAAATACACCACAGGCAAGCTGGAAAGTTACACCACAATTTTTTGCTCAACAAGCCGTACAAAATAATAACGAAGGTATTCCAGCATTATTTGGTTTAAAGTCAAGTTTTAATGCAACCTTATCCCCGCGCTCTCAACTACGAGCAAGAACAACTTTAACAAGTTTCGACTTAACCGACTTAGAAGACAACTTGCGTGCAAGCGTGCGATACAACTATTTATTAGGCAATCCTTTAGATCCCTATCAAGCCTCATTTGAATACAGCTATCGCGATCGCCTTTACAACGGTAGCCTTGGTTTCCAAACCGTACAAAGCAGTTTTGGTGGTGTAATAACCTCTCCAAATATCCCTTTAGGTAAAACCGGCTTAAATTTAAGATATCAAGCAGGCGCTCAACAAATCAGCGCTAGAACGGATCGAGCAGAGTTATTAGATATAGGTAGAAGCAACGATAGAGTTTCTTTAAGTCGCCTTCAAGCCAGCGCTACCATTGGCGGAGCTATCAACCTTTGGCAGGGTAAACCCTTACCGCCAACCAAAGAAGGAGGTTTAAAGTATACTGCAAATCCAGTAGTACCTTACGTACAAGTATTTGGTAACGTAACCGGAACCGGCAGTTTCTACAGCAACGGCGACGAGCAAAATACCTTGATAGGTTCAATTGGATTGCAAGGGCAATTTGGTAACTTTTCCAAAAAGTTTTTAGACTATACCGGCTTCAACGTCACTTATTCCCAAGGTACAAATGACGGATTATCGCCCTT
>CAYMZW010000836.1:0-2292 GCA_964395005.1 uncultured Rivularia sp.
GGGAGTAGGGAGTAGGGAGTAGGGAGTAGGGAGTTAGGAGTTAGGAGTTAGGAGTGAGGAGTGAGGAGTTAGGAGTTAGGAGTTAGGAGTTAGGAGTGAGGAGTGAGGAGCTAGAAGTGGAAGTTGTAAATATAGCGGTTTTCGGTTGAGTCGAATACAGTCTTGTGGGATGGGCATCCCTGCCCGTCCGAATTCGATCAATTCTCTTTGTATTACACCTAAGTGAAAAGCGCTATATACTCTATATTGATAATTGATAATTGATAATTGATAATTGATAATTGATAACTGTTCACTGGTTACTGATAACTGATAACTGATAACTGTTCACTGTTCACTGATAAATGACACAGGTTTCTATCGCTGAGTTGGTAGAGGGAGCTAAAAGTGGTAAAGTAATTAGCTTTCCTACAGATACTGTTCCCGCATTGGCGGCTTTACCGGAATATGCTCCATTAATTTTTACAGTAAAGCAGCGCAGTATGGATAAGCCGCTTATACTCATGGCTGCTGATTCTGAACAAATATGGGATTATGTAAAAGGTAGTCAAGAAGAGTTTGATATTTGGCAGCGCGTTGCGGATAAATACTGGGGTGGAGCGCTGACTTTAGTATTGCCTGCATCCGAGAAAGTGCCGTTATGCATGAACCCTAATGACCCTACAACAATTGGGGTTAGAGTTCCTCGAAGCGATATTGCTCGCAGTATTTTAGCTCAAACAGGTCCGCTCGCTACTACTAGCGCTAATTTGTCTGGAAAACCCCCTTTGCAAACCATCGCAGAAATTGAAGCAGAGTTTCCAAATATACTAACTTTGGCGACAACAGCATATGATAGTAAAACGCCTGCTATAGGTATTCCTTCCACTGTTGCTAAGTGGGATGGTAAAAAATGGCAGATTTTACGGCAAGGGGCTATTAATCTGGATACTTGAATATTTGGATATTTGAATCTAAATATTTGATTAGCTCGCAGAAAACTAATTATTGAAAGAGCGAGCAGAAACTAAAAAAGCGTACTCAGTTTTTTTGGCTGTCTCTAATTAGTTTTCCTGTATTACTTTCAATATTTATAAATAATAGGTCATCGAATATTGTACCTTTGTAATCAATTAAGAACTTTTTAATTAGCAACAAATTATGGATTGGAATAACTGGATATATTTTGCAGCTGGATTAGCATCAGGAATAAGCATTTACAAGTTTTTGTTCAACTCAAAGACTTCTAATAAATCGGAATTTACCGCGCCAGAATTAGAAAATAAACAAGATTTGTCGGAACTATCTCAAAGGATGAGAGAAGTTGAACTTGCTTACCATATGGCACGGGAAATGAGTCAGTTTAAAGCTGGATTTCTGGCTCGAACTACTCATGTATTGCGATCGCCACTTAATGGTTTAATCGGATTGCATCAATTAATTTTATCGGATTTATGTGAAAATCCAGAGGAAGAACGCGAATTTATCGGGCAAGCTCACGAACGAGCTTTACAGTTATTAAATCTTATTGACGAAATTCTTCATATTGCCAGAGCCGAACATGGCAATAGTAAATTAGATATTCAATCGTACTCATTAAATAAAATTTTACAGGAAGTATACGAATTAACTTATATGCTTGCTGAAAATCGTAATTACCCGTTTGAGGTATTACAAGCAAACGAGGAAATTTATGTTTGTGCTGATCGGCGCTGGTTAAAACAAATATTAGTTACCTTGGTAGATACTGCTATTTCTCGGATGGAGGAAGGTAAAATATCTATTTCTAGCAAAACTGATGATGAGAATAATGTTGCTTTGATTTGGCTGGATGTACCCCGCGAAGCTATTCCTTCTAGCGAACCCGTAGATTTAATTGAGTCGGAAGGCGATAGAGAGATAGATGAAGAAGAAATCAAATTACTTCAAGCAGGAATGAAGCTATTACTAAATCAAACCTTACTGGAAGTAATGAAAGGAAAACTCGAAATTGTTTCCTACCCCGACAATAGAGAGGAACATTCTAGGTTGCAAATTTCTATCCCTCTAGCGACTCAGTTAGCTGGGTTACAGCAGTAAAACTGTCTAGATTTGTGAGATTTTTCGGGCTATTATATATCACCATTGTCGTGGAGCTATTGTACTCAAAGCCAATCTTTTCGTAAAATTTTTGCTGGTGAGTCGTCATCAAATAGACACGCTCAACCTTATTCATCCGAGGATGACTCAAAACCGTTTCGACTAATTTACTACCCAGCCCAGTTCCACGAAAGTCTGGATGAATTACAACATCCCAAATCGTAGCACGATAAA
>CAYMZW010000837.1:0-2289 GCA_964395005.1 uncultured Rivularia sp.
TTTTGCAAACAACGCTCCATTAAATGCGATTGCTTGAGTAATTCTTCATCTAATTTCAAAGTCGGATGAATACACTTCAAAGCATCTAATTCACCCAACATTTGTAAAGCACTTTTCCAATAGGAAGTTTGCAAAATGTATTTTAATTCTGACTTCAAACGAGTTTGTAAAGCTGGTGTTTTAGAATTTTGCTGTGCTGTACGGTCATAAACCCCGCTTTCGATGGCGTAGCGAATATATTCTTCAGTTTGTTGTTCTAAGTGAAAACCCAGACGTACCGCAAACCGAACAGCACGATAAATCCTTGTTGGATCTTCAATAAAGCTATTAGCGTGTAAAACTCGAACTTGTTGAGCTTGTAAATCTAATAACCCACCAAAGAAATCAAGTAATTTACCTGGTTGAGGAGGAGTTAACCGCAAAGCCAAAGCATTAATGCTAAAATCGCGGCGATATAAATCTTGACGAATCGAACTTGCTTCAACTACCGGATTCGCTGCTGGATAAGGATAAAATTCCGTTCTTGCCGTAGCGATATCTATACATAACGAATCTAACTTATCATCGTTGTGCCATAACAAAGCAGCAGTTTGAAAATCACCGTGGACATCCAAACGCGCACCGGGATAAATTTGCAGAATCGCTGAAGCTAATTCGACACCGGCACCTACATCGGCAGCATTATGAAAACCATCAACCACCATATCAATATCTGGAATTAATAATGGTTCATCGGGATTTGCTAATAATAAATCCCTTACTGCTCCACCTACTATATATAAATGCCAACCTCGTTGCTTTGCCTCTTTTGAAACTTTGGTGAGAAACTCCCATAAAGCAGGTGCAAGTCGATTACGTAATTCAGCTAAAGTCGGAGTTTCTGGATTATCTCTTTTCTCTTCTTCTTTGTGTTGGTTTATAGTTTTTTGATGTAATTCTCGTAAAACATCGGTACGAGTTACAATTCCCAGCAGCTTTCCATCTTCCAAAACTGGTAAACGTCCGATATCATGAGTAACCATTAAATACTCAATTTCGGGTAATTCCGCATCCGGTGAAATCGTCTTGAGATTCTTTGACATATAGCCTTTCACCGGAGCATGAGCAAAACCGTGATGTAAAGCAATATCTAAATCGCGCCGAGAAATTATCCCAACCAAATCCGCCGAAGCATCAACTACCGATAAACCAGAATGTCCGTAACGCAACAAAGTCCGATGCGCTTCCTCAATGGTGATATCTGGTAAGACAGTACGTACCGGAGAAGACATCAAATCTCGCGCAGTTGGTGGATGGGGAATAGATTTTTTCAACTCCTCAACAACTTGATTTAATGTTTCTTGAGAATTTACATCTTTCAAACTTGCTGAAGCAGCCTTTGCATGGCCACCACCACCAAAAGGTGCCAAAATATCATTTAGATTAGTATCGGGAATTTGCGATCGCGCTATCACCGACAAACCATTGCTACTTTTTTTTTGGTATTCGTGAGCCAATAACAAAGCGTCAATTTCCATCAAATCAATCAATTCTGACGCTAAACCCGACAACCCAGCCACAAATTCTTCAGTTTTGAGAATTACCCAACCAACTTTGTAACCGCGTACTTTTTCAGTTTGAATATCTTCTAAAGCAATTTTTAGTAACTGTTGCAAATGAGGAGATAATCCTGGCTCAATATAGTCACTCACCACCGACAAACTAGCACCTTGCTGCATCAACCAAGCCAAAGCCAAAGCATCTTCCGGTGTCGTATGCTCAAAAGTTAGAGAACCTGTGTCAACATGAATACCTAAAGCCATCACTGTAGCTTCGGTAGTAGTTAAAGAAATATTCTGTTTTTGTAATTCTTGTACAACCAAAGTAGTAGCAGCACCCACTGGATAAACATGAGGCTCAGTAGCAGGAATATCAAGAGTTTGCTCTAAATGATGGTCGTAAACAATAACTTTTTCAATATGAGGTAAATCAAACCAATCAGCAGCCTTCCCCAACCGCGACCGCTGCTGAGTATCAACCACAGCCAAACAGCGAATATCCTCAGTAATTACCGCACGTCGTTCGATTATCGGATATTCATCTCGATGCAGCGCTAAAAAATCTTTAACAGTAGGGTGACAGCCACCAGGTAAAACGATTTTGCTACCTTCAAGCAACCGCGTCAACCCCACCGCAGCCCCTAAAGTGTCAAAATCTGCTGTTGTGTGGCATAGAATTAAATTCATCTTGTTGGTGTTTGGTTCGGGTTTTATTTATTTTAGAACTTAATTGATGCCCTCAGACTATAAG
>CAYMZW010000838.1:0-2284 GCA_964395005.1 uncultured Rivularia sp.
ATATTCCTAACTCCTAATTCCTAACGCCTAACTCCTAACTCCTGATTCCTAACTCCTAACTCCTAACTCCTAACTCCTAACTCCTAACTTTTTAATCGACTTCCAAAGGAGAAATCCCCCCGGAGCTATACTGTTTCAATTCTTCTACTAGCTGCACGTCATTAGATGCACTCCTCGCTCCTGCTTGAGCAGCCCATTGTTTTAATGCATCAATCTGCTCTTTTGCAATAGAAGCCAAAGGTACTGTAACTTCTATAGCTCTAAGAATATCTTCTGTAATAAAGTCCCGGCGATGTCCGTTAAGTTTACTAGAAAATGCATTGTGCATTGCTTCAATTATTACTTGCTCTATCTCCGCACCACTAAAATTTTCTGTTCTACTTGCTAATAAAGTTAAATCAAAATCTCGCACTCGGTTGGGACGTAATTTCTGTATATGAACTTTGAAAATGTCTTGTCTTTCGGCTTCCGTGGGTAAATTTAAAAAGAATATTTCATCAAATCTTCCTTTCCTTAATAATTCTGCTGGCAATATTTGCACGTTATTCGCCGTGGCAACAATAAATACCGGGCTAGTTTTCTCCTGCATCCAGGTAATCAAGCTACCGAATACTCGTCTTGATGTTCCCGAATCTCCATCAACACCGCTACTAATATTGCCAAAAGCTTTATCTATCTCATCCATCCACAATACACAGGGAGCCATTGCTTCTGTCAATTGAATCATTTGACGCACCCGGCTTTCACTTTCCCCGACGATTCCGCCAAATAAACGCCCGGTATCGAGTCTCAACAATGGTAATCTCCATTCATGAGCGATGGTTTTTGCACTCAAAGATTTACCAGTACCTTGAATTCCTACTAATAATGCTCCTTTAGGATTGGGAATTCCATAACGTCTGGCTTCTTCGGTGAAAGCATCTTGACGCAACTGCACCCATTGTTTAAGTTGATCTAATCCTCCCACTCTTTTCAAGGATTCGGAAGGTGTAAAAAATTCTAAAATCCCGGTTTGACGAATAGTTTGCTTTTTCTCTGCTAAAACACCACTAATATCAGATTCATTAACCTGCTGTTTTGCTGCCAAAGCTTTCGCCAAAACTCGCTGAATCCGGCTCCGACTCAATCCTTGACAGGCTTTTACTAATTGCTCTCTTGCCAAACCTTCTAATTTCAGCTTTTCGGGTACCACCAACTGCTCGACTAAATAATTAATTTGCTCTACATCGGGTAAAGGAAAATCAACAACCGTAACTTCCTCTTTTAATTCTTCAGGTATTTCTAAAGTATGGCTGGTAAGAATAATCGACTTGCGACTGCGCTTCAATTCTCTGGCTAAATTTCGCAACTCCCGCACAATCGGCGCACTTTTTTCCGTAGTCAGATTTTTCATATAGGGGTGCAAATCCCGCAACACGAATATTACCGATTTTTGGGTGTCGGTTTTACCAATGCGAGCCAGCGCTGGCATCACAGAGCCTTTATCCGCACCGTTATCGCTCCAACCCCGCACGACATCCCAATACAATACCTGACGCGCTGGTTGCGAAAGCCCAGCAACTTTAAACAAAACCTCTTCTAAAGGCTCTTCTTCCACGGCAACCATATATAGTAAAGGATACCGCGCTCGAATCATCAAATCTATTTGCTCGACAAGCTCTAAGTTAGGAATTCCCTTACTTGCACCTGTTTTATTGTGAGAATTATTCATAACGCCCCTATCCCGAATTGGCGATAAACCGTCTTGTTTGATATTCTAAGTTAACAGAACATATGTACTTATTACTTCAGTGTATTCCCTTTCCTGCAAGATGCCAATAGGTTTTCAGAATAATACTCAAATCTTATCCAAAGTTTTACAATATTTTTGGGCATAGGGGATTGGGCATGGAGAATTGGTAGTTGGTAATTGGTAATTAGCGATCGCCAATTGAAATAGTGAGAGTTTAAAAATAGAAATTGGAAATAATCATAGAGGAAAATTCTCCGTCACAAATGATTTATAAGTCAATACTCAATACTCGATACCCAATGCCCAATTCCCCATTCCCCATGCCCAAACTAATGAAAAAACTATTGCGCTACTGTTTTATAATCTTAATTTTTCTATTTACAACAATCGGATTTTCGACAAAAGAATCCGTTGCAATGCTGCGTCAACATCATGACGCGCCAGGGGTTTTGCGGTATCATTCCCAAGTTGGTATTAAAGATAAACAACAATACACCTGGCAAGTATTGCTATTTAAAAAGATTAACCCAGGTGTAAAGCAAGAATTAGATT
>CAYMZW010000839.1:0-2282 GCA_964395005.1 uncultured Rivularia sp.
AATAGAATTATATAGAACTATATATAAAAGATGAAAGATATAAGTAATGAAAACAAATGGCGAACTATATTTAGTGATTATAAATACCGACCAATTCTGATTTCTGCTGGATTGTTCTTATGTTTTAACTTAGGGGTTTTGATTCCTAGCTTTATTTTTTCAACTTTGCTTAAGAAAGATACAGTAAGTATCAATTTGGCGGGAAGGCAAAGGATGCTTTCTCAAAAAATGACAAAATCGCTATTAGAAGTTAAAAACCAACAGGAAGCTGGTGATTATTTTAAAGATTCCCAAGCAAGATTAAATGAGTCATACAAACTATTTGATGATGCTCTAAATGGCTTTCAAAAAGGAGAAAGCGTTAAGGGTGCTGATGGGGAATCTGTATATTTAAAACCAGTAGAAACACAGAAAGAAAGACAAATTATTCGAGATGCTGTTGAAATTTGGAATCCCTATAAAGAAAAGCTTCAGCATGTTCTAAAAGCAGATAAATCAATTCAAATTGAAGACTTAGAAGCTGCTGTTGCATATGCAAGGGAGAATAATCTTAAGCTTCTAAGTTTAATGAACGATTTAACTATCGAACAAGAAAAAATAGCTCAAACAAAAACTGGATATTTGCAGCTGATTCAGCTTGTGGGAATGGTTTTTGCTTTAACAAACTTTTTTGTTCTTTTATCCCGCAGCTTTAAGCGGATGCAAATAGCTGATCAAGAAATTGAAACTGCGAATTTACAAATTCTTCAGCTTAACGAACGCTTGCAAGCTGATAATATGCGTTTAAAATCCGAATTGGATATTACCAGACGCTTACAGCAAATGATTTTACCTAAGTCTTCGGAATTGGAGTCAGTCGAGGGATTAGATATTGCTGGATATATGGAACCTGCGGATGAAGTTGGTGGGGATTATTATGATGTTCTCAACCTTGATGGAAAAATAAAAATCGGTATTGGTGACGTAACTGGACATGGTTTGGAAAGTGGAATGCTGATGTTGATGGTGCAAACTGCTGTGCGTACTCTGCAAGAAGTTGAGGAAACCAACCCAGTCAGATTTATGGATATTTTAAACCGCACCATTTATAAAAATATTCAGCGCATGGATTCGGGTAAGAATCTTACTCTTTCTTTGATTGATTACAGCAATGGGGAACTAATATTAAGTGGACAGCATGAAGAGGTGATATTAGCACGTAGCAACGGTGAAGTTGAACTACTTGATACTACCGATTTAGGTTTCCCTATTGGTTTAGATGATGAAATTGCCGATTTTGTCGGCGAGCAGAAAATACAGTTAGATACTGGTGATGTTGCGGTACTGTTTACTGACGGTATTACTGAAGCTGAGGATATTCATGGAAATCTTTATGGAATTGAGAAGCTTTGCGAAGTTATTAAACAAAACCGTCAGTTGAGTGCTACTGAAATTAAAGATGCCGTAATTGAAGATGTGCGATCGCACATTGGTTTACAACAGGTGTTTGATGATATCACGCTGTTGGTATTGAAGCAGAAAAATACGGGTTCTTCTCTCAATAAGTTGGAGTCTGAGCAATTAGAACCGATTGGTGTTTAACAGTTAGCAGTTAACAGTTTTAAACTATCAACTAACCGAAATCTATGCTAAAACCGATCGAAAAACATAGCGCTTAGGCATAATTTATTAGGAGGAGATATAGCGGTGGTGCAAGTATTTGGTGACTTCGTTGAATCAACACAAAAAAAAGAAAATTTAACTTTAGGATTCTCGCCTTCTTCAGTACCAGTTAGCGAACGTTGGCGCAATAATGGTTTATCTGCTGACTATGTTGCTGAGTACCTGGCAACTCTATTAAACGTGGATGAGAATGAATCTGAGAATACAGAGTATTTAGCTGAAATAAAAAGTTCGGCTAGCTACATTGCTAATGAATTATTAGAAAATGGGATGAAGTATTGCAACGAGCAGACTGAATATCCCATCACTTTTCATATAGAACTAGTATCTAACGAAATCCGATTTTTCCTGGAAAATACCATTGTTCCTGCAAACGCCGAAAGGTTAAAAGAATTTATTAATGAACTGGATAATTCAGATCCAGATGAACTTTATATTCGCCAGTTGGAAAGAAATGCGGAAGCCGATGCAGAAGATAACACTAGTTCTGGATTGGGATTTTTAAGCATAATCAATGACTATTCAGCTAAATTAGGCTGGAAATTCCAAACTGTGGATCAAAGTTCGTTGGTAATGAGTGTTACTACTTTAGTGCGTCTAATGTTACAACAAACCGAACA
>CAYMZW010000840.1:0-2279 GCA_964395005.1 uncultured Rivularia sp.
CAGCAGCTTGGGTAACTCCCGAACGACGCACCCCAAGCATACTAGCCATAAATTCTTGAGTTAGCGGTAATTCATCTTGTGGAATACAGTCTGCTACAGTTAACAACCAACGAGCTAGTCTTTGCTCTATCTTATGATGGACATTACAAGCTGCATTTTGGGCTGTTTGAGCAAATAGTGCTTGGGTGTAAATTTGAAGTAATTTTTCCAACTTCCCTTTTTGAGAACATTCGCTTTTGAGTTTATTAGCACTAAGTTTAATTGCATTTCCAGCAACTTGTACTACCGTATTAACAGTAGAATTGCTTCCTCCCCAAAAAGCCGGTAAGCCAACCATCCCTTGATTACCTACTACAGCGATCTCAGTTGTCGAACCATTTTTCAAAGTAGAAACGATAGAAATCAAAGCATCAAGCGGAAAATAAACTTCTGTTATTTCCTCATTAGGTTGATAAATAACTTGCTTATTTTCTAACCACACTTCTTTGAAGTCTGGTAAAAGCCGCTGATATTCCGTTGGTGATAAAGCTGCCAATAATCGATTAGCTGTTTGACCATTGCTTTTGTCAAATGGCATTCGGTTTCACATTAATAGGGTATTTTATAGGCAAAATACCAGTATTTAGCAGGAAAATCAAAAGCATTTGAATTGATTAAAGCTTAGAGGATGTTTTAAAAGTCGAATTTAATACCTTAACTTAATCGCATATTTACAGTGAAATTAGCTATTTACTTCTTTATAAGATTATATAAGACTAAAATTTATATCTGTACGGTTTTAAACATAACAACTGTAAATATGTCTTTAGGATAATTTTAGATACATATCAAAATAACAATACGGTTGTACTTGCACTAAATGTAGCGGTTTTCAGTTGAATATCGCTGAAAAAGCTCCCTCCGTCTCCGGTTCAATACACTCCGGAACCTCACCCCGTCCTACGGACACCCCTCGACCTATTAAGGAGAGGGGAAGGAGAGTAGTTTCGTGTATTCTGTCTAATTGAATTATAGATAACTATACTCAAAGCATTATTTTTAACAAGAGAATATTTTGCTCACAAGTTTCTCACATTGATTTTTTAAGCTAAAAATATAGACGAATAGCGGCAAAAAGAGATTGTTTGCTGCTGTCGATTTGCTTTTGTAACTTAAGGTTTCGACTAATAGACCTTTTTTACGTAAACCCAGCTATATCAATATAAACAAGGAGTTTGAAATATGCCGGTACTATGTGATTTTACTCAAGTTGTAGGTGATGCACCTGTAACGATTGGTGACGGTAGACCTGTATGGGAAAGAACATTCAATACAGGAGGTCGTCGCTCTGCTTCTCCAGGATTCTTTATCTTTAACGTCAGAGGTTTGACTTATACAAACGTTGATGTCAACGTCAAACTGAATAACAAAGTTGTTGGCAAGATATCTCGTTACGGTGGTTTGAATACTGCTGACAAGAACGAAAATGCTAAATATTGGTATACCCAAATGGTGGCATTTAATGGTTCCGATCTTAAAAACGGTAACAATGAAGTCCAGATTGAAGCAGTTGGTTTTCCTGGTTCCACACCTGGTAATATCTTTGACGATTTCCAAATCAAAGATATGATGTGCTTCTTCCATCAATCGGCTTAGGAAGTTTCATTAATCGGTAATGCATTACTTTAAAAAGAGACGTAGCAATGCTACGTCTCTACATTGTTGTTTGTAAATACAATCTCTTCCTCAACTGAAACATTCTGGTGGTACGTTTAGCATCCAAGAGAGCAATCCTAAAGCTTCTTTGAGTTGTTCTTTTAGCCGAACACTATCATAAGCTTTAATTTTTAATCCATCTTCGATTAAGACTTGCATGGGATTAATTTTGCTTGCTTCTGATTGCGGTAAACCAATAAGTTCGGGCTTTTCTTCACCACAAATCAAGGGATGAATATCAACAGGTGCTTGCCAACAGAATGTTTTTGATTCAGTTACAGTAGTAGTATCTTCCCAAGGGTCGGGAATAGTTTCTTCTACTAAGTTTGTAGTTGATTGAGAAGACTGTTTAGATGAATTATTTAGCATAATTTTAAAAGTTGGATTTAATACCTTACCTGGCGACTGTAAGTCGCGGCTACACAAGCAAAACCCACCTCCGTGGGTTTTAAAATTCTAGTCCACGGAGGTGGACTTTGCCTTTGTAGTAGCGGTTTTAACCGCCGACTACTTTAAAAACATCCTCTAAGCAAAATTAATTGTATATTGTCATTGCGTTAACGAAGTGTTCCCTCTTAGGGAAT
>CAYMZW010000841.1:0-2277 GCA_964395005.1 uncultured Rivularia sp.
GGGTATACTTAATAGTTTTACAAACTGAAATGAAAATTCGATGAAATTTTCATACAGATAAGAAAGCAACACTATTTGATGAATTTATGACTCAATTTGTTTGGAGTTTTAGTCTTTCACTTTTTCGCGTTGCTCCCTTACATTTTGATTCGCTTTAGTGAACTTACGAAGGAATAATTTAGCCACTGTAAGTGTTAACCCTTGCTAAACCGAGCGGAATTTCTTCTTTAATTCCTACTTTTTTGGCTGATACAGAATAATGCCAAGTATTGGCATAACCTGGAGTCATAACTCCCTGCATTTGAATTGATAGTGAAGTTCCTGGGTTGACAGCTTCTGAAAATGTAATGGTGGCTTTTTTGCCATTAATAGAAACTGTGGCAGGAATTTTTTCACCTGATTTATTGTTCACTTCAATTCCTTCAGTAATTTTCACATCTTCTGGTGACTCAATCATCAATTTAGAAACAGCTTTACCTTGAACGTGAACATCAAATTTATGGGTAGCATCATAAGCTTGAGCGTTGTCAGGTAGGGCTGCACTATTCCCTAAATGAGTAATTTTTGCGTCACTTGGACTTTTGGCAAATACTGGAATTGTAGATGAAATAGCGAAGGTAAATGCAGCCGCATAGATGATTTTTTTCACTTGTATTCTCCTAATCAGCTAATAATTATTTTGAATTGTCTCTATATATTTATTGTGAAATATGTAAATGAAAATAAGATGAAAAAATCATATATATTTCAAAATTGATTGATTATCTTAAATTTTATTTAGATATTTTTTAACGCAAACAAATTAAGCAATAATAAAACTCACCTTTAATTTTTAATAGAAAAGGTGAGAAAATGGTTGAATTATTGTTGATTGATAGTATTTATTATCTGCTATGCTAAAAACTAATATAAAATAGCGTAATCTTTACTGGATAAAATAGATAGCTTTTAATTTTGACTTTTAAGCCTTTGAGAGGATATTTGGAAAGTATTAAACAATTTAATTAACACGAGAAGGGTACTTAGTTTACGAAATAATCGTAAAATTTAGCCAATTTAAAAAAATCACCCAAATTCCATTTGAACCCGATATAAAGTTTGCCCAATAGGAGAGTATCCGTAGGCAAACTTTAGGGTTTAGAAACTTTTAGAACTGTTTAACCTATAAATTATCTTTTAAAGCTAAAGCGACCGTTAACTTTTTCACCATCAACTTCGGAAAGAATAGCTACTTTGTATTCTCCTGCTGCTTTTTCTGGAAGTACAGCGTGGTAATGCTTTTCATCAGCTTCATATTCAAGGGGAATTGTTTTTTGTTCTCCACCAGGTAACTGAACTTGAGCCGTTACTTGAGCATTGCTAATTTTTTCGTGTTTTTCGCCTTTTTCTAGATAAAAATCCATATGGATTCCTTCATCATTTGGTGCTGCTACAAGTTCCAAATGATATTGGCCCGATTCTATAACTTGTCCACCATGAGAATGTTCGCCTTCTTTTTCACCGTCAGAATGGTCGTGACCGTCATTTTCTGAGTGACCTTTCTGTGCTACGGTTTCGGTTTTGCTAGCCGCTGAATCTTCTGAATTTGCAGTTTGATTGCTACAAGCACCTACAAAAATTAATCCTATACTACCTAAAATAATCGCACTTAGTTTTAGAGATTTCATTTTTTTGATTCCTTGATTTTTCAGAATATAATTTATTAACGCAAAGGAACGCTGAGGGGTTCGCAGAGAAGCGCTAAGAACTAATTTAAGTGTTAGTTTTTTAGTTTTTTATTCATCTCCTCTTACTATTATTGAGAATAGTTAAATCTTGATTCGCAGTAATTTCTGAAGCGGTTTCCATCTGAACTACGGCTGAATTTTGTTTGGGAATCAAATATTTGCCAAATTTACTATACAAAGCCGGAAGTACCAATAAAGTTAAAGCTGTAGAAGTAAACAAACCACCCAATACAACTATCGCTAAAGGCTGCAAAATTTCTTTACCCGCACCAGTTCCAATTACCAGAGGAACCATACCCAATGCAGATGTTAAAGCTGTCATTAAAATAGCAACAAGTCTTTCCATTGAACCTTGAGAAATTACTTCTCGTAAAGGCATTCCCATTGCAAATTTGCTGTTATAGTTTTCTACTAAAAGCAAACCGTTACGAGTAGCTACGCCGAATAAAGTGATAAATCCGACCATTGACGCTACCGAAAGAATACCACCACCCAAAGCCACGGAAAAAACTCCACCGGCTAATGCTAAAGGTAGATTACTCATAATCAT
>CAYMZW010000842.1:0-2274 GCA_964395005.1 uncultured Rivularia sp.
AACCCCAAGGTGTTTTTAAACCGGGCATATACTCGAAATTCATCCCGTACAACCCAGCAATAAAGGTTAAAGGTAAGAAAAACCACGAAAACACCGTGAGCGACTTCATGATTTCATTCATTCTGTTGCTGATTGCACTAAGGTATACGTCCATCAGCCCCGATGCAAGTTCCCGATAAGTTTCTACCATATCCATTACCTGCACTGCATGGTCGTAACAATCTCTTAAGTAAATTCTCACCTCCTCAGAAATCAGTTCATTACTATCTCTAATCAAAGCATTTATAGCGCTACGTTGTGGCCATATAGCACGACGTAATTGTAACAATTCTCGCCTAATTCGATAAATTTTTTTCAGTGTATTTCGACTCGGATTGACTATTGCTTCCTCCTCTAAATCTTCAATGCGTTCGCCATAGTCTTCGAGTACGGGGAAAAACCCATCAATAATTGCATCTAAAAGAGTATAAGCTAAATAGTCCGCTCCCTGCTTGCGGATGATACCTTTATTGTTACGAATTCTCAAGCGTACAGGGTCAAAGCAATCAAGGCTGGGTTCTTCCTGCACGGTAAGCAGATAATTTTTTCCTAAAACAAGACTTACTTGTTCGCTGTGAAAACCATCACTATTTTCTGTTGGCATCACCATCCGCGAAATTATCACCAACTGATCTTCATAATTTTCTATTTTTGGACGTTCTGGAACATTTACTACGTCTTCCAAAACCAAAGGATGCAAGTCAAAAACTTTACCAATTCGCTGCAAAATATTTGTATTACCCAAGCCTTGCACATCTACCCAAGAAACCGATTCAGTATCCAGATACATCGCGCAATCTTCTGGTACAGAAATCCTTTTAGGAATAACTTTGTCTTGATTGTAATCAATTAAAGAAACTTTAGTTGGTGGCGCATCCCTATCTTCATTAAGAGTTCCTGGTATAGTTCCTGGTTCATGATAAAAATCTTCTTCATAGGGTTCATTTGGTTGAGGAATCGGACGAAATAATTTTTCCAACATATATTTTGACCCTATAAAAAAAATGTAGATAATAATGATTTCTTAAATTTCCTGTTCTTCCTAATACATAAATTGATAAAAACCACTACCTATAAGATAATATTTAACTTTTTCCAAACATATCTCACCGACTAATCTTAACTCATAATGTTCGCCTCACAATCAAAAAGCAGTTTGTCTATGAGAAACAAACCGCCAAAATAATATTTTAAATTTTGGATTAAAAGTTTGGCAACGGATGGAGTGTTGGCAACGGATGGAGTGTTGGCAACGGATGGAGTTAGGAGTTAGGAGTTAGGAGTTAGGAGTTAGGAGTTATTAATATTATCAATGCCCCATGCCCCATGCCCAATTACCAATACCAATTACCAATTACCAATTACCAATCCCCATGCCCAATCCCCCATGCCCAATTCGCAATTCGCAATTTTAAAACCTTTCACCAATCCCAAACTGAACTCGACTTTCTCCATCATCGTTGTAACCGTAGTCTAAACGAATTGGCCCCAAGGGAGATTTTACGCGCACTCCCAAACCGTAACCGAAACCGTTGCCGGGTTTCTCTCTTGCCCCAGCGGGATTACCAGTTACGCTCGAAGCCGTACCCAAATCGGTGGCAGCATCGAAAAATAATGCACCGCTTAGAGCAGAAAATACTGGAAAACGATATTCGGCTGATGCTTGTAAAAAACTACGAGCGCTTCCTAATTCACCTTCGCCAAATCCTCGCACTGAGTTAGCACCACCTAAAGAAAATGCTTCGTAGGGAGGTAAATCACCGATGACAGTTCCTGCTTGAACATTAAACGCAAATGCCTGCGGACATTGCTGAGATTTATCGTTTGATTTACGACAACTTTTAGTTAGTTTAGTCAAACGGGTAGGAATATAAAAGCTGTAGCTACCCTTTAATTTATTAGATAAAATACTTGCGTCACCGATAGGAATTGATTGCTCGGTACTCAAACTTAAAACAGAACCTTCTGTCGGGCTTAATAAATTATTGCGTTTATCTCTTACCAACCTTAGAGGTACAGTTAACAGATCGTCCGTACCATCACCGCTAAAACTCAAGTCGTTACCTAATTCATCTTTGGCATTAATATCGCCGTCGGAATCACGAATTGCAATTCGCTGATATTTCAAACCAGCACTCGCCACCCATTCCGATTTATCAAATACTTTTTTACTGAGATTGCGACGGAAAGAAATATTACCACCAGTTTTAAACACGCGGGGGCGATCGCCGTTTG
>CAYMZW010000843.1:0-2267 GCA_964395005.1 uncultured Rivularia sp.
ACATTACCCCAATGCGATCGCAATATTCGGCAACCATTGCTAAGTCGTGGGATATCAGCAGCAATCCCATGTTTTCTTCGGCGCACAATCTGGTTAATTCTTGCAAAATTTGGGCGGAAACGGTGACATCTAAGCTGGTTGTGGGTTCGTCAGCAACAATTAATTTGGGATTTAATAATAAAGCTAAAGCGATCGCAACTCGTTGACGCATTCCACCGCTAAATTCGTGAGGATATTGACTCCATCTTTCCGGGGGAATATTTACTTTTTGTAGAGTGGCGATCGCCTTTTCTTTTGCCTGTAAGTTGGATAGTTGTGGTGAATGGGCTTTGAGAGTTTCGAGACAGTGATTGCCGATTGTCATTAACGGATCTAAGCGCGTCATCGGATCTTGAAAGATTAGTGCTACGGCTTCCCCACGAAATTTACGCAGTTGTTCGGCTGTCATCTCAAATACATTTCGTCCTTGAAACATCACTTGCCCTTCTATACGTGTAGAGGCAGGTAACAGTCGCATTCCAGCACGTCCCAAAGTTGATTTACCGCAACCAGATTCTCCTACTAATCCCATCCGCTCACCTGGTTGCAAAGTGAAAGATACATCATCAACTGCCCAAAGTTCCTCTTCTGTGCCTGTTGCGGCATAACCTACACGGAGGTTTTCAATCGATAATAAAACATCACTCATAGTTATTAACCGATCCTATTAGTTATTAGCGTCTAAAAAAGGGCATATTGCACTTACGTAACAAATCTATATTCGTGTTATTATTGTTTCTCTATTTTGCTTTTGTAATTACCTTTATGTATTAAAATTTTTTATACTTTACCAGATTTACTTGAGAAAGCTTGTTCCTTTAATAGATCCACTTTTATAAATGTAATTATGGTATTATCAATTACACTTGCGCCAACAAAACGAAAACTATTTTAGTTGTGTGAACTAATTAGTTATTGCAGAGTGCTAAATCGTCAAAAAACAAAAAAATAGCGCCTCGATCTAATCCTTTTTATCTAATTCGGTAGAAATAACCGACTGACAACTAATTCTTAAGCCCATAATTAAAAATACTTCTATATGAGTAAGATTTATTTACAAAAAAGTCAAGGAAAAATGTTAATATCTACTTGAAAGCGAAACATCACTCTCCAAGTAGAAGTGCTGAAAAAATATAGAAGCCAATACTAAACTTTTACAACGGTTTTATTTTTCAAAAGGAAAAATAAGCCGTAAAAGGGTGTTATTGGTTGTTTTTCATTTTTGATGCTTTCATTTCAAGTTTTCATTCGTCCGGAACTACTTTATCCATCTTAAGAATGGCATCGCAGTATCCAATCAGGGTTGTTAAACGTTCGCTTAGCGCATCTATTCTGCCTTTAATAGTGGAAGCTTGTCGCGCTCCTTGAAAAAACATTATATCTATTTGTAATAACCGTAACTGCTTGCTAATTTCGGTCTGATAGGACTGCTCTGTGGGATATTGAGTAGTTAAAGGTACGATATCAGTACGAAAAAAGCTTTGCAAAGATGCGATACTCTGGCGCAGTTCGGAGGCATTGGTTAAATTAGAGGAGATATCGGCACGCAATTGCTCCAATAAACTTTTAAATGCACGATATTTCTGCTTGTTGAGAGACATAGTAATGATGATTGAGATAGATTTATGTCACGAATTTTATCTCATCTAATAATTTAATCTTTAAAAATTAATTTTTTCACAGCCGCCTCAAGTTAAGCATTGAGGCTTGATTTGCCGTTACCCTTTTAGAACAATTATCATGCGGAACACTAATTCGATCAAAAAAGCATTGCTAGTTGAAAACAAACCTTTTAAACTAGCTAATTTATCTTTAAAAATGAAAGCGGCATCGCAGAATCAGCAATGTCGTTTGCGTCGTCCAATCCTATACGATAGTAAACCCCTCGGCTCATACATGAACACAACAGTTATAGATTCTAAATTTAATATTCCTGTTCCTCAATGGTTAGAAGATTGTTTGGATTCAAAATCCGCCAAAAACAAAGAAAATGACCCAAATTATGCGGATAAAGATTTAATTAGTCGGGCATTCAAATTTGCTTATAACCTGCATGAAGGACAGATGCGTAAGTCTGGGGAACCATACATTTGTCATCCCGTTGCTGTTGCGGGAATACTCAGGGATTTAGGAGGCAGCTCTGTTATGATAGCAGCTGGATTTTTGCATGATGTAGTTGAGGATACAGAAGTTACAATTGAACAAATAGAAGAACTGTTTGGGGAAGA
>CAYMZW010000844.1:0-2267 GCA_964395005.1 uncultured Rivularia sp.
ATTCCAACACGAAAAATGTAGTTAAATTTTGTTAAGATTGGACACAATACAAAGCGCGTTCCCTTATTAAAACCATCCCTTACCTTGGAGATACTTGATGCTACGACTAGAACATATCAGTAAAATTTATCCCACTGGCGAAGTTCTCAAGGATGTCAACTGGGAAGTTAAAGTTGGCGATCGCATTGGTTTAGTTGGCGTGAATGGTGCGGGAAAGTCCACCCAGTTGAAAATAATTATTGGGGAGATGGAGCCGACATCCGGCGAAATTATTCGTCCAAGCAGCCTGCATATAGCTCATCTCAACCAAGAATTTGAAGTAGATCCCACTCGTACCGTTAGCGAAGAATTTTGGACGGTATTTGAAGAAGCAAACGCGGTACAGTTAGCTTTGGCTCAGGTGCAGCGAGATATGGAAAGCGCCGATCCCGATCGGTTAGATAAATTAATAAATAAATTAGATAAATTGCAAAGGCAGTTTGAAGCCTTAGATGGTTATGGTTTAGAAGCCCGTATCGGCAAGATTTTACCCGAAATGGGATTCGAGCAAGAAGATGGCGATCGCCTAGTAAGCTCTTTTAGTGGCGGTTGGCAGATGCGGATGGGTTTGGGTAAAATTCTGCTGCAAAAACCCGATTTACTGCTATTGGACGAACCTACAAACCATTTAGACTTAGAAACAATTGAATGGTTGGAAACTTACCTAAAAGGTTTAACCACTCCAATGGTAATAGTTTCTCATGACCGAGAATTTCTTGACAGACTTTGCACCTCAATAGTAGAAACCGAGCGTGGTGTTTCTACAACTTATTTAGGTAACTATTCTACGTACCTTCAGCAAAAAGCAGAAAGCCAATCAGCACAACTAAGCGCATTTGAGCGTCAGCAGAAAGAATTAGATAAGCAGCAAGCCTTTGTAGAAAAATTCCGCGCTAGTGCTACTCGCAGTACCCAAGCGAAAAGCCGGGAGAAACAGCTTGATAAAGTGGAGCGCATTGAAGCACCGATTGCAGGAGTTAGAACCTTACAGTTTAAATTTCCCCCAGCACCTCGCAGCGGGCGCGAAGTGGTAGAAATCAAGGATTTAACTCATATTTACGACGATAAAATTTTATTCTTGGCGGCAAATCTATTAATTGAAAGAGGCGATAGAATTGCCTTTTTAGGTCCTAATGGTGCTGGTAAATCGACTTTGCTACGTTTAATTACGGGTATGGAAGAACCCAGCGAAGGTGAAGTTAAATTAGGTCAACACAACGTTATTCCTAATTACTTCGAGCAAAACCAAGCTGAAGCATTGGATTTGAATAAAACAGTCATGGAAACAATCCATGATGAAGTTCCCGACTGGAAAAACGAAGAAGTTCGTACTTTGTTGGGAAGATTTTTGTTTAGTGGCGATACAGTATATAAAAAAGTTGATGCTTTAAGTGGTGGAGAAAAAGCACGTCTGGCATTAGCGAAAATGCTGTTGCGTCAGGCAAATTTACTTATTTTAGATGAGCCGACAAACCACTTAGATATTCCGGCCAAAGAAATGCTCGAAGAAGCTTTGCAGAATTACGACGGTAGCGTAATTGTAGTTTCTCACGATAGATATTTTATTTCCAAAGTAGCTAATAAAATCGTTGAAATCCGAGATGGTGAATTCCGAGTTTATTTAGGAGATTATCACTATTATTTAGATAAAATTGCAGAAGAGAAAGAACAAGAAAGATTAGCCGCAATTGAAGCAGAAAAAGTCGCTAAAAAAGCTGCCAAGAAGAAAAAAGCAGCAGCAAAGCGTAAGTAAATTTTGTTTTAGATTTTAACAGCGGATAAATTGGTTTTGGATTTTACCGAAATGTTTCTAAGTTTAAAATCTAAAATATGTCACAAAATTCATAATTACACGAACCCTTCTTTTTTTAAGGAGGGATTTTGAGGTGTTTCTTTATTTATGTAATTTTTCATAACTATTCAAAATTCATATAAATTATTAGTATTACCAACTACCAATTACCCATTACCAACTACCAAATAATAATTTAATTAATTAAACAGAATTCCTAAAAATAAGCCATTCTCAATAGCAAAATTTAAATGTCAACTAGCTGCGGTTACAAAAACTTTACTTAATACAAAATAATTGCAAGAAATATATAGGAAAAGTAGAGTTAATTCATAAAATAATTTAATACATAAAAAATTAATAAGCAAAAATTCACTTGCAGTTGTGAGTGTCAATGGTATTATTCGGATATTACGAAAAGTAAAGGGTATTTTTG
>CAYMZW010000845.1:0-2260 GCA_964395005.1 uncultured Rivularia sp.
TTTTATTGATTATTTGAAATTGCAGCCGCAGAGGATTTAATAAGAGGGAATAGGGAATAGGGAACGGGGAATAGGGAATAGGAAGTTTCTTCAAGTAGCAAGTAACGAGTAGCGGTGGTAATTAACTATTAACTCTTAACCCCTAGCCCCATCCGTTGCCTAACTCCTAACCCTATCCGTTGCCTAACTCCTAACTCCTAACTCCTCATTCCTAACTCCTAACTCCTAACTCCTCTAACGTACCCGACAAAATTTTCTATCGTTGTCATCTTTGGGATACTGCCAAGAGTAAGCAAAATGGCTGACTCCTTTAATATATGGCTTGTATTTACTTAAAGCCTGCATTTGTTTTTCCAAAGGTGGACGATTGCTAACGGATTTACCCCAAGCACCGGCTAAAGCTGGTATTATTTGGGTTCCGGGTTTAGCGGTGTTGACAACTCGCTTTACCTGAGAAACAATACAGCGAGTGTTACCGCATTTTCCGTAAGCCATCGGATGCCACTCTAAGGAATTAGGAAATCTATCCCAAGGTTGTAAGCGCGAATCGTAACCTTTCCCTACTGTTTTGTTTCCACCGGGGAAAAATACTACTCCTGCGGGAACTCCTACCTGCTGGGCTGGATAAGCTGCGAGTGCTACAAAATCCAGGATACCCTGCATGGCGTGAGCAACGGAAAGCTGCCACAAATCTGATTGGAGTAAGGGTTGTCTTTGTCGTGGAGGAAGGATTGCTTTTTGCTGAATTGAGGGAGTGCGCCCTTGCCATAAGGGTTCTCCTTCTTGAGGATACTGTTTGTCAAGCTTCGCTATATCTGATGATGTAACGTATCCCTTGCTTAAAAATAACCGAATCAATCCCAATCCTTTTTTATTTAGCGCTCGTTGAAATAAAGCCTGTTGAGTGGATTTACTGTATAACCACAAATCTGTAACTCTAGTCGCGATGGAATCTTTACCTGCTTGACGCGGGTAGCGCACGTAGTCAAATAGAACACCATCAGGACGACGGCGCATTACCTCGGTCATCATTTGATAGAAGTCTCGTTTAGCCTGTAAATTATAGGGATCGATAAATACTTGAGATCCGTTATCTACTACGTAGAGACTGGTTTGGCCTTTTCCATTTCTGGCGATCGCTTCTTCTCTGTCTTTGCGTCGGGCGTAATTATAGCCGAAATTAGTGGTAAACATCCAGGAGTATACTTTTAATCCCCTTTCGCGCCCTTTTTGAATGCTTTGTGCCAATAAATCGGTGTTTTCTAAACCTTTACCACGAAGTACGGAAGGCCACACTGTACGATTCGAGTTTTTTGGTAACAATACTCGCCCATCGTAAAAAGTTTCTACATAAACTTGGTTGTAGCCTTTGTTAACCACATTATCCATAATTCTGTCAAGTGCCCCTGCTTTAACGTCACAGGGATACAACCGCAACCAGACTGCTTGAACTTGGGGCCAAGTGCGTCTGCGACAGTCTTGGACTGCTTGTGAGTGCTGTCTAACAATTTGTCGATAACGATTTGCGGCTTCTCGATCGCCTTTTTGTGCTGAGAAACGCAACTTTTCTTTTTTCTTAACTGCACTAGATGTTATATGGCAGTTTTTAGTTACTTGTGCTTCTGCTGGCTGACTTTTGAGGTAAGGAACAAATAATGTCGTACTGAAAATTACTGCAAACAGTTGTCGTAAAAATAACTTTGGCTTTGCGACACTCAAGGCAAGCTTAAACATATTCACTAATAAAATTAAAAATTTTTACCAACCCCCAATACACTTTTATTAGGTAACGTGTATTCTATTACATAATTTCGTAATGGGAGCCTAATAGCCTAGATTTTATAGACTTCTAATATCTTATTTCTGTTGCCGTATATCATTATTCCATTTTTATCTAAATGTCAAGAAGGCAACTTAAAGCAATTATATGTTTGTTTTATTGCTCGTCAACTATACCGTAATATCTACAGCTAAATATAATACTTCCATTTTTCGACAATTCAGTTTGCTCTAATATTTTTTGCTACAAATAAACTCAAAATACATCAAATATTAATACTTGTATCAAAAACTGCTTGCTTTTCGGTTTAAGGTTACAAATCCAATTTCTTCTCCCTTTGTTAAAAGCTTGCTGGATTCAGCTTTTTTCTAACAAGATAAAAGCAATGCTTTGAAAAATAGGAATTATAACCCACTTTTTATAAAGTTGAAATGCAAGTGATAATTTTTTTTGAGCGCGATGGTGTAATACAAATGTAGT
>CAYMZW010000846.1:0-2258 GCA_964395005.1 uncultured Rivularia sp.
TCTCTGTATTTACTTATCTTTACATAGTTTGGTTTATTTACACCAACTTACTTATGCTCTAGTATGCTGACATTACAGCCTGGGTGGAGTGCGGAGCGCATTCAGTTTTTCTACGGCCCAATTGGTTCTACAATTGAACTTAAAGAACTTGAAGAAATTGCGAAAACCGGAAAACTCAAAGAAAATTCCAGCATTTTAGACAACTATTTAAATGATGAAGAATTGGTATCGCTTCAGACTTTGTTGAATACGCGCTTTGAAATTAATGTTGTCGGTATATCCCGAATTAGCTATAGCTCTGCTGGCTCTGAATTACTTGAGCGATTAGGACAAATTATACAGACAGAAAATTCCCTCAACGGTTCCAAGGGACTTCGTGCTGCTTTAACTTTTGCTGCTGCCGATAAAGAAGGGTTAACGGTAATGAATGTGATTCGTAAGTTTCCTTTAGAAACAATTCAAATTAATCTACCGCTAACCTTAAAGCTGGCAAAAGAAAATCAAGAAATCTTTCAAAAACAAACTCAAGTAGTAGCAAATATTCGTCAACTTGCTGAGTCAAAAGCCTTACAAAAATCAGTAGTATCTTCTAACTTAGATCCTCGCAACAAAGGTAATTATAACTGGAAGTTGAAAACCATTCCTTTCCAAAATCCCGGTCGAACGAATGCCTCAATTGCTGATTTATACTTACCAAAGCAGCAATCAAATTTATCACAAAAGGTTCCTACCGTAGTTATATCTCACGGAGTAGCTTCAAATCGTCAGACTTTCGCTTATATCGCACAACATTTGGCTTCTCACGGATATGCTGTTGTCGTACCAGAACATTTTGAGACTAACACTAATAAATTTTCGCAGATTTTTAACGGGTTAGAAGGACCGCCAGATCCAAATACTTTGCTGTTACTTCCTAAAGATATTACAGCAGTATTAGATGAATTAGAAGATCGTGCTAAATCAGAAATTGAATTAAAATCTCTTAATTTACAAGCTGTAGGCGTATTAGGGCAATCTCTGGGAGGTTATACAGTCTTAGCTTCTGGGGGGGCACAATTAAGACGCGATAAACTTCAAGATGCTTGCTCTACTAATGTAGAAAAGCGCCCAATAGTTAATTTATCAATGTTACTTCAATGCCGACTTTTGGAACTTCCTGTCGATAAATCCTTGACTGTAAAAGACGATCGCATCAAGGCTGTCATCGCTATCAACCCATTAACCAGTCATATATTTGGGGAAACAGGATTAAATAAATTACAAGCACCTGTTTTATTTGTCGCGGGAACAGATGATTACTTTGTTCCAGCTTTACCAGAGCAAATTAAACCTTTTCAAAAATTACAGATTGAAGATAAATATCTGGTTGTGATGGAAAATGGTACGCATTTCTCAACTTTAGAAATTACAGATGATGGTGGAGGTTTACCAGTACCCGAAAGTTTGATTGGAGCAGATCCAAATATTGCTCAACCCCAAATGCGTTCTTTAAGTCTTGCCTTTTTTAATAAATATCTTCTTAATCAGTCGGAAAGCGAAAAGTATTTGAATCAAACTTATTTAAATACATTCAAACCCGAACCTTTTAGATTTAACATAGTCCGATATTTATCTGAATAATTATTCTTAATCTAGAAATGAGGTAGAAAAAATGACCACGAAATTTATAACTGATTTTGCGGCTCGCAGTCCGCCAAATACTGCAAATTAAGTCAATCTTTTGGCTTAAACACCACTAACACACACTTTACGACTTCTTGTAGAAGTTAGAGAAAGAGTAAAAAAATAATTTTCATATATTTTATATTTTTTATATTTTTTATTCTTTCTCTTTTCTTGCCAATAAATAAAAACTTATTACCAAACCTAAAGGAAACTAAAATGACACAATCTCAAGTTACTTTATTCAGCAAACCTAACTGTAGCTATTGCGCTAGAGCAAAAGCAGTTTTTGAACGAGTTAATATCGATTTCCAGGAGTATGATGTTACAGAAAATCAACGAAATGGAGACGCATCAGTTTATTTAAGCGGTGCAGCGACAGTACCTCAGATTTTTCTCGGTAATTATCATATTAACGGTGCACAAGATTTAGAAAAACTAGAAAAATCAGGAAGATTAACAAAACTACTAGCAATCAAAACAGGTGAATTATCCCTAGATAAACTTTCAGATGCACAATTACACGAAGGTGCAGAAGATATTGCTTTAAGAGAATATATTCCGCAAAGCGATGTTAGCGACGATAAAGACGAAGA
>CAYMZW010000847.1:0-2250 GCA_964395005.1 uncultured Rivularia sp.
GAGGGAGCAAGATGCTCCCACTACAAATAAATGCTTTTATAACTCTTAACTCCTAACTCCTAACTCCTAACTCCTAACTTCCCTCTCCCATCTCTATCCGAGATACTCTACAAACCCTTCAGGAACTAACCTAACGCTGCCAGATTTCAAAGTTTCAATGTCTACCCAAAGTGCAGTTTTCTGTCTTTCCCCTTCGTTGAATGCGATTGTTTCTTGCTGGTAAAATTTAGGATGTACGAAGTCGCATTCGTAAAGCTGAATGATTTCATGGCCTGGTTTTCCCTGGAAGGTAAATATATTTTCTAAACAAGCTAAATAGCGAATGTTGGTTATTTCTGCTTGGATTTCTTCTTGAAATTCTCTTTGGAGGGCTTGTTTACTGGTTTCGCCGAATTCAACGCCGCCGCCCATTGCACGATAGAATTTGTCTTTTTTGACTGGATCGTAACCTTCGGAAAGAAAAATGCGATTATTTTGATCTCGAATTAACCCCAGTGCTAGAACTCGAATTTTACCTTCTTTATACATTTATTTTTCCTAATTATCGTAAATATACGAAGGACGACTATCGCTATCTTCAATCGGCCAATCTGTATTTTCGCCGCCAATATACACTTCATCAATGGTGACGTATTCTTGACCTAATTGAGTTAAGGCATTGATCAGAACATCGAGGGCGATCGCATCGGAAGTTCCCAAATCAAACCAGCATCTTCCCCAATCACCGTTGTATTCAAATTCACCCATATTATGCATTAAAGCTAACAAGCTATTTTGATAACCATCTTGGTCATAATATAAATAGCTAATATCAAGTCCGGTTTCTTGTACTTGAAGATTTTCGGCATTGAAACCTCCTAATTTACCCAAATAAAACCAGGAATCAAAAAGTTCTTCTACAAACTGCTTTTCACGTTCGGAAGGAACAGTACTAAACCTCAGCCAAATCCAGACATCAAAAGGATTAATCTCGCGGAATTCTATTTTCATTCGATTAAAATATCTAGATTAGTTTTATCCCAAGGTTATTTTAGAAGAAGTACGGAAAATTGGGAGAGGGGGAAGAGGGGGGAGAGGGGGAGAAATCCAATTACCAATTACCAATTACCAATTACCAATTACCACTCCCAATGCCCAATGCCCAATGCCCCATGCCCAATCCCCAATTCCTAACTCCTAACTTTCCGCTGCACTTCTCCGTTCGCTTTCTATTTGTTTTACTAGATTTGCAGGTAGCTGAGATTTTTTCTCTAATGCTTTGTCAAAGTTAGCAATTGCTTGCTTGTTTATTTCCGGGTTTTTCTGTTTTTTGGCTTGGTTACGGAGTATTTGTGCTTTGAGATAGTAAAGTTCTGGATTGTCGGATGTTGTTTTTAAGGCGCGGTTTGCGTATTCTAGGGCTTTGGGATAGTTTTTTAAGTCTCGGTAGGCTATGGCTATACCTCTATCTACTAAATACTGAGGCCCTGCATTTTCTTCTAATCTTTGAATTGCTTGTTGGGGATTGGCGAAGGGTAAATTTACAGCTAGAAACAAATCCATGTAACCCTTGATTAAATTTAGTTCTGGATCTTTTGGAGAAATGGCTTCGGCTTTGTCTAAGTGCTTGTAAACTTCTCGCAGACGACTTAGTGCTTTGGGAACACCGCTAACTGTACCTTCACGAGTCAGGATTACTGCTCCTTCTAAAAAATGACCGACGGCAGCGTATAAATTTCCACGCAATGGATCGGAGGAAATCAGTTTTTTAGCTGTATCTAAAGTTTTTGTGCTGTAAGATTCTAATGCGCTTGTATCTTCATTTGTATAAGCTAATGATGCCTTCATGGCGTAAGCTAAAGGTTCATTCGGCTCGTCTGATATTGCCTGTTGTAGATACTTTTGTCCTGCTTGATAGTTACCTTGCTTGAATACTGCTTTGAATGCGGCTTCGGTATTGTCACCGATATCGCGCGGTTGACTGCGGGGAAAAGGATCTGCGGCGATTGAAGAATTTATTCCTAAATTGAGTACTATTAAAGTTGTAAAAGCAGCTTTGACAAAATGTGCAATTTTTTTAGAGGTGGTGGCAGATGAAACAAAAAATTTTCCAGTCATTTTAAACCTCAGAATTATTACTGTTGAATGGGTTTAATATCTTACTTATAATTACGTAAATAGTTTACCTATACCCCGTGTATATTTACGCAAAAATTTGATAAATAGTTTGACTGGGTAGATTTGAGAGGGTTCCCAGGTTTTTTTATGACT
>CAYMZW010000848.1:0-2247 GCA_964395005.1 uncultured Rivularia sp.
GACTTTCCTGTCTCTATTGATTCTTTGGCTATGGCTGCTGCATTGAGGTATCCTATATGAGGATTTAATGCGGTTACTAATGCCAAACTTGCTTCGGCATATGCCCAACAACGTTCGGGTACAGATGTAATTCCCTTGATGCAGCGGGATGTTAATCCTTGAACGGTGTTGCCTAATATTTCAATACTGTGAATAAAATCATAGGCAATCAAAGGCATCATTACATTTAGTTCTAGTTGCCCTGCTTGTGCGGCATAATTAATAGCTGTGTCGTAACCCATTACCTGAAAACAAACCATTGATGTCATCTCAGCCATCACGGGATTGTATTTTCCAGGCATTATGGACGAACCCGGTTGCACTGGCGGTAATTGAATTTCTTTAAAACCAGTATTTGGCCCTGAATCCATCAGGCGTAAGTCATGAGATATTTTGACTAAATCTTGAGCTAGATTTCGCATAGCGCCGGATACATTAACAAACGGTGCCATACTTTGCATTGCAGCCATGAGATGGGTTGCCTCCTTCAAAGGAGTATTTACGAGTCCTGACATAATTTTAATCACACTTACGCGATATCGGGGATGGGTGTTTAACCCCGTACCCGCTGCACTACCTCCTAAACCCAGCACTGTTAAATCGGCAGCAGCGCTATTAATTCTATTTCGATGATCTTTAAGAATCTGCGCCCAAGCCGCAAAAGTATCGCCTAAACGCACGGGTACTGCATCTTGTAAATGAGTTCGACCGGACTTTACAATATCTTTAAATTCCGTAGCTTTTTGTTCTAAAGCATTAATTGCATTATCTAAAGCCGGATACAATGTCTTCGATAGAGCCAAGATTCCACCAATTCTAATTGCAGTAGGAATTACATCATTAGTAGACTGCCCGTAGTTAACATGATCGTTAGGGCTTACCCGTTTATAGTTGCCTTTTTCGTCTCCTAAAATTTCTAAAGCGCGATTTGCTAGCACTTCATTGACATTCATATGGTGAGAAGTACCGGCACCCGCTTGATAAACATCTACAACAAACTGCTCGCGAAACTTGCCCGCTAATATTTCATCCGCAGCCTTTACAATAGCTTGACTGACATCTTGGGGTATACAGTCCAAATCACCATTAACTATTGCTGTAGCCTTTTTAATAATGATGCAGGCATCTACGTAAGTAGGTAAAGGCTTAATCCCGCTGATAGCAAAGTTTTCCGTAGCCCGCAGCGTTTGAATGCCGTAATAAGCGCTACTAGGAATTTGGCGATCGCCCATTGAATCGCTTTCAATACGAAATTGTGAATCAGTCATAGTAATCAGTTAACAGTCATCAGTTAACAGTTACCAGTTAGCGTGAATAATAGATATTAGTAATTATTAATTCTTAATTAGGGAGGAGGGAACTCTTAACAGTCAACAGTGAGCAGTTAACAGTTAACAGGGAACAATTCCTAACTCCTAACTCCTAACTCATAATTCCTAACTCCTGACTTTTAATTTTCAATCCAAAAGAAACGCATCCGTTGTTAAAATCTGAAATCTAAAATCTAAAATCGAATGACTCTTCCAAACTGGATTACTTTTTCTCGTCTTCTAGGAATACCGTTTATTATTTACGGTTTGCAAAACCCAACATCTCAAGCAAGATGGATATGTTTTACTATTTTTGTGATTGCTGCTTGTACTGATTGGTTAGATGGTTATTTAGCGAGAAAACTTAACCAAGTCAGCGATTTAGGAAAATTTCTCGATCCTTTAGTGGATAAATTGCTGGTGCTTGCTCCGTTGCTATCTTTGATTGAATTGGGGCAAATTCCAGCCTGGGGAGTATTTTTAATATTAGGGCGGGAATTAGCGATTGCAGGTTGGAGAGTTAATCAACCCAAAATCAGTGGTGCGAATATTTGGGGAAAGCTCAAAACCGTAACTCAAATTGTTGCGATCGCGCTTTTGATTGCTCCTTTATCTGCTGAATGGGAATTACCTTCTTTGATTGCTTTTTGGGTATCTGTAGCTTTGACTTTGATTAGTGGTGCGATTTATCTTTTACCGCAGAAGACAGAAGAAAATCAAGTTGTTGCAGAGTAGGTAATTGGTAATAGGTAATTGGTAATTGGTAATTGGTAATTGGTAATTGATAATAAGCTTCCTTACGCTTTTGGGGGAGGAGAATTTATGCATCCGAAAAAAGCAACTCGTAGCGATTGGAAAATACAGCCAATGCCAGAGTTAAAAACTCAGCTACAGGTTG
>CAYMZW010000849.1:0-2237 GCA_964395005.1 uncultured Rivularia sp.
AGAAACCCGTTCGGATGCTTCGGTAGTCATCATATCGCGCATGGTACGGAATACCACTTCGCTGATATCTCTTGCATCGAAAATATCATTTAAACTGCCTTTAAGCATTACCTTTTCTAAGAAAGGCATATCTTTTGTAGCTATTGGAGATGCGGGGCCTTGATCTAAAGCTTCAGGAGGATTTTGCTCCATTCTTTCCAGTAACTTTTGTCCTTTATCGGTTAATCTTGCCTCTTCAAACTTAATTAAATGAGGAAGAGGGCCATCTTCAGCACCGAAAGTATTTGCAACTCTAGCACCAACTTCATCTGAGTTTATTACATCAGGGACATCTTCCTGGTTTGCGTATGCATTACCGGAAAACTTTGCTTGGATATACTGCTTTTGATTTAAATAATCTAAATGACCCATGAAGTCACTTTTTGTTAATCCTCTACCAGTAAAGTCAGTTTCGGTGAAGCCAATTTCGTGCATTTTCTCACCGCCGTCTTTAATCTTTTTAAGTATTATAAAAGCAACATCTTCTCTTAAATTAATTGGCATTTAGCCCTCCTGTAAGACTTCTTTTTATGCATATGTTTTTGCTGAAGAAACTGTCATCAAATTGAACTAGCAATTCATAGAATTAATCCAACAAAAATTATTAAATAAGTCCAGATTAATAATCAATAGAAAAAAGCAGTCGGAAATGATTTATCTTCTGTACTACTTGTGCTTTACGTCTTGCACCAAACTACTAGTGACTCAACGATCTAACAATTCTTCAAGCTTCATTCATCACATTAATAGGTAAAGTTACTTATACGCATCTGCCAGTAGAGACACTTTGTATCCGTCACCCGAAACATTTTTTATCTAAATAATTAAGACTCAGGAATAATTGGCAAAGTGACAGTAACTGTTGTACCTTTTCCAAGAACGCTTTCAATTTGCACCTGTCCTTGATGGTTTTCAAGAATTGCCTTAGATATAGGTAGTCCCAAACCAGAACCATGAGTATTTTTAGTCAAAGTATTTGCCTCGGTATGGCTACGTGCTGGATCAACTCGGTAAAAACGATCAAATAAGCGCGGTAAAGCTTCAGACGGAATACCAATACCGTTGTCTTTAACTATTACTTGCAGTACCGGACGATTTACAATTTCTATGCGCGACAATTCAACTTCTACTCTGCCGTTTTCCTGGGTGTAGCGTAAAGCATTGCTAATTAAATTAGTAAATAAACGTGCTAATTGTTCCCAATTACCCATCAAGGCAAACCAATCTTCAAGCAATTCCGGATCGGTTTGGGTTTCGGGAGTATCAATTAAATGTAACCATAAACCAATATTTTTTGACTTAGCAAGCAGTTGTTGTTCTTCAACTACTTCTATTAGCAAAGCGTCAATAGGGCAACTAGAAAACTCGTAGCTGATAATTCCGCTATCCTGACGAGCTAAAAACAGTAAATCGTTGACTAACTTACCAAGACGTTGAGTTAATCGTTCTACTAATTTTAACTGTTGTTGATAATGTTCTACATTAACCCCTTGTGCTTGCGTTACTTCCAACTCATCCAAAGCCACTTGTACGTTAGTTTGAATTAATGCGATCGGACTTCTAAGTTCGTGAGAAGCATCTGCGGTAAACTGCTTGAGACGTTGATAAGAATCGCGTACAGGTTGCATTGCTAACCCAGCAAGAAACCACCCGCTAGCTGCAACAGAAACTAACATCAAGCCAATACCCAAACCCAAATCCAAAATCAACTGACGGCTAGGTTTTGTCACTTCAAACCAAGGATGACTTACCCGCAGATATCCTAAAACTTGCCTTCCAACTTGCACTCTTTGAGTCACTTGTCGCAACAGTATCGGCTCAGAAAGCCCATTTACTTTATCCCCTTGTCCCCTTGTCCCCTTATCTCCCCCTCTCCCCATCTCCCCCTCTCCTCTCACCACCCGAACAGTTTCACCCATAGGATTGTAATGGATCGGAATATTTAATGGTTCAGATAAAGTTGACCAAAGCAACTTACCAGTAGGGCTAAACCATTCCAAATCTATACGGTCATCTTCAGTTGTATCCGCATTATCACGTAAACTCGCTTCTAAATTAACTTTGAATTGACCGTTATTTGATACAGCTTCAATAACCAGCGATCGCTCTACAACTTCTATTACATGATTCAACGTATCGTCAATCCGCTCAATCAAAGTATTGCGTACATACAAATAAACTCCACTAGCAAACACCAG
>CAYMZW010000850.1:0-2233 GCA_964395005.1 uncultured Rivularia sp.
TAGGCAGCGGATGGAGTTAGGCAGCGGATGGAGTTAGGCAGCGGATGGAGTTAGGAGTTACCAATGCCCAATGCCCAATGCCCAATGCCCAATTCCCAATTCCCAATTATCAACATGAAACGCGATTTTTGGCTTTTACAGAAAAGGGTATTAAAGTAGTCGGATTGCTTTTGGCTATGGGTTTTTCGGCTGGTTCTAGTGCTTGCAAACTATCAAAGGCTGCATCCCGAATTATTACTTCTGATTCGTTTGTTAGCAGCAGTTGCAAGCATTCAATAACATATTTCTTAGTGTCAGACTCAATTTGTTGAGATGCTAATTTTGTCAACTGACGCACGCTAATCAAACGTTTGAGGGGATCTGCATCTGTTAAATTTTTTAGCGATCGCTCTAATTTATTTTCTTGATTGCCATGTAAGCTTATCAATAGTCGAGCTAATAATATTAAAACTAATACGGTTGCCATACCTTGAACAATCGCACCTCCAGCAATCCAAACATTTGGGGCATCAGCCCAAATTGTTACGGCAGTATAAGTTCCTAAGCAAGTAATGGCACCACTAGTTACTGATAATACTAATCGCCCGTTATTTGTTTGCAGATAATTACGTAGCTTATGCCAAAAATTCGACCAGTCCCATTGTGGCATTGAATAGACTAGCAACATGACAAAAATGCCACTTCCGCTTGCGAATAATAACTTCGGGTTCCACAAAAGCATAGCAACGACAATCGTTAAGAACCAAAGAAGCTGAGCCGGATTCTTACGTTGCGATATTCTTCTGATGGCTCCAGTCTTTAACTGCGGAAGTTCCCCCAAGGGGATATTTTTAATGAATCGCTGCCAATAAGACGAAGCCAAGTTTGCCACCTTACTTACCTGCTACTATAATTACAATTTACTGATAAATACTAAGAATATATTTCTACTATATTTATAGTAGAAAATCTATCACTAAAAGCTACTTATACAAAATTGCTAGTAATTATACAGCGGATTTCATCTTCATAAGGTACAGAACATATCGTTATAAGGGAGTAGGGAGTAGGGAGTAGGGAGTAGAAAAATGTACTTCATTTAACTGCAAAGTGCTGTAAAAGTAAAATTTGCACTTGGCAATGCTAATAACAAAAGCTCAAGTCATCAACGGTAAATTGACCGTCAAAAGCATGGAACCTTATAGAATGTATGTTATGGGCTGAGACAGATAATAAAGTATTAGGATCTATTGTTGAGTCGGAATTAGCAAGATTACCGTTCTGTAGTATTGCTTGATTTAGCAGTTGGCGAGATTTATCGTAAGCTGATAGCATTAATCGTTGGGAACTAGTGACGAAGGCGTTAACTTGGTTAACGGGATTGACGAAAGTAGCTTCCAAGAATCCGCTATGGGGCGAACTCATTAATACTATTACACCTGAATGAGCGGGGAAAGCGGGATTGCTGGGTTCTATGGCAATACAATTTTCAAAAATTATCCCTTTGCTTTCATACTGACGATGCACTACTTCAAAGCATTCCAAATCCTCCAGTTGTAAAAAAATAGATTGAGTTACAGCAGAATCTACTGTATTATTTTGTCTAGATTGGAAACACGAATAAGTTGATTGAATTTGAGTGTAACTATTAGGGTTGTTAGGCTTAAAGAAAGGCTCCTCAAGCGTTGTTACACCCGATCTGAAACTAGCCTGCTTTACCATTGCTCGGATAAAAATCAAAAATACTAATTACATTACATAGATACATTACATAGAATAATTGTCTGTTCCCGACTGCATTGAATTTAAGATCCTACAAACAATTGAATCAACAAGCAGAATTCAGAACAATTCCAGTAAAAGAATAAATCACTAAGGAACTATTACTAACTTTATTAGCGCTCATCCCTATCGGGGATGAATAAGAATAGATTATCATAAATGTCTGCTTGGAAATCTCTATGTAAAGTTATAGAAAATACCAGTATAATGCTCGTAAATATAGTATTATCAAGGATATACTTTTTATATAGTGAAAAAATAAACACCAAATCTTCATAACTAAGACAGTAATTTCACATCTACTTAATCTCTCCAAAGTTAGAAGCAATAATGTGAAGATTTAGCTGATAATTAAGGTAGTGGCAAGCTTTATCTTTGGTAACTCTCGCCCACTAAGAAAAAATTACGATAATTAATACAAATATCTATGTTTCAGCCATTGGGATTTGAGCGTTGCTCGGTAAATACATCA
>CAYMZW010000851.1:0-2197 GCA_964395005.1 uncultured Rivularia sp.
CACTCTCAAGCATTTAAAAAGAATATTTAGCAGTGCTTACAACTCTTCTAGTAAAATTTCTAGGTAAACCTGCAACTCTAATTAATGCGAATTCTTATCCTGCTGCTAAACTCACATTTAACTATCATATATTTATACAGTCTATAAACTCAGAAAATGTTACAGATGGTGATTTTAGTCTAGATGCTCAAGTATCTGAAAAAATCAAACAAGATATTCTAAAACTACTAAATAATTATGATGGTCAAATTATAGTTTATATTCAAGCGTTATTACGCTTTACCTATACAAACATTTATATCTTCCGAGGCTTTTGAAGATTTTTTTGAAAATAAACGATTAGCCTCTAATTCATCTTTTAGAGATATTTTGTCCCAGTATGTTAATTCACTTGCTTTAGCATATAACGTTTTACCCATTGACTCCAATTATAAAGATATTCCCTACGTAATCTTTAATAGTAGTGCAATGGATAAACTAGGAAAAAGTCTATTTAATCAAAATCAAATATTTCAGTCAAAAGAAATTAATATTCTCAATTTAATCCTTTCTCAAGAATAAATCTATTAAAAGTTTTGTCAACTTATTTTATAAAAAAAGATAATAACAACTTAATATTTGGCTAAGGAATTGTTGTCAATGGCTTGAATGTTCCCGGAAGTAATGCTGTGACTTTGAAAAAAGGTTTGCAGAGACGACGAATTTTGATGGTTATAGTAATTCTAAGTAGAAAGCCTTCAGTTGGTATTGCGAATTGCTTTTGCCGCAAAGTGTTCCCGTAAGCTAGAACAAAATTTATTAATAATAAAATGCTTCCCCGTCTACATTCATCTTTAGCTCGCTCGTGTCTAAATTCCAAAAATTTTATTCAAGTTTTTTTGAAATAATACTTCGCACGCGCCGTTTTTTCGGTTATGCTAGAGTTATAGGTGATTTAGATAACCATTATCCACCGAAATTTCCACACTTCACACACACTATATCTAAAATCAGTAGCTCTGAAATGCAATGATGCTACTGATTTTTTTTATTTATAAGACAGAAAATAAGCAAAACGTTAATTGTAGTAATATATACCAATCTTTTTGATAGTGAAAACGCTGTAATCCTAGTATTTTAAGAGATAAAGAGGATATCATCCCCTTAAAAAATAGGGATGATGGTGTTTAAAGTAATTTATTATTCGTAAAAAACTAGGTACTAGGTGTGGGTGCTTCTCCTAATGGCATTACAGCAGTTATTTGAGGTGCATGGGCAAAAAACGCTATTCCTCCGCAGTTAGGACACTGTACTCTATGATCTATTGGTTCGCTGCCATCGTGATGGGTTTGAATTAATAAAGGTTGATCGCATTTATAGCATTGTGTGAAAATGCGTGGACTATCTGTGTTACAGTCTACCACCGTAATTGGCTGGAATTTTTTAGGTACTGGTGGTAATGGTCTTGGTTTTGGGGTATTCTGTGAATCTGTCATCAAATTATGTGTTTACTAACTTTACTTGAGTTGTGTTTTGAGAACCTACATATAATGACTTACAAATCAATTATTGCAAAATCACCACATTTGTTGGTTAAAATTTATAAATAGGTAGCTGATATGGCGTACAATAATTTTACTTTAAGTAAAGTTAAACAAAACTTCGAGCTAACCACAATCGAGTCAGAAAACTTGTTCAAAGATGTCAGTAGTATAGAACCTTCGGCTAGGTTAATTGAGTTACTAGATGAATATTTACCACTAGCAAGGGCAATAAGTACAGAAAAAGCTAAATCTGAGTTATTGGTAGTTCCAATCTTGGTAGAAATTAGGAAAATTCTTTCTAGAAAAATCAGTTTATTCTCTGGAAGTCTTTTTAACGTTGATATTTCTTTGGGTTTAACTGGTTATGTAGATTTTTTGATAACTTTGAGTGAGGAGATGTACGCTATAAGTTCTCCGGTTGTCACATTAGTTAAAGCTAAAAACGATTTGATTATTAGTGGGATAGGACAATGTATAGCTGAAATGATAGCAGCACAAATTTTTAATCAAAAGCAAGATAATGAAGTCACAACCATTTATGGAGTAGTGACAACTGGAACTGTTTGGTTGTTTTTGAAGTCAGAAGAGAAGATCGTTTACATCGACAATCAAGAGTATTATACAGCGGATTTCATCTTCATGAGGTACAGAACATATCGTTATAAGGGAGTAGG
>CAYMZW010000852.1:0-2192 GCA_964395005.1 uncultured Rivularia sp.
GAGGGCTAACGTCTTTGAAGGCTAATGCTAAGTCATCCTCATAAACAATGTCGGCGGGGATTTCTTTTCTAATAATTTTGCCGAAAATTGTGTCTTGTGGGGTCATTTTTTATTTATTATGATTGCTCTTGTTGATCGTAGGAAGTCGATTGCTGAAAGCTTCGCTCTTTAGAACGAGCCAGCAAATCGCTTTGGGCAGGTATTCTCAGCTTTGACGCTAACTTCACAAACTCAACTTTCGCTTTTAAGTTGTCACCAATAAATTTGGAATAGATTCAGAAGTTGAGTTCCCGTCAAAGTCCGTCCAGCATTTTTTTTCAAAGTCGTAAAGCTTGCAGGCTCTTGTAATTCGCAAATACTCTGTGAGAGTTAAATGCCAAATGACAATATTCTCAATGTGAATGTCTTCAAGGTGTTTTTGAGCAGCATACAAGTTATACATTGGAATAGAAGGCTGAATGTGATGCGCTGTATGCTCCATTATGTTGTAAAACAATTTATTAAAAGGTTCGGGGAAAATCACATGGGTTGTTACATGAGTTTGAATCTGATTAAATGGAAATTTCTCATCTTTTCTAAACCACGGAATACTTGGATGCGTGTGATGAAGGTATATCAAGAACCCCATAATCCAATTCCAAGATAAAAAAGGAATTATCCAGCCCAAGAGCAAAACTTCTAGTGTTTGCTTACTAGGAGCGATTGAGTTGCCTAAATATAGAATTATGCAAGGCTGAATTAAGAAAGCAGCAAGAACCAAAAAACTATCTGGCAAGTGCTTTCGCCATTCAGAACGAGCATCACGATTGATTGGCAAAATCAAGATTTTGAGCCATATCTCATTAATATAATAAACTCCTGAACCAAAAGCGCTTCTGTAGAATCTTTCAAGCCATTGTCGAGCTTTTCTTTGTCGATCGAACTCCTTCTTTGTCATAGGAGTCCATACCGGATCTTTGTCTTTAATGTTTGTATACCCGTGATGCTTTACATTGTGTTCAAGTGCCCAAAGAGTATATGAATGTAGAGTCAATGAAAAAGTGAGCCGACCGAGAATCTTATTTAAAAGTGGACTTTTCGCAAAAGCTTGATGACAAGAATCATGACCAATTAAAAAAAGTTGTCCAAGCACAAGACCAATATAAATGCTAAAAATAAAATTGGCGGCAATAGAGTAATCAGCAATCGCTCCAACGAGACACACTATGTAAATTAAAAATTGTCCAACGAAAATTAAAATTGCTTTCTGGTTAGATTTCTGATTCAATTTTGCTCGTTTTGCTTTATCTTGCCAAGTATTCAGAGCGTAAGATTTATTCATACGAAAAGTTTTAACTAATTACGAAAATATAATATTGACCGTGTTGCTGCCATCAAAGTATGAATTCAAGTGTAATGGGCACTTGTGCCTAAATAAGTCGGCATAAAAATTTCAAGCTGTGTCATTGGCAGAGCAACGAAATTAAACTAAGCATATTTCCTATCGGGGACGCTGCACTAACACATTTGATTGTTGTTTAGATTTTGTTACATGATTAGACTTATTAGTGCCGAATTATTTATACCACGGGATCGAGGCGATTTTGTAAAAGCAATCACTAAAATTGCGATAGGCTTCACCGAAACCTGAAGGACTTATCGTATCTATCGCCAATAAAAAATAATTTTTCAGCTATCACTGATGAATTAAAAGTTTAATATTCAAGGTTATATATAAATATGCTTGCTAGAGTTTGGAGTGCATCAATTGTCGTTATAGATGCGATTAAGTTGTAGGTTGGGTTAGACACGTTAGCGTAGCGTGTCCAGAGGACATAAATCAAACTTGACTTGTAACGAAGATTTTTAATTGTGTCGTAACCCAACATAGCGATCGCGAAGAAGCAGTATAAGCCATAAATAAATGTTGGGTTACAGCGCTTTGATGAATTTTTCGCAAAAACTAATTTATTCGTGCGCTTAACCCAACCTACGAGCTTAGATCAATTTTGGGTTGATACTTAATTTATCTGTGTGCCTAACCCAACCTACGAACTACCACTGATTAAAAAAAACCGCAAAGACGCAGAGTACGCTGAGGAAAGAGGTAAGTAGAGGAATAGTCGCAAGCGCAACAAGCCATACAAAATAATTTTCAGCTATAACTGATGAGTTAAATGTTTTTATACTAATCGGTTATATAAATATGCTTG
>CAYMZW010000853.1:0-2190 GCA_964395005.1 uncultured Rivularia sp.
GTTGGGCAACGGATGGAGTTGGGCAACGGATGGAGTTGGGCAACGGATGGAGTTATCAATTATCAATTATCAATGCCCCATGCCCTATGCCCCATGCCCCATGCCCAATCCCCAATTCCCAAATTACTCATTCATCTCTTTAAAAGTAGCCGATGCTGATGGTGAAATTTTACTTAAGTAACGAAATATCCAGTATTTACAAATAGTATCTAGGATTACGGGGAAGGTAGCGATAAATAGAAATATTACGTTTCTTGAAGGTGGAATACCTAAATGCTGTGCAATTCCTTCGAGAATTACTTCCCATCCTTCTGGTGAATGGAAACCTACAAACATATCTGTTAATAAAATAATTATAAAAGCTTTAGCACTATCGCTGAGTCCGTATACTGTATCATCTAGAAATAGTTGTAATATTGCTATTTCTCTTTTGCTGGTGGCAATTATTAATGCAAATACAATTAATGAAATTAAATCGGCGAATACGTTACTAATAGCGCTGTTGTTTTGTTGGTGAAATTCTTCTGCTATTTCTATCGCTCTTTCTTTTTGTGTTTGCTGTATTTCTTCTGGTGATAATAATGGAGCTTGCAGAATTAATTGTTCAAATCTCTGCTGTTGTTGATAAAATTTAAATTCATCTAAAACTCTTTCTTCAATATAATTATTTAAAAAAGCATCGGCAGCAATATCTGTTCTGACTCGATCTACTATTGGATTAATTAATAATGTTTTTAGTGTTAAATATGTGAGAAAAGGTACTAATATTAAAGTAGCTAAAAATCTTAAAGCGATTCTCGTTCTTTTACTGGCAATTCGGAAATCTTTAACAGCTTTTTCTTCTGCATTCGGCGATAGTTCTTTGATAACTTTTTGGAAACTTCTAGCAATTGATCCTGGGAATAAACCTGTTTTTATAGAGACAGGTTTAACTTTCATTTTATCTATATCGGGATAATCTAATTCGCTAGGAACTTCGTAAATCTGAGAATTTGATTCTGAATTAACTGTTAATCTCCATGAAGGAAATTCTTTATCGACGGCGTATTTTGCTGTTACTTCATCAATAAACTTTAGTCTATATAAAAAAGTTTGGTCGTATACAGTTATTAAAGAACGACTTCGTTGAAATTCTGCTAATCTAAAGTTGATTATTTTAAGTTTTTTGTCAAGTTCTGATTGCCAATAAGATAAAACGTTAGCTGTATATTCGGTTGATTCAGAAGATATTTTATTTCCCTTAAAATGCTTATCTTCAATATCTCGAATTTTTAAAGCTGCTTCATAAGCTATCAAAAGCGATCTTTGAGGTGTATTTAAGAACCACTTGCTGACAAAACGCCAATTCTGTTGCAGCTTCTGAAAAAGTGATTTTTTAGGTTTATACATACAATTTGAATCCCTTTCTCTTGAATTGGATAAATGTCAACAAGGAAGATACACTTTATTTTCTAATAAATTACCTTTTTTTTCAGCAACTATATACCCTTGACTTGATATTTGTTCGTAGTTGCGCTTTAGCGCCCATCCGAGTTCCGAATTTAGTCGTAGGGTTGGGTTAAGCGCGATCGCAACCTAACAGCCTGGGAATAGAGTTACTAGTGGTCTTTTTCATTAATTCTGACGGGTTCGTAGTAAGGGTTTTAACCCTTAATTCTAAGATTTAAAAATCTTACTACAAGCTTTTAGCCATCAAAACTAATGCAATAGACTACTAGTGGTTGATTGCATTAATTTTAAATGTGTTGTTTTCTCCGTAACGTGGGGAGACGTAGCACTGCTACATTAAAACATTCCTATTTGCTTGGTAAAAACACTGCCCTAATGAAAGCGAATAAACCGCTGATAAATAAACCGAAATAGAAAAGGGATAATATTACAATAGGATCTCCATACACCCTGCCAAGATGTATTTCTTGTAATAATAAACTTGATAATCCCTTTTGGAAAAAGAAACCGACAATTGCTAGGGCAAAGAAAGCTGCAATTCCTAAAGGTACGGCAACGAATATCGCTATAAATAAACGTACTATTAATTTGTCTATTTTTCGAGTAGTTGCTACGCCTATGTAACGTGCAGCTATTAAACCACCGCTGTAAAATACAACTGGGATTAGTGAAATAATTGAATTTAGATACCGGGGTAGATAAGGAGTAGTTGCAATTACCAGGTTATCCGCAGGAATTTTG
>CAYMZW010000854.1:0-2186 GCA_964395005.1 uncultured Rivularia sp.
CAGTACGTAGAAGAAAACCACTTTTTGTTTCCTAGTTTGAGAACAATGGAACCAATTTCAATTCCAGAAGCATTAGCTGTCGCAGTCGCTCGATAAACGAGCGGATGCGGATTGTTTGTCTAAAGCGTTGAGTGTGGCTTTTGACAACCATCTATTAACTGGCAAAATGGTGCATTTGTTTAAAATGTTTATGTTTTTTTAAGTTTTCAAATTATTTGCCAGTAAATTCAGTTCAATAAAGCTGTATGAAAAGCTTAATTCCGTACAAAGGTTAATTTTTTGTATCACCGAGACGTAAGTATGAGGATAAATTATTTTTAGAGACAAGATATTAAGCGTATAGAGATTCAGCTTTCATTAAACAGCCAAATGTGGATTCCCGCCCATACAAGTACACTGGTCGTACCCGAAGGGCGGGATATAATACTCATCTTGGGTTCCAATTCTGCTAATCGGTTTAACTAATAGCAGAATTACCCAATTAATTTAAGCTCTCTATCTGTAAATATCTTTTTCGACTTACAGGTTTTTAATTAGACTTGCGATTGCTGTCAATCAATCGCACGTAAATGTGAATCAAAAAACTAATTATCCCAATCCTTTACAGAATTTCTCTTGACATAATTGGAGATTGGTAGTGTTTTGCCCAATTAAAGTATTTTTTGGAAGAGCCGTGTAAAGGAAAGTTATTAGAACAATAACGGCTAATTTTAATTTCGGTTAATTACGCAGTTTTAAGCTGCGTTAATACGCCATCGCAACTCTTACTAAAAAGAGCTTGACTTAGAACTTTCTTGGAATGGTAGCAGTCATCCTTTTCGTTCAAACAAGGATTATTTTGGGCACCATAACAATCCGGTTAGCCATGCAGACGCTGATCCGGAAGGCTCAAGGCAATAATAAAGAATTATGCCTTGAAAAAAAATAGAGTATGCTTAGGGGCAATATTCATGCTCTTTTTAACTGTAATGCCTCTTCTAGAGAGATAATTTCATCTCGATGAGCAGTTACAGTAATTTTAGAATTTTGTTCGCTGTCGGTATCTTCAACCGTCAGCGATACATTTTCTAACCTTCCGGCTTTATTCCAGTAAAAGATACCGCTTAAAGGAGATAGTAAAATTATCCCGTAAAGCAGGAAGCTTTGAATAGAAAAAAGCATAGACAGAACTAATGATAGGCTTGTAAAACCAATAGCTGCAAGAATAGTCAAAAATATGGCTAAAAACCAACTGGGTTTAACAAAGCCAGTCATAGTTACTTTGTTTAGTTGCGGGTCCACCGCTGCCACTCGATAAGACCGCGCTCGAAAATACTCCTTTAATTGAGGCATTAAAGACGGTTGGGGAAGTTGGGATACCAGTTGTGCAGTTTCTGTACGGTCTTTAGTAGAAGCCCTAATAAAGAAAAACAACCCGACCGACATCAATAAAGTTAGCAGCAACGTGGATGGCAGAATAGCAGTATCCATAACAATTTTGTATTTCAGTTTAGAGAGGAAACAATTACCATTATTATTGGCTAAATTGTCCTCTTTATACTAAAAACTAAGTTTGTTTCGTTTTTCTCCGCTCAATGTATTCGTGCCAAAGACGAGCTAAATCTTGAGCTTTAGTTTGCCATTCAGGGGAAACTTGGTACATCCGGCGGGGACGACCGCGTCCTTCAAGCTTCTTCCAATAACCAGTAATTGCTTTCTGGTCTTCGAGAAACTTAATCGCGCTATAAAGCACGGTATCCGAAAGCCGATAAGTTGGATATTCAGTCTCCAATTTTTGAATCAATTCGGTGCCGTAAGATTCCCCTTGTTGCAAAACAGACAAGATATAACAAACAGCTAGTTCCTGACAGAGGTAGGTTGGCGGAGGATCTTCAAAGAATTGATATATATCCTCAAGTTTCATAGTTAGTGAATGGCTAAAAAAATGCCTTAATATTGAGCCTGTAATTTCTATAGAGAGTATATAGTGCTACGACCGTAAATGTAAGTATATAACGCTACTTAGACACATATGGTCTGCATTATAAACACTACATTAAAGCACACGATTGTTACTCGCGGTACTGGCACACTAAAAATGGGGTGCAGATTTACAGCACCCCTACCCAAACTCGAAAAGTTAGTGTTGTGAGGAGTTGCTTGAAAACGGTGAGAATCGCTTTCAATGTGTCAAGTGATGCCAAGCA
>CAYMZW010000855.1:0-2178 GCA_964395005.1 uncultured Rivularia sp.
ACTCCTAACTCCTAACTCCTAACTCCTAACTCCCAACTTTCAAAAATGCTTGAATTAGAACAGCAAAACAATTCCAAAGACTACTCATGGAACTTCTGGTTTACTTTGCCGATTTACCCATTCGGAAAGCGGCGAACAATCCGTAAGGAAGTAGTCCAGGATACAGTTTGGACTTTCGATCAGCTTCAAGGCATTTTCTATGTTGTTGTTCCCATTCGCATGACGGTTGTTAAGCTTAGCGAAGGTGGTTTGCTGGTTTATGCGCCTATTGCACCAACCCCAGAATGCATTCGTCTTGTTGAGGAATTGGTAGCGGAATACGGCAAGGTTAAGTATATAATATTACCTACTGTTTCCGGTTTAGAACATAAAGTATTTGTTGGCCCCTTTGCCAGACGTTTTCCCGATTCACAGATATTCGTCGCACCTAAACAGTGGAGTTTTCCCGTCAATCTTCCTTTAAGCTGGTTGGGTATACCAGCAAAACGCACTCAAGTGCTTCCAGATGACAGCAGTCAAACACCTTTCGCCAATCAATTTGACTACGAAATTCTCGGTCCCATCGAATTAGGTGCTGGTAGATTTGCGGAAGTTGCATTGTTGCATAAATCATCTAAAACCGTCTTAGTTACTGATTCAATAGTTTCCGTACCCGAACAACCTCCGGCAATAACTTTATTAGACACATACCCTTTACTTTTCCACGCCAGAGATAAAGCAACTGAGGCGATCGCAGACACGCCAGAAAATCGTCGTAAAGGGTGGCAACGTATCGCGTTATTTGGCTTATATTTTCGTCCGAGCGTGTTGGATGTACCCAAATGGAGTGAAGTATTTCGTAACGCTTTCAAAGCTCCGCAACGTTCAAAGAAAGCTTATTTTGGCTTATATCCTTTTAAATGGAAGCAAGATTGGCGGCGTTGTTTTGAAGCATTGCGGGGGAATGGTAGATTGTTCGTAGCACCAATTTTGCAAACTTTAATTCTTAATCGCGCACCTGAAGAAACTATTGCATGGGCTGATAAAATTGCAAAGTGGGACTTTAAACGAATTATTCCCTGTCACTTTGACGCACCAATAGAAGCAACACCAAATCAATTTAGACAAGCATTTTCATTTTTAGAAAAGCATAGTAAAAACGCTTTACCCCAAGAAGATTTTCAAGTATTAGAAGAGATCGACGCTACTTTGAATAAATTGGGGATACCTTCAGCAAAAGAAAAGGTTTAATGTTAAATTTTGTCGGAGTGCATTTACTAAAATGCCTAAAACTCTCTAACATTTTCTGGCTTATCAACTTTCATCTCTATAAACTTCCCGACGGTGTTTTACCTTAACAACACTTACTAGTAAAACATCATCACATATTTGATAAACAATTCGATAATCGCCAACTCGAATACGATACAATTCATCATCCTGTAACTTTTTAACACCGTTTGGACGAGGTTCTATTCCTAATTCTTGAATCTTGACATCGATTCGTTGTTTTATATCTTCTGGTAGTTTTTTGATTTGTTTCAATGCACCCTTAGTAAACTCGATTTTATAATTCACGCAGTTTCTCTCTTATACTCTTCCCACGAAACAGTTCCATTTCTTTTTGCATCAGCTAACTCAGCACGAGCATCTCTAATATCTTCTTCATCTTCTAATAGTTCTAGTACTTTTTCTAAAGTAATTTCGGTTGCTGTATTCAAATGAGCATAAATTAACTGAATCAAATCTTGGCGTTTTGTTTTAGTTTCCATCGCTATGTATGTTTGTTCTTTAATTATTATTATAGACTCCACAATAGTCATTAGTTATCAATAGGATTATCTCTACGCTGAATTATTTGATAATAAACAACACAAAAAACTGCGATGTTAGAATCTGTCATAATCTATAGGGGTTCTAATTTCAATAAAACCCTTAGTACAAATCGGCGTAAGTAAAATTACTTGTAATTAACCGTAACTCTTTCTAGCTAAAACCCAAGTAACCATAGGCCATCGTTCAACATTTTTTGTTGCAACCCAATGTCCAGGATGCCAATTTGCATGAGGAATCAATTCAAATCTTAATCCTAAAGCATTATAAACCCAAATAAATGGATTTCCCCAACCTCCCACATCAATAACTTCTCCATGCTCGCAAGCTAATAATTTCAAGGCATCTGGTGTAAATCTCCAGAAA
>CAYMZW010000856.1:0-2176 GCA_964395005.1 uncultured Rivularia sp.
AAAACTCTGATGGAAACAGAGCGAGAAAAAGAAATTTTAGATGTTGATACAGAAGTTGTTTCGACAATTACTTCCCATCAACCGGGCTATATTGACCGTGAATTAGAGGAAATCGTCGGCTTACAAACCGATAAACCTCTCAAACGCGCTATTATGCCTTTTGGCGGTATTCGAGTCGTGAAATCTTCTTTATCAGCTTACGGGTACAAACTAAATCTACAGACAGAAGAGATTTTCACTAAATACCGCAAAAGCCATAACGACGGGGTTTTTGATGCTTATACCAGCGAAATGCGACTAGCACGACACTCCGGTATTATCACGGGTTTGCCCGATGCTTATGGTAGAGGTAGAATCATTGGCGATTATCGTCGAGTCGCTTTGTACGGTGTTGATAGACTAATTGACGATAAAAAAGAGCAGCTCGAATCTTTAGAAGTAGATGCAATAGAATCCACTGTAATTCAACTCCGGGAAGAAATTAACGAGCAAATTAAAGCTTTGTTTGAACTTAAGGAGATGGCTGCTAGCTACGGTTTTGATATTAGTCTTCCTGCTAGCAATGCCCAAGAAGCAGTACAGTGGCTTTACTTTGGTTATTTAGCAGCAGTCAAAGAACAAAACGGTGCTGCAATGTCTTTAGGAAGGGTTTCAACTTTCTTGGATATCTATTTTGAACGAGATTTGCACCAAGGTAAGGTAACAGAAACTCAGTTGCAAGAACTAATCGACCATTTTGTGATGAAATTGCGGATGGTGCGTTTCTTGCGAACCCCAGAATACAATCAGTTATTCTCGGGGGATCCGACTTGGGTAACAGAATGTATTGGTGGTATGGGTGAAGACGGTAGAACTCTTGTTACCAAAAATAGCTTCCGCATCCTCAATACTCTGTATAATTTGGGAGCAGCACCAGAGCCTAATTTAACTGTATTGTGGTCGGAACGCTTGCCGAAAGCCTTTAAGGAATTTTGTACAAATGTTTCTATCCATACCAGTTCAATTCAGTACGAAAACGATGACTTGATGCGTCCGTATTGGGGAGATGATTACGGAATTGCTTGCTGTGTTTCTGCAATGCGAATTGGTAAGCAAATGCAATTCTTTGGCGCACGAGTGAATCTTGCCAAGTGTTTGCTATATGCTATCAACGGCGGTAAAGATGAAAAATCCGGCGAACAAATCGCACCTGCTTTTGCACCGATTACTTCAGAATATCTAGATTACGACGAGGTAATCCAAAGATTTGACTTGATGGTGGACTGGTTAGCAAAAACCTACATCAATATGCTTAACGTCATCCACTATATGCATGATAAATACTGCTACGAACGCATTGAAATGGCGTTACACGACCGCGATGTGTTCCGGACAATGGCTTGCGGTATGGCTGGTTTATCGGTGGTTGCGGATGCATTAGCAGCTATTAAATATACCAAAGTCAAAGTATTGCGCGACGAAAAAGGACTTGCTGTTGACTATCAAATAGAAAGCGATTTTCCTAAATATGGTAACAACGATGACCGCGCAGATGATATTGCTGCGGGCTTAATTACCGATTTTATGAACAAATTGCGCCAGCATAAAACCTATCGCAATGCTTTACCAACCCAGTCAATATTAACCATTACCTCAAATGTAGTTTACGGTAAGAAAACAGGTAGTACCCCAGACGGTAGAAAAGCTGGAGAACCTTTTGCACCGGGAGCTAATCCCATGCACGGAAGAGATACAAAAGGGGCGATCGCCTCTCTTGCGTCGGTAGCGAAACTTCCTTACGAATATTCCCAAGACGGTATTTCCAACACCTTCTCAATTGTGCCTAGCGCACTAGGTAAAATTCCAGAAGACAGAATTAACAACTTAGTGGGAATGCTCGACGGATATTTTCACGATGGAGGACATCATATCAACGTCAATGTTTTAAATCGAGAAATGTTGTTAGATGCAATGGAGCATCCCGAAGAATATCCGCAGTTAACTATCAGGGTTTCCGGTTATGCGGTGAATTTCATTAAATTAACCCGAGAACAGCAGCTAGACGTTGTGAAACGGACATTCCACGAACGGATGTAAACGCACAAATTATGTAGAGACGTAGCAGTGCTACGTCTCCCTAATCTAGGCATTCACCCAATTATTAATAATTAAAATTATCATGAAAATTAAACAACAA
>CAYMZW010000857.1:0-2173 GCA_964395005.1 uncultured Rivularia sp.
CTTTCCCAAGCAAACATTGCTCCTTTGTACCCTAAATTTTCAGCTTTGCGTCTTGCTCCCGGTAGCGTATGGTAACGGTAATTCAAGAGATTGCGAGCTAATGCTGGTTGAGTAAAGGTAAGCAAAGGCAGGATAAAGATTTCCGTATCCCAAAAAATATGTCCGCGATATTCAAAACCAGAAAGAGTTTTGGGAGGAATACTGACTTTATCGTCGTGACGCGGTGTTGCAGCTAGAATTTGGAAGATATTGTAACGAATGCTTAACTGTGCTTTTTCGTCACCTTCAATAATCACATCGCTATCAAGCCATACTCTTTCCCATGCTGCAATGTGAGTCGCGAGCATTGTGCTGTAGCTTGGTGCTTCCACCAAATCAATTAAGGCGATTTCTGCTGGAGTCGATGTTTGAAGCGAAGTGTAAACAGTGACAATCTTTTCTACACTTACGGTTTCTCCAGGCTGTATTTGAAAGTTTTTGGTTAATTGGGAACTGCATTCAAATTCACGAGCAAAGTTATCGGCTTCATTTTCTACCACTAACTTTGCAGCCATGCTCAGTTCAATTTCTGAGTGCAAAGTTTTACCATGCAGCCAAATGATTTTATCCGTACCGCCTTCTTTAATAGTCTGCCAATGCTCGATCCCCAAGGTATGAGGCTCGCTTTCAAACCCAGCAGTTACTTCAATTTCACCGGCATAATCTAAAGAAGTAATTTCGCAATGAATCGCTAAAAAATGTTGACTAGCTAAAGAAACAAACCGCTCAAAATGCAAATCTAAAGTATATCCTGATGGTGACTTCCAGCGAACATCGCGAGTTAAAATACCCAAACGCATATCAAGAGAGCGCTTATATTTAAGTATCTCACCTTCATTCATCCGGAAAGTTTCCCCAGCCACCTTGATAGTTAAAGGTAGCCAGTTAGGGCAATTTACAATTTCAGTTGCAGCTATAGCCACATCATCGTAAACCCCATTAATAATAGTTCCGGAATGCTCGTGAATGTAGCCTTCCTCAAAACTACCCCGCACTCCTAAATAACCATTACCAAGAGTAAAAACAGTTTCTTTATGATGTAATTCCTTCGGATTAAAACTTGTTTCTATAATTTCCCAGTGTTTGGAATCATTCAATTGCTGGGTTTTTTGAGAATTATTTATCGATAAACTTAACATTATTTATATTGCCTCGCTGCGCCTTGTACTGTGCTGAGATGGGATTGGATTCACCAAAAATATTTGTGACGATTTTCTGCAATAGTCGCCATTTTATTTGAATGCAGCAAAAATGCTTAGAAGCGGCATTCAACATAAAGCCTTTAACTACATATCCCTCTATAGATAGATTTGCTTAAGATTTTGTCCTTAAACCGGGAAATGCAAGAAAAGATATGATTTGAAACATTTGCTTACCAAACGTACAAAACTACACGTTTAGATACAATCTGTCATATTTTTCCAGTATCTGGATTGACTAACCGGAATTTTTATCAGCAAGAATTAGGGTATTTCTGAGCCATATTTTCGAGTACTTTTGACTTTGTGGAGTAAAAAACTTAACTTACTGACGAATACTTTTAAAATCTTTGTCTATTATTCGCCAACAAAATGTATAAACAAGTAATCAAACTCCAGAAAATATGTTTCCTTTGCATTGCTATTAACTTGACTTTTACCAGTATAGATTATCCAATAAAAGCGATACCAGCAACTTGCGGCTTTCAACCAATTTTAAAAGCCACTGGAATAAAAGTCTACTATAAAAACCGCCAAAGTAGTAAAAAAGAATTTATTACTGTAATTCAAACTACCAAAGCGAAAATAGACAATTTAACTGGTAGTGTATTTAAGATTCCTGCAAGTCGAGTCAGCAAAAAACCGCTTTCTCAATTTTGGCAAGATGCCGTAAGTAATAATACATCAACTCAAAAAGCAAGAGTTGTCATTAACGGTACATTTTTTTCTACAAAACAACAACCCACAGGAATTGCCTTTGGTTTAAAAGCGGGTGGTAACATCATTACCTACGGATACGGCATAGCCAATGAATATCCGGGAGAAATTCGCACGTTTTCATTCAATCCTCAAGCTGGTAATGCCAGCATCCAACCTTATACTACAGAATCATTTCGACGCTTTCCGGAAGTTGTCGGCGCACTTGATGCAAAAGC
>CAYMZW010000858.1:0-2164 GCA_964395005.1 uncultured Rivularia sp.
ATCCCACATTCCGCACCTCAACTGTCACAGAAGTGTTTTTACTGATATTTTCTTCAATGTAAAGAATAAAAACAGACTTGAGGTATTCGAGTAGTCGTATTATTGACCGAGCTTACATAGAATTTATATTCTCAATAAGAAGCAATAAGCTTTGATATTGAATTCATAGATAAAAACTTATTGTTCCTAGCTGAATATCTCCATAATACTTATGCTTCATAAATAAAAAGTTATTATAATTTGTGACTATTGATTAAATGAATAGTCTTGATTACAAATAAATTATTGTGGATTTGCTTCAGCATTTATAATAGTAACGACATCTCTCTGGTAAAAATTTCAAAATATATTCTCTTTCTGAAGTCCAATTTGAGATTGATATTTCCGAGTTAAATTTAACTAAATGTATAGATTGGAAACGTTGAAATATCAACCGCATAGTCGGATTATTTATAGCTTTACCAAGCTGATTTTTAATCGTAGATTTAGATGCTGATAAAGCTTTTCTTATTTCTCTTTGAGCCAACGTATATACTAATAGACACAAACCCATTATCATAGCCATAGCTTGAATTCTTTCCGGAGATTTCAGAAAAATACTATCAGCAAAAAATAAAGGGTCTTTAATAAATCCAAATCCTCTCTCACAACTTTGCTGCGCTTTATATTCGGAAAGCATTTCATCATTACTAAGAGATTCTTCCTCTAAAATATTTGTTGCTAATATAAAACGTCCGGCACTGTTATAAGCCATTTTAATAGCATTTATATTTTCACAGATTGATGCGTTTACTTGATAAAAAGTTTTCTGTTCTGTTTTATTTTTTGATTTTGTTATCTTGTATTCAATATTATCGATTTGATGATATTTCAGCTTTTTATTGAAATTGTTCACTGATTGAATTGCTTCTTGCTCAGACTTAAATTCTGAATTCAGTAGTTTTTTTAAATTATTTGATGCGTTAATTTTAGATTTAGATATTCTCTTTTCTAATTTCCGTAAATCAGAATTTTTACGTTCAGAGCTTTCTACAACTAACCATCGTTGTTCAATTCCGCCATAATTTACAATTCTTTTACAATAATGATATTCTGGCAATGAACTAACAATAAAATCAGTTGATAGTAATGTTGATACTAATTCTTTTGCTATTCCTATAGTCAAAGGTACTCTGCATAACCATCTCATTCCAGATAATAAATTTACATTTTTAGCACTATATAAAGCTGCGTCTGCAACCATTAAACTATCATTATCTTTGATTTTATTTTTATATTCTAAAAATATTTTAGGAAAATTAGAAGAATCTGATTGATTCCCAGATGCAGTTTCAAAAAATATTGGTATGTCTCCATCCCCTGACGATACTAATTCTATAATAAATTGTTTTAAATCAGGTCTGTGGTCACGAGAATAACCATGAGTAATTTCGATAGCTTCTGGCGATTTTATCTCACATTGTGCATCATTATTAATGATTACCGAAGGTAAACTCGTATTATATTCTCCGTGTAAATGTAGTGAAGTTGAATCTAAATGTGACGATTTTAAACTAATATTAAATTGTTTATTTACATTTAAACTAACAGCTAAAAATATCTCCGTCAAACCTTTTAAAAATAACTTATCCAATACTCTACCTAGCTTATCATCATTTAAATACTCAGCTTTTACTCCTTGTCCTATTAAATATTCACACGGTTTATCTTTAAAAAACTCTGAAAATAAATATAAAGGACTACTTACAAAGCCCAGTCCATTTAATATCATCGCCTTTACTACATGTCCGGAGCTTATTTTTTCTTCTGGCTCTTTTCCACAGTATTCGTTAATAATTTCTACTAAACCTATAGAATCAACAATTCCTGCAACTATGCCCAAGTGATCTATATTTTTAATTTCAATTTCTTCGATATTAGGCATGACAGCAGACCGGAATAACATCTGCTAAAATTTTCGCATTTTTTCTACTATAAAACTTATTTACAGCAAGAATATTCTTAGAGTACATCGCACTCTAATTATTCGTATACATTATTTATTAATGAAATAGATTCTTATTTAACTTAAAAATTAGGCTTCATTTACTAGTACTTATAGACTATTAATCTGATTTTTCTTTAGTACCCATGAACTTGTGACAGTTAAGGTGCGGAATGTGGG
>CAYMZW010000859.1:0-2164 GCA_964395005.1 uncultured Rivularia sp.
TTTGTATCCGAAGATTTTGACTCAGATTTACGATTCGACAACAGTTCAATTAACATCAAGATTGCGCGATTCTGTGCCGAGTTTGGCTCAGCAGGAAGTTCCTGCGGTTTCTATGAGTGCGCCGGAGATTGGTGATTAGTTTTTAGTTTGAATTAATTTTTTGATGGAAGGGATGGGTTTAATTAAAACCTGTCCTTTTTTTTGGGTTGATGATGGAAGAAAAAAACCGGCAATAATGCTCGCAACAACGCCCGCAACAACGCCCGCAGGTTGGAAACCTGGGGCTACATTTACGAAGCCCGTCTTCACGGGCTAATTTCTTGTAGGGTGTGTGACGCTTCTATAATTTTTATTCGTAGTTATAAGACTTGTTATAGCGTCACGCACCATCTGTGATTTGTGCTAATTTTTGAAATTTTAATATATCTAAATTGTGTAGAGACGTTACAGTGCAACGTCTCCATATTTTTGGTAGATATCGAGAATTTAATGAAATAGATTACTCATATTCTTACCAAAGATTACGGATAAAAAAACCCTTCTAGGGCGCAGAGAGCGCAGAGCAAAGAAAGGAAGAGGGAGTAATTTTACACATAGCATTTAACGTTTATACTTCAGTAAACTTTATTTCTTTATTCAACTTTTAAATTACTGGTTTTGAAAAAGGTTAGTTATTTCCTTAATCCGGGAACTCTACATAAAAGGTTAATCTACTCTCGTAGAAAATTAGATAACCTTTTAAAAAACTAATTTTAATCAGGAGAAATTTATGATTCCACTAATATTGGGTGCTGCGGCTTTGGCTACTGGTGCTTTGGGCGTTGGAGCAGGTATTTCAGGTAAGGCTGATATGGATGAAGCGAAGGCAATTGGTGAAAATGCTCAAAGAGATTATGACGATGCTGTTTACTATTTGAATTCACAAAGGGAAAAAACTAATCAGTTATTCCAAGATTTTGATGAATTAAAAATAGATATCATGATGCGTACTATTAGGCGCTTTGTTGACTTCATTGAAAGAAATAGTGGTAAGGCTAACCAAAGTCAAAAAAATTTTTTAGAAAGGCTTGACGGAATTTCATTTAACCAAATCGAGGAATATAAAACATCGGCAATGCAAGCCGAACAATTTTTTCACGGAGGTATTAAAGCTATCAACTTAGGAGCCGCTGGATACGGTGGTGCAATGAGTATTGCTAGTTCGGTAGGAGTGGCAAGTACTGGAACTGCTATCTCAGGTTTAAGCGGTGCTGCTGCGACAAATGCGACTCTTGCATGGTTGGGTGGTGGCTCACTTGCTACTGGTGGCGGCGGTATGGCACTTGGTTCTGTTGTATTAGGTGGAATTACTATTGGTCCTGCTTTAATGATTGGTGGCTTTGTTTTTGCAGGAGAGCAAGAAAAAGCTTTGACTAAAGCACGAGAATATCAAGCGAAAGTTAACAAAGCAACTGCTGAGATTGATGGAGTTAGTGATTTTTTAGAACAAGTAAAACAGCGGATTTATGAATTAGGATATTTACTTAAATCTCTTAATGAACGAGCAATTTATGGACTTAATGAACTTGAATCTATAACTAATTTCGATACGAATCGCGATGCAGCTAAATTTCAACAGGTAGCGCTATTAGTAAAAGCAATTTCAGAAATCATCAAAACTCCTGTTTTAGATAGCGAAGGATGGATAAATCCTACTACTGGAGCAATTACTGCTAGATACCGTAGTCTAGGTTATTAAAGATGTCACTCAAGAAAATTAAAAACTTTGGGCTGCAAAATTTAAATCCTGCTGAGTCGCTTCAACAAATGGTTTCAGCTTACACGGAATACCTTACAATTGCCGAACAAGAACGTACTAAACGCCGCGATATCGAAGCTTGGGAAAAAGAAGCGATTACTCGAATTAATGCTCAACGCGATTTAGTAATAACATACCTCGATCGCTCTTTTGATGAACGTGCAGAAAATTTTCGCTCTTTATTTGGTGTAGTTGATGATGCTCTTTTGTCGGGTGATAACGAACAGTTAGCTCTGGCTTTAAATTCAATTACAGAAATTGCTAAATCTAGTCCTTTTAAAGACTTGGCTAATTTAAATAACGTTCGCGCTGCGCTTAATAATCCCGAACACGTATGGGAATTTTGATTTTATACGATTCTAATTT
>CAYMZW010000860.1:0-2155 GCA_964395005.1 uncultured Rivularia sp.
ACAGAAAATCAATTTTTACTTATAACTGTCATTTCTTTAATACGCCATTTTCCACCAATTTTAAGCAGCATATATCTAACTCTTATTGTGTCGTTATAAGACCTTTGCTGATTTATTTGATTGTTTTGATAGAAATTCGCTTTTTCAGTTACAATCGCTTCCACAGCCGCTTGATTTGGGTTATCAGCAATCGTATCAACTGATTCAATTTTCACGTTATGCTCAAAAGTTCTATAGCGGTTCTTTGCTTTAACTTGCCCAGCAATTATTCGCCAATTATTAAGAGCGGTACCAGTCAAAATATCATTTAAGCTGTCAATATTATGATTTTTTCCTAAAGCACTTGCTTTGGTAGATAGCCAATTTTCAACTATTACTTTTGCGGTTCCTTTTGTCAAAACAACGTTATCTGAAATAGGTTCGCTCGAAGCACTAGGTATTTCGATCGGTGCTTGATTAATTTGTATGCTCAACTGTTCCCCTTGCATTGATTCGGCGGGGGCAAATAAGTTCTGTATTAATCCTACAGCTGCTCCTACTAACAACCATAAAACTAATAAACCTGATAAAGAGCCAAAAACTAACCAAATAAAACGAGTTCTTTTTTGCGAGTTAGATGGAGTACTGCGTCTCCTGACTACTGAGCGGCGAGGTGTACCATCAACAGAAACTCCAGAGTTGAGATTTTCAGTCTGCTTGCGTCTTTGGCTACCGTTGGTTTGGTCGGGTACACCTGTGGGCATTATTGCTCTTGCAGAACTATTTTGAACGCGATTGTTATTTCTGAAGCGTTCTGTTGTTGGAAGTGGCCCTACTGATACTGGTGTTTCGTTAGATGTTACGGGATCGGTTTGTCTGCTCGGAACATTGGAAGTTGTTTGTTGAGCATACCCTGGTGGTGTTTGCCTATGGTTATTAAATTGTCGATAGACAACATTAGAATTGTTTTTATTTTGAGTATTTTGTTTATTTTGATTATTTCTATTGTTTTGAATGTTTGACTGAGGTTGAGGATTGGCTTGATTATCTCTGGGTAAAGCTTCCAAATAAGCCTGTACTTGCTCCTGGGCAAAATATTCTTTCAAAGAAGCAAGAGCATTTTTCAAATCCCGAAAGTGAGGAAATACCTCGTTTTGCAACCAAGTCTCTGAATACAAACATAATCCAGGTAGCAAATCGGGAGAATCCTGAGAATTTTCTCGAATAAAAGCTAAAGCTTCGTACTCCTGACTCAACTCTAAAGCACGAGTTGCTTCTTGAGTTTGTCCTAACAGTAAGGCACACAAAGATTGTTCTAGGTGTACGTCTTGACGTTTAGCCAAATGAATTAACATTTGTTTGGCTTGACGGATTAAAGCAGGTTGACGTTGGGTAAATCCTCGTGCTATCAAAGCATATACAGCCAAATAGGTAGCAACAGCAGAAGGACGCTTGCTTTCCTGTTCAAATAGCTTGTGCTGCTCTGCAAGCGTTAAATTATGACGCAATTGCTGAATAAATCGTAGAAAATCATCTACGTTTAAACCGGATTCATCTTTACCCGTGCCATCAATTCCGCCGCGAGCAACGAGTACTTCTTCTAATAATCGTAAACCTTGTTGTCGTTCGGAAGCGTTCTCTAATGGTAATGCTAGTAATTCTAAAATGCGGTAAGGTCGTAGTCTATGCAGATCCGCTTCTATTTCAGCTTGAACGTTTGGAAATAATCCTTCATTGGATAACAGTTCTAAACCAGTTTCTAACGATACGGCTGCATTTTCGTAATGAGCTTGCTGCCATTGTTCTCGACCTAATTCCAAGCAGGCAAGAGCAACCGTGAGAACTACATCTGGACGCTGAGCGTTTTGTTCGGCGCTTAATTGCGCTTGTGCGTTAGGCTGAGCTAATTTACCATTTTGGTTAACTAAATATGGACGACCTAAGTTTAAAACCTGTTCGTATTCTCCCAACTCCTGCAAAATCATCAAAGAGCCAATCAATTCTTCTGAGGAAATGTCGATACCTAGAGTTTTAGATTCAACCGCCACACTCCTATCGCGCCCATCTTCGGGAGTGTAAGCGTGTGTTAGATAAACTCGGTCATATTCGGAGCGTTCTTTGGGATCTGATAAAACCACGTATGCTTCTTCTATAAGTTTTTTTCGATATGCAATTG
>CAYMZW010000861.1:0-2150 GCA_964395005.1 uncultured Rivularia sp.
CATCCGTTGCCTAACTCCATCCGTTGCCTAACTCCATCCGTTGCCTAACTCCTAAAAACAATAACTGGCTCCATTGCTTTCTTCTACACTTACTTCTGAACTATCCAGAAGTATGAAGCTTGCATTGAAACCAGTTGCTTTTAACTTGGGAGCGCTTAGCTTAATTTTTTTAAGATATCAAGTTCGATTGATTTCTACATTTATCTTCGGTTGTAGTTCAACTAATAACCGTTCAAAATTTTACAGCTAGCTATCAGTCTTTAACAGCCTTTTCAATAATTTCAGTAGTCAAACGAACCTGATATGTTTTTTGATTTCTCTACTAGTATTGCTCTATATGAAAGATCGAATTAGATAACCAGTAGAGATTAATTTCTACAAAAAACCAAATCTAAATTTATGATGCTGATTCTTTAGCACTCGAAGATGTTTCCCGCTGATTTGTTTTTAGTTTTGGCTTAGGAGTTGCACCACCGTTACCACCACCGCGTTTTCCATGTTTATCTCCCCAACGACGGCCTCCTCGATCGCCATTTGAACGACGTGATGAACCACCACGAAGTTTGGGTTTTGGTGAAGAAAAATTCTTTGCATCTTCTTCGGGTATGTAGTCTGCTTTTAACCAGTCTGGACGGGTTTGATCGTAAGCAATTTGTAATGCTGCTGCTGCGATCGCGTGAGCATCATATTCTTCGCTTAGTTCGCGCACGATTGGTAAAAATGAAGCCAAACGTTCGCCACTTAAAGCTTCTTTAACCTGAACTTGCAGTTTTTCCAACTGTTTCGCTTCAATTTGAGCGCGAGTTGGAATCGAAAGCATTTGCCAGTTCTGCTTATTATGACGTTCGATAACCTGCTGTTTGCGGCGCTCGAATGGCTGTACTAAGGAAATCGCGGTTCCTTCTTTTCCGGCTCTACCAGTACGACCAATACGGTGAACGTAAGTTTCTACGCTATCGGGTAAATCAAAGTTAATTACGTGGGTAAGTTCGTCAACATCCAAACCTCTGGCAGCAATATCAGTTGCTACAACCCAACGAACTTGACGATTGCGGAAGCGTCCTAATAATCTTTCCCGCGCTTGCTGAGATAAATCGCCGTGGTATTCATCTACACTATGACCTGCTCCTTGCAACTGATTTGTTAATTCTGCTGCGGTGCGTCGGGTACGAACGAAAATCAACGCTGTATCGGGATCTTCCATTTCCAAGATCGGCTGTAAAGCTCTTGCTTTCGTCCAGTGACGCGGTATCAAGTAAGCAACCTGATTAATTTTGTTCGGAGCGGCTTTTGGCTGTTGAACCGTCACCGTTACGGGATCGTTTAAGTACTTATTCACCAACTGGCGAATTGAGGGCGGCATTGTGGCTGAAAATAAAGCGGTTTGACGTTGTTTTGGTGCCCGAGAAAGAATTTTCTCTACATCATCAATGAAGCCCATGCTCAACATTTCATCGGCTTCATCTAACACAAACCACTTAACATTGTCAAGCTTGAGACAGCCTCGATCCAATAAATCAATGATTCGTCCTGGAGTTCCAACGACAACGTGAACGCCACGCTTAAGCTGCATCATTTGGCGATCGATTGATTGACCACCATATATGGCCAATACTTTCAATCTTTGAGAGCCAACAAACTCAGATACAGCGCTATGAACCTGAATTGCTAACTCGCGAGTTGGAGCTAAAACAACTGCCTGTACTACTTTCTCACTGGCATCAATTCTTTCTAAAATTGGTAAAGAAAATGCTGCTGTTTTACCCGTTCCAGTCTGGGATTGACCGACTACATCGCGACCGGATAATAGTTGGGGTATTGCTTGTTCTTGAATGTTTGTAGGTGTTGTAAAACCTAATTTCTCTAATTGTGCAAGGCGTTGTTCTGAAATTCCTAAATCTTCAAAAGTAAGACTCATCAATTCTCCTATGTTTTAAGTTTAATCTTCAATAGATCGCTATTTGCGCTAATTATTTGCCTATTAGTCAAGCAAAATTGATAACTAATAGCATGACTGCGAGCTAAAAAACTTTTACGATTTCACCATATAAGTCGTATGCATCCGCAGCGTCAATTTTCACTTGCACGATGCTTGCTAAACTTGCTTCTCCACGAACATATATTTGTCCGTCTACTTCTGGAGCAAATCT
>CAYMZW010000862.1:0-2141 GCA_964395005.1 uncultured Rivularia sp.
TCACTTCCCAATACAAAATTTACTAAAAATCCGATCTAAAACAGATTCTGTAACTTCTTCTCCAGTAATTTCTCCTAAAGCATTAATTGCACCTCTTAAATCTATTGTCCAGAAATCAAAAGGTAATTCCTCTTCAATTGTGATTTGTACTTGTTCTAAAGATGTTTTGGCTTGAATTAATGCAGCAGCTTGACGTTGATTGATTGCTAAATCTGTATCTGAAGCTTCTAGATTACCAATTTCTACCTGTTCTAAAATCGCCGTTTCTAATGCTTCAATTCCTTGATTTTTTGCTGCTGCTGTAAAAATTTTAGATTCTATATTTAGAATATGTTGAATTTTGGATTGCAGTGATTTATTTAATTCTTCTTCAACTAAATCTATTTTATTAATTACTAATATCAAAGGACGATGCTTTACTTGTTCGTAAATAATCTCATCATCTTTTGTCCATCCCGTAGTTGCATCGATGGTAAATAATACTAAATCTGCTGCTTGCGCGGCATTCCGAGAACGTTCAACACCAATCTTTTCTACTCGATCTTCTGTATCGCGAATACCTGCCGTATCTAGTACTTGTACGGGTATTCCACCCACAACTAACTGCGATTCCACAACATCGCGAGTGGTTCCCGGTAAATCTGTAACAATTGCGCGATCGCTACGACTCCAAGCATTTAATAAACTTGATTTTCCCACATTCGGACGACCAACAATAGCTACTTTTAAACCCGTGCGTAAAAGTTCGCCTTTATCCGCAGTTGCTAATAAGAAAGCAATCTCAGCTAAAACATTTTTAACATCCGAAATTATCGCTTCAACATCCAAAGGCGGTAAATCTTCCTCAAAATCTATTCTCGCTTCAATTTCTGCGACAATATCCAAACATTTAGCGCGTAACTGACGGATAGAATCGGCGAGTTTTCCTTGTAAACCAGCTAATGCAGTTTGAGCAGCTTGAGCAGATTTTGCACCAACTAGATCGGAAATGCTTTCTGCTTGAGATAAATCGATACGTCCGTTTAAAAAGGCTCTTAACGTAAATTCTCCCGGTTGTGCGAGCCTTGCGCCGCCTTCCAGACACAATTTTAATACCTGCTGCACCGCCATAATCCCACCGTGACAGTGGAATTCTACAACATCTTCGCGGGTATAAGAGCGAGGTGCTTTCATGATTAACAACAGCGCTTCATCTACTAACTTTTGCGTTTGGGGATGACGAATATAACCGTAAACAATTCGATGGGATTCTACAGCTTGTTTTCCCGGTGCGTGGAAAATAGATTCAGCAATTTGTAAAGCTTCTTCTCCAGAAACCCGCACAATCCCCACACTACCTTGTTGAGGTACAACAGCAGTGGCGATCGCCGCGATGGTTCCGGTTGTAGCAAAGGTTTGAGGCATTTCTTGAATTGGGCATGGCGAATTGGGCATTGGGCATTGGGCATTGGAAGATTAGAAGACAAGGAGAAATTTATAACTTCTAATTCCTAACTCATAACTCCTAACTCCTAACTCCTAACTTATAACTCCTAACTCTGGGTGTTCAATCCAAAATCTAAAATCTAAAATCCAAAATTGGATTGCGCGTTAATATTTATCCAGAAGCTAATATCTGCTTGATAAAAGTATTAGTTAAGAGGGGAACACTATGGAAGAACAAAAAATTAATTGCGCTGAAGCCTGCGTTAATGGCTGTGTTTTAGGAGATAAGTGTCCGAATAAAGAGTATGGGCAACAAGCATCACAGTTTGTTCAAGATACTTCTTTGGACAAAATGCTCGAAATGGCGGAAATCGCCAGAATGAAAAAGTTGTCGGAGCCGCCAAAATGGGTGTTTCCCGATGAAATTTGATTAAAATTTGTTTAATTATAGGACAAATTATAGGGCAGCCCAAAGTGGCTGTCTTAATTCCAGAATTTTTATTTTAATTCTATTTAATTTAATTTAATTTAATTTAATTTAATCTTATAAATCATTTATATCTATATTTAATTCTCTTAATTTAGCTGCTAAACGTTCGGCTCTTTGGGCTTCTTGTTCGGCTCTTTGGGCTTCTTGTTCGGCTCTTTGAGCTTCTTGATTGGCTCTTTGGGCTTCTTGATTGGCTCTTTGAGCTTCTTGATTGGCTCTTTGAGTT
>CAYMZW010000863.1:0-2138 GCA_964395005.1 uncultured Rivularia sp.
ACATTGCACCATAGCCGATGGTAGCCATAGTTTGAACGCTAAAAAAAAATGCATCGAAGAAATCACCTTCACGCATATTTTCAACACCATCACCTACTGCTAAATACATTAGAGCAAACAAAAGATTAGTGATTACATAACCTGCACCTACTACCGCAAACAACTTTACCCATGAAAGAGTTAGCAACCCATGATATAAATCATCCCAATCAAACCTAGATACCCCTTTGCGAACAACATTAAAATTTCCATCGGAATTAACTAAACGACGCACTGAAATTTTATTTCGGTGAGTTTGATTCATTGTTTATTAAATAAAATACAAATAAAAATTATGCTCCCCTACATTATCTAAGCAAAGGAGCATAATTTGAAGATAGGAAATTGGCAATAGGGGAAGGAGGGGGAAAGGGGACAAGGAGATGGGGAGACAAGGAGATGGGGAGAAATTTGAATTATTAGCTCATAACTCCTAACTCATAACTCCTAACTCATAACTCCTAACTCTTCACTGTTCACTGTTCACTGTTAGCTATTCAAATCTTCGATCATTTCTGCTAATTCTTGGGTGTGATGTCCTTCTTCCTCGATCATATTGCTGATAAACTCTTCTATATCGCTGTTGCTACCTTCAATTGCATCTAGTAATTTTTCATAAAGCCCTAAAGCCTGTTTTTCATGGGCTAAACTTGCACTCAAAATATCTTTTACTGAATAGTTTTCAAGTTCGGCAATCGGTGTAATGCGTGGTTGAGGATTTCCATCAATACTGACTAAAACTTCTCCTACTTTTCGAGAATGAAACAGAGATTCTTCTGCTTGCTCTTTAAGAAAATCTACGATTTCATTTCTTTCACCATTTACCATTAAAGAGTAAGTTGTGTAGCGAACTACTCCTGCTAATTCAAATTCTAAAATTTGTTGCAGGTAATTAATAGTTTTATCTCGGTTAAATTGCATCATTTGTGTTGTGATTCTACCGTTTTCTACGTAGGGTATAGAGGTAAACGCGAACAGCCGAAATTTGCAACAATTCAACGAAAAGAATAGTTGCCCAAAGCTCTGAAATATTCGATTTTTTTTTACTAAGCTATTGAGACAGCTATACAATCTCAAATACTTTTATTTTTCAATGATTGCCAGCACAAATTATAATGCTATTTCGGCATAGCATTTAAAAAAGATATATAGCTGTATAGCAATATAGAACTATAGCTTACCGAATGTTAATATTGTGACAAACATTAATATCCGTAAAATAGGTAATGACATTAATAGGGAACGCCGTCTTTTGAACTGAATGAAGTAGCCAACTTCTTCTTTGTTACTTGTTATAAGTATACTGTTTTCAAAATGCAAAAAAAGTAAGATTATTGCGAATTAAGCCGTATATAAATTTCCTAAAATTCTCTCAGTAAAAGTTTAAGAAAAAGTTTTGTAATTATTAACTATGTTTTAGCTGTAGTTTTTGTGCTAGTTAAATATTTTGAAGGGGGAAGCGGGGAAGCGGGGAACAGCAGGATTTTAAATCACAAAGTCTTCTAAATAACAGGTACTTATCTATTTTTGACTAGCTGGAATATTCTTTTTGTTACTAGGTAAAGTACCTACGATACTGCGTAAATATAAACTTCCCACAGATAATAAAAACGATACATATGCAACTGCTTGAATTAAATACAAATGTTCTCTATAGCCAAATAATACTTTGAGAATTACTCCAGGAAACTTTTTATCTGGCAATACATTTGATGCATTCCACACTATTGGGCCTAATATACAAGAGTGTATTTCGGCAAAGCTTTGATTATAAAAACAAAAATCCCAACTACTATTTATTAGAGCTAAAGCACTAAAAGCTTGATCGAATTTGCGTAGCCCGCCAACTACTAATCCCGCAACAATTAAAACCAAGAAAATACCCATTACCTGGAAAAACTGGCGGATATTGATTTTTACACCAAATTTAAATATCAGGGTACCAATTAACGTTGCAGTTGCTATACCTAAAATTGCTCCAATTGTAGGAACTAAACCTTCCTGAAAATTAGATGCGAGAAATAAAACAGTTTCAAATCCTTCGCGCACCACAGCAATTAAAACTAAAGTAAAAACCCCCCAACCAGCGTTATCATTTG
>CAYMZW010000864.1:0-2138 GCA_964395005.1 uncultured Rivularia sp.
CCGAAATACGCGCCGCCTTAACCCGCGATGGGAATCGAGTTGTGCGTGCAGCGGCGAAAAGGTGAGGGGGAGAGGGGGTAGAGGGGGTAGAGGAGGTAGAGGGGGTAGAATAATTACCAATTACCAATGCCCAATGCCCTATGCCCTATGCCCAATCCCCAATTCCCCAATCCAAAATCTAAAATCTAAAATCTAAACATCTAATCCCATTACTGTTAATTGCGGTGGATGCTCGACGGTAAATTGATAGTAAATTTCTTGTTTCTCTTGTGGTGTAAAAATTAAATTCCATTGCAAAATTCCCATTTCGCTAAGTTGAATTTGGGGATTTGTGCGGTTAAGACGTACTTTGATTTGTTCGTTGCGGCTTACTGGTAATTGTTCGATAAGTTCTAATCTTGCTTCTGTATCAAGCAAGTTACTAATCAGCAATCGATATCCATAGGTGATTTTACGAAGATTACCAATAAACCTTTTATCAACTTCCCGCTCTACTAAATCGCGTTCGATTTTCAAGCCTTCGTCGATTCCCAAGTTTAATTTAAATTCTTCTCCCGGTACGGTGTTTTCTAACTCAGATACTCCCACAAAAATATTATCGCGAAATATATTGGCTTTTCCTGGTAATAGAGTGGCACCACCAGGATTATTTTTAACCTTAGCTTGTAAATAAGCAAAACTTACCAAACGCGGCATGGCTATATAGCTAAAACTACAGGGATAATCATCTTGAAAAATTGTAGTTTTGTGAGGTGCGCCGTCGCTGGGTATATTTCCATTACCATCCAAATTAAAAGTAACTACGTTTCCTTCTTGGGATACTTCTGCTGTATTTACGTCTGCTTCAATTGTTTCTAATTCTTCGATTTCACCGAATAAATTATTTTTTTCAAATTCAAAGCTGCGAGATTGTGCAGCCATTGGCGCAGATGCAAATCGTCTGGCTCTTCTTTGCCTGATTTCCGGTTGGGGAATATCAATATACCAAGGTTGTGGCTTCGGTGGTAAAGTACCGCTACCCGGTTTGGCTGTAGAAAGCGTTAAATTAACATTTGTCCAATCTTCTCCGGTGTTTTGACTTATTTGCGCTAAGTATCCTAAATTCACGCTTTTACTTTTGCTGTCAACTCGAATATCGTAAAGCGGTTTCCAACTAGCGCGATTAACTACATAAGAAACTTCTAATTCAAACTTCCCCGTACCCGCAGTTTCAATTCCCACCGTCAAATTAAAACTTTCTTGGGATGATGGCGACTCAGTTTGTTTTAAAGAAGCGTACAGCACTTCCAACTGCTTCTCTAATTCCCGCTGCTGATTTTTATAATCTTCCGTGGAAATGGCATATTCTGTATATTGGCTGCCGAGAAAATTGAGTAAATCCAAGGTTTCGCTCAAGCTAATGCTTTTACGTGCCAAACTAATCGAAAATTGATCTTCAGTCTTCTCTCGCAAACCTTCAATAAACTGTGACTGTAACGCCAAAGCATCCATTTGAGCTTGGAATTGACGTTTCTGTGCTTCCAACTGTTCGATTTGTTGTTGTAACTGCGATACCCGTGCCACTACCGATTCAGTAGTGTAGATTTTTTCCACATTTACACCCAACAAACGCACCGCCAAATTACCTCTACCGCTAACCCTTACCGACTCCGTGTCAAGAGTTACTGGCAGTTGGGAGACTATCAACTCGGTTTCAACACCGTTTAATTCCACTACACCACGGCGCGTCACTAATGCTTGTTTTGTATAAACAGCAACTGCGATCACATCTGTTTCTACGATTTTACGCCGAGATGGTATTTCCTGGTTAACCACTGCCAGCTTTTCCTTAATTGCGAACGGTTATGCAGGTTAATTGTTAATGCATTAAAGCATAATCGTCAATAAAATTAGTAATTCGTAATTCTTAGATCAGTTTATTGTAGAAACTTAGTATTGCTAACTGCTACGTCTCTACATTCCGGTGGTACTAACTTGATAATTAGGGAGTAGGGAGCAGGGAGTAGGGAGTAGGGAGGGGGAAAAGAGGGAAGAAGGAGAAGAAGGAGAAGAAGGAGAAGATAATTATTAACTCCATCCGTTACCTAACTCCATCCGTTACCTAACTCCATCCGTTACCTAACTCCATCCGTTACCTA
>CAYMZW010000865.1:0-2134 GCA_964395005.1 uncultured Rivularia sp.
GATGAATTTTTTTTGCTGCAACGGTGTCAACTTGTTGTAACATAGCGTAGAGTTGGGTTTGATCTATCTCGGAAAGTTGCGATCGCAATTCGTTATTGGGTGCAACCCTGGGAATTTTCATTCCGCGCACGATTGATTTAATATACAATCCCGTACCACCAACTAGGAAGATGGGGAGATTGGGAGATTCGCTTCCAAGGGGAGCTACCTCTAACCTTTGACCTTTAAGCTCTAACCTTTGACCTGAAATCCTTTGATTTAAAATCTTTTGTGCTTGCTGCTGATAGTCAGCAACCGTCATAATGTCGTTTGGATTGCATATATCAATTAAATAATGGGGTATTAACTTTTGTTCGAGGGTTGTGGGTTTTGCGGTGCCGATGTTAAATTCTCGGTATACTTGGCGAGAATCAGCACTAATTATGATGGAATTAAAGCGTTGAGCTAAAGCCAAAGCTAATCCTGACTTGCCTGTTGCTGTCGCACCACAAATTACAATTAACATAGAGAGTTCGATTTTAGATTTTAGATTTTAGATTTTAGATTTTAGATTTTAGATTTTAGATTCTCTCCCCATTTCCCCGTATTCCGATTTTCTCTACTGCCTAATTTCTTATTTTTCAAGAAATACAACCTAAAGATCGATCTAAAAATAAAAAGAAATAATTTTTAACCTTTAAGTTTTAATTTATAATTTTCTATTTATTGCTTTTTTTAGAGTCAAGATTTTCCACTCTCAAAGCCTTTATATGCAGTCATAGAGCATACTTTTCGTTGACTTAGAAGAGTAAAATTTCCTATAAATGCCGCTATATTGGATAGGTATTACCCAAGGGATAAATTTCACTTCTAATACCTCTAGATTCCCCTGCAAGGCTTTTGTGCTAGAATCTGGGAGTGTTTTTGAGTTTTGAGTTTTTTAAGGCGACCTCAGCCCCAAGAATCAGGAGATTTTCATGACGAGCAGTTACAATGCCGAACAGATTCAAGTTCTGGAAGGTCTCGAACCCGTTCGTAAACGACCGGGGATGTACATCGGTACTACTGGTCCGAGAGGACTGCACCACCTGGTTTATGAGGTGGTGGATAATTCGATTGATGAAGCTTTGGCGGGCTACTGCACCCATATTGAGGTGGAACTCAACGCCGACGGTTCTTGTACTGTAACAGATGATGGTCGGGGTATTCCTACCGATGTACATACCAAAACCGGAAAATCGGCGTTGGAAACTGTGTTAACTGTATTGCACGCTGGTGGTAAGTTTGGTAGTGGTGGCTACAAAGTTTCTGGTGGATTGCACGGTGTAGGTGTTTCCGTTGTAAATGCCCTTTCCGAATGGCTGGAAGTTACTATTTGGCGAAATAATAAGGTACATACCCAGCGCTACGAAAGAGGTACAGCGGTTACAGAATTACAAATTGCCTCTTCCAAAGAAAATCGCACTGGAACCCAGGTTAGCTTCAAGCCAGATGCACAAATTTTTACCACCGTTACTGAGTTTGACTACAATACTTTATCCAGCCGTTTGCGAGAGTTAGGGTATCTGAATGCGGGTGTCAGAATTACGTTTACAGATAACCGTTTGGAATTGCTTAAAAGCGATACTCCAAAAGTTGAAGTTTATGAATACAAGGGCGGAATTAAAGAATATGTAGCTTACATGAATGCTGACAAGCAGTCGCTGCATGAAGAAATAATTTATGTTCAAGGCGAACGTAATAACGTCCAGGTGGAAGTGGCGTTGCAGTGGTGTGTTGACGCTTACTCGGATAGTTTGCTGGGTTTTGCCAATAATATTCGTACCGTTGATGGTGGTACGCACCTTGAAGGTTTAAAAACAGTTCTAACTCGTACTTTTAATAGCGTTGCTCGCAAACGTAATAAAATTAAAGAGAACGAATCTAACCTCAGCGGCGAACACGTGCGTGAAGGTTTAACGGCAGTAATTTCGGTTAAAGTACCAGAGCCGGAATTTGAAGGACAAACTAAGACAAAATTGGGTAACACCGAAGTTCGAGGAATCGTTGATTCTTTTGTAGGAGAAGCTCTCAACGAGTATTTAGAATTTAATCCCAACGTTGTAGATACGATTTTAGATAAAGCAATTCAGGCATTTAAAGCCGCAGAAGCTGC
>CAYMZW010000866.1:0-2132 GCA_964395005.1 uncultured Rivularia sp.
GACCGCTTAAAGGTTCTACCAATCGCAGTAAACTTCTACCAAGAGTTGTTTTACCGCAACCAGATTCTCCTACCAATCCCAAGGTTTCTCCTTTTTTAACCTCGAAGGAAACATTATTTACGGCCATAAAATGACGCTTTGTACCGCCGAACATTCCTTTGATGGGATAACCAACTTTCAAGTTACAAATTTCTAAAAGCGGTTGTTGCTGCTCTAATAAAGCTAATCTTTGAGCAATGTCAGCGGAAGTAAGTTCTGGGGGTTGTGCTGGTTGTTTTGCTGTAATTTTTACATCTCCAGTGGGTGTTTCTTCTACGCTCATGTAGTCAGAAACCGTCAGCAGCTTTTGAGGATGACGATCTAAAGTCGGACGACAAGCAAGCAAGCCTTTGGTATAAGGATGTTGGGGATTTGTAAATATTTGCGCTGCGTCACCTTGTTCGACGACTTTTCCTTTATACATTACTGCTACTTTATCGGCGATTTCTGCAATTAATCCCAAGTCATGGGTAATAAAAATCATCGCCATATCGCGTTTCTGTTGCAATTCTCCGAGCAAATCGATAATTGTTGCCTGTACAGTAACGTCTAAAGCGGTTGTGGGTTCGTCGGCAATTAGTAATAATGGATTACAAGAAATCGCCATTGCAATCATTACTCTTTGTAATTGTCCCCCGGAAAGTTGATGGGGAAAGCGTTCTAATACTGCTTCTTTATGTTGTTTTACTAGCTGTGGAAGCTGTTGAGAATCTAAAGCTTTTGGTGATGTTTCAATTAAATTTTTACGAATTTGCTCGTCGCTAGGAAGAAGCTTTACTTCTTGCAAACTATCGATCGCTTTTTGGCGAGCTTCGGCATTGGAAATATTTTGATGTCGTAAAATTGCTTCGGTTAACTGAAAACCAATGTTAAAAACCGGGTTTAACGAAGTCATTGGCTCTTGAAATATCATGGCGATATCGCCACCCCGGTAAAGCTGCATTTCTTTGGCTGGTAGCTCTACCAAGTTTAATGCTTCGCCATTTTGTTGGGGACGAAACCAAATTTCACCATTACTAATTTTTCCAGGATTTTGCAACAAACCCATTGTTGCCAAGGATGTGACCGATTTTCCACTTCCCGACTCCCCTACTATTCCTAAAGTCTCTCCTCTATGTAATTCAAAAGAGATTCCGTTTACTGCTTTGACAACGTTGCCATCATCGGAGAATTCAACTTGTAAATTGCGAACGTCTAGCACTGTTTCTCTCATGGAAGTCGGGGGGTAGATTCTTAAAAGGAATTAACTTTAATTTAACTGGATTTTAACAACAGATTTAGTTTTGTCAGTAGTATAAAGTATTTTTTTGAGAATTTTTTTTGAAATATTTACATACTTGTAGAAAAACTTACTGTTGAAAATTGCCGAAATATAAATATCTTGAATAACTTAAAGACTAAATATTATAGATAGGTTATAGCAAATGTTGCAACCGATACGGTAACGAATGTAACGAATGTTTGATTTACTAAATAATGGTAAATTTTGCCACACCATTTAGTAGAGACGCGATATATCGCGTCTCTACACTGGGTGACGTTTAAAACGGAATGTCGTCTTCGGGAATTTCTTCTTCTACCATTGCTGGATAGGTGGAAGGTTCGTAAGCTCGTTGGGGTAAAGGTTCTGGTTGCGGAGCCTTTTGAGGAGGTGCCGTGTTAACTGTGCTTCTAGTGGAAACAGGTTTGGCTGCTTGAGGTACGGGATTTACAGTTTGTGCTTGAGGAGTTGCTACGGGTGCTGAGGGTATTGATTGAGTTTCTGTTTGCATCGGATTTGCATCAAAACCCGCTCCTATATGTTGGATCTGCTGCACTGTCATTTCAGCACGCTTCTCCTTGAAACCCTCGGGACGTTCTATAGTATTCATACCCAAACGCCCTACTAAAATCACGCGATCGCCAACATGATAATTTTCTTGAATTTCTTTCGCTAACCTACCAAAACTTACTACTTTTAAGTTTGCTGGCGGATCGTTATCTCTTGCTCCCCAAAACTGTACCAGCATTTGTGTAATTTCTAGTTGATTGTCTGCTGTATAGCGCAGTTCGGGTTGTTGAATAATCTCTGCCATCAATACGCAACTGTTCAT
>CAYMZW010000867.1:0-2127 GCA_964395005.1 uncultured Rivularia sp.
GTGCAATAGTTTTATTAAAAGGTTCAAGAACTGCGATCGCAAATTCTCAAGGTTGCGTTTGGATTAATCCTCAAAGTAGTCCAGCACTAGCTCGCGGAGGTAGTGGTGATGTGTTAACTGGATTGCTTGGGGGATTAATGTCGCAAGCTGTTTCACGAAATTTATCTATAGAAAAAATGGTCGCAACTGCCGCGTGGTGGCATGGTAGCGCTGGTATTTTAGCTGCTCAAGAACGAACTCAATTAGGGGTGGATGCTTTTACTTTGACACATTATCTTATGCCTGTTTTAGCATCAGCTAAAAAATAATTCTCAAGCAAAGCTGTCTTCACAATTATGTATTAAAATTATGAGTTACAAACCATGCGCGACTGAGCTAAATCGCGAATTAATGGTACGCGGGAACTAATATATGTACTCATTTCGTTGATTTGTTCGCCGCTTAATAACTTCTTGTTTTCTAATTGTTTGAGCAGCTGTCCAATTAAGTCTGTGTCGTTCAAACTCAAAATCGTCTTTGTTTCGGTTTCTTCAATCACCGACCATACATGACGCATTGTAACTGCTCGCTCTCTAAGTCCCAACATAGCTTTATCGTTCCAAATCTAAATTAAATATTCAATTCTTATCCCCAACCTGCATTCAATTTATAAAAAAGCAATTGTCCCGTACAGGAATGCTATTACCACGCAAGTTAGTTAAACAACCTTAAGAAAATATTAAACCTTAAATCTTAAGAAAATGTTAAATGTTGCAATACTTAACTGATTACATGAGAATCTAAACAATAAGTTACATAAATCAATTTTTACAAGGTCAGTCACTTTCATGACCTTTAAGTTTTAAACGAGGACAACTTATATAAAGTCCTTGAACATATAAAAAGAAGCGTCAACCACAATTTTATGATGGCTGACGCTTTTTATTTATAAGAGTTGAGTATTGAGTGTATGAGATAAAACTATTAAGCTCGCAATTGCTTAAACGAAAGCCCCTTCCTTTGACGGGGCACCCTTAGTAATATCAGTTGGTTAGCAAACTATAACTTAACAAATATAAAGTAGCGAAAGTTTCCGTTTCAATGGGAATATACCTTTAATCTTGAATAGGTATATTTTTCATTATTTCTCATTTATTTGTTAGCTACAATACCGCAAACAATGGTAGAAATAGTTTCAAATAATACATAGTGCAACTTTGATGAATGCTATATGACCGATCTCAAGGATTTTCGACAGTTAAATGCTCTCGATGGAGGAATTACTCCAGCGCTGACGAGTTTTCTTGAAAAATTATATGAATCATTAAAATCTCGTAGTGATGGAACAGTTGCACAAAATATACCGGAGTTGGCTAAAGCTAACCCGGATTGGTTTGGAATCTGTGCGGTTGATGTGTATGGTAGGGTTTTCGATATCGGTCATACTACGCAGAATTTTAGCATTCAGTCGATTTCTAAGCCTTTTGTGTATGGATTGGCTTTGGAAGATTGGGGGAAGGATTATGTTCTCGAACGCATTGGTGTGGAACCTACTGGGGAACCTTTTAACTCAATAATGGAACCCGAGGAAATATTCCGAAGACATTACAACCCAATGGTTAATGCCGGTGCAATTGTCACTACCAGTTTAATTAAAGGTTCGGCACCAAAGCGTTACAATCGTTTGCTTGAAATGTTTCGACGCTACATTGGTAGAAATGTATCTATTGATTCGGGAGTATGTAACTCTAAGCAAACCAGCGACCACTTAAATCGGGCGATCGCCTACATGATGCTCAATTTTGGTTTAATTAAAGGCAATATTAATCACATTCTAAAACTGTATTTTCAACAGTGTTCCTTGACAATTAACTGTCACGATTTAGCGGTGATGGCGGCAACTTTAGCCAATCAAGGCTTAAATCCGATGACGGGAGAGCGAGCTATAGATAAAAAATATGTCAAAAACATATTAAGTATCATGTATACCTGCGGTCTGTACGAATTTTCAGGACAGTGGGCTTACAGAGTTGGTTTACCGGCGAAAAGTGGTTTATCAGGTGCAATTATCGGAGTTGTTCCCAACCAAATGGGGATAGCTGTATTTTCTCCACCTTTAGATGAGCGCAAAAAAAGTTGGAGGGGAGT
>CAYMZW010000868.1:0-2124 GCA_964395005.1 uncultured Rivularia sp.
GATGCATTTTTTTTTAGCGTTCAAACTATGGCTACCATCGGCTATGGTGCAATGTACCCTAAAACGCTTTTTGCTAATATTTTAGTTGCGATTGAAGCTTTATTAGGACTTTTAGGAGTATCAGTAGGAAGTGGATTGGTATTTGCTCGTTTTTCTCTTCCTAAAGCGCGAGTTATGTTTAGTCGCGTAGCTGTGGTTGCTCCTCATAATGGTATACAAACTTTGATGTTTCGAGTTGCTAATGAACGTCAAAGCTGGATTTTAGAAGCTCAAGTTAACGTTAGTTTAGTAATCAGCGAAATAACTGAAGAAGGGCATTCGATGCGAAGGTTTTATAAGTTACCGCTGTTTCGCAATCAATCCTCACTTTTCGCTTTGACTTGGACAGTTATGCATCCGATAAATGAAAGTAGCCCTCTTTACGGCATAACTTTAGAGGAAATGGTTGAGAAAGAGATGGAAATAATCATAACTTTAACTGGTATCGATCAAACCGTTTCTGATAATATCCATGCTCATTACTCATATATTCCGACAGAAATTCTTTGGAATCATAAATTTGCAGATATTTTATCTAAAACGCGAGATGGTAGACGCAGTGTTGATTATAGTTGCTTTCACGAAGCTGTTTTGTTGGAGTAAAGGGAGATAGGGAGAAATTTTGATAGTTGATTTTATGGCAGCAAGATAATAATAACTTTTCAACAAATATGAATTTTCATTTATCTAAGGGGATAGAAAAAATCGGGTTAAATTACATCCAAAGCAGCAATATTTTGCACCGTATCTCTTTTTAACGACAGATGTAACTCCTGAATTTAACCTATATATTCGCAAGTGATGAAACAACTTGGAGATTTAATCTTATGGGCTGGTTAAAAAGACTTTTTGGAATGGGTAAACCCAAAGACGCTAAGGTAAATCCTACACCCCAACCGACACAAGCAGCACCATCAACGTCCACAGCACAATCAAGTAGTGCTACTCAATCAATCCCTCCCGAACGTTTGGGTTTAAATGGTGAATACGATCAAAGTGGTTTAGCAAAGCGAGTTGCTTTAGCTTTCGATGAAGATTCCCAATTGGATGATGTTGATACTCTTTGGGTAGCTCAAACTAGTTCTACTGTAGTTTTAAAAGGTACCGTTCCCAGCCAAGATATTCTTAATAAAATGGTTTCTGTGGCTCAAGGAGTTAATGGTGCGACTAATGTTGATACAACTCAAGTTACTGTGGGCTAATTGCTTTTTGTTAATAAGTAATTGTTTATAGTTTGTAGTTTGTAGTTTGTAGGTTGGGTTAGACACGAAAAATTTACTTTTTAATAATAATTTATATTCATCGTGTCGTAACCCAACATTATTATTATTGTGGATAAACAATTTGTAGGTTGGCTTAGACACGAAAAAAATTTACTTGTCTTAAATAATAGGACTTAATAAAGCCCCCTTTTTGAAGGGGGTTGGGGGATCTAGTTATTATTGTGGATAAACAGTAATATTAAGCGCGAAAAAATTAGTTTATTACTGCTTTTTGCTGAGTAATGAATTCTTTTTGACTATTATCAGGTAATGGTTTTCTTACTGATAAATAAGCTAAAGGGCCAAATAATGGTATTAGCGTTACTAACCAAAATAAAATCGGATTTTTCATTCCTCGTTTCGCCATATCATCTCCCAAAAGTGCGGGGAAAAGCAGACAAAGCAGACAAAAATCCAAACTCATTACATGGATAAAACGATCGGTTTGCCACTGTTGAACAAAATCATTCCATCCTCCCTGTAAACCGTAGGATACCAAAACTATCGCTCCGACACTTAATGCGATACCAGTTATCCGTGAATCTAATACTTTGAGGAAAGCATTCTTTTCACCCACAAAATCAGGATTTGCTTCCCGTAAAGCTAAATAAGGTAATAAAGCAAAAGCACCTACACCAAAAGAAAAAGTTGCAAATATCCAAGCCGGTATTTTTTGTCCTTTGCCATCAATAAAAACCATGCAGCTGTAAATCAAAGGAAAAACACCCATCAAGTTAAATAGCGCAACTATCAAAGGGTTGATTCCCTCCCATTGTCCAGTTGAAAGATTTTTAATTAATTCAAAAGTATCAGGTTGATTCGG
>CAYMZW010000869.1:0-2122 GCA_964395005.1 uncultured Rivularia sp.
ACTCCCAACTCCCAACTCCCAACTCCTAACTCCTAACTCCTAACTCCTAACTCCTAACCCATGCCCCATCCCCCATGCCCAATTCCCAATTCTTAAGCCGTTTCCAACAATTCCAAGATGCGATACATCGGCACTTCGATCCAGTTAGGACGGTTTTTGAGTTCGTGTTCTAGTTCGATGATGGCTTTTTCTAGTATGAATCCATCTAAAAGTAGTTGTAGTTCTGATGGTTCGGATGGCATGAAAGGTGCGCCTTCTGCTGCACTTAAGTAAGATTTCAAGAAGGCAATACTTGACCAAGTGTAGAAGAATTGCGCCCATTGTTCCATTAATGGCTGGTCGTCTGGAAGAATAATGCCGCTTTCTTTTTCATTGCGTAAACCAATGCGGCTGGAGTAGTAGAAGGATTCTAACATTCCGGCAACATCGCGCAAAGGCGATCGCTTCATGCGTCGTTCGCTCAATGGACGGGTTTGATCTCCTTCAAAGTCAATAATGATAAAGTCTTTACCCGTATACAGCACTTCGTTGAGACACAAGTTACCGTGGGTACGGGTTCTCATGGCGTTAATTTTTTGGTTGAGAATTGATTTTAATCGAGCTAAGATCATTTCTCGATTGTTCAATACTAACTGTGCTACGGGTTGCAAATCGCTCGGTAACTGGATCAAATGCTTTTTCAACAGCAGCAATACCTGTCCGGCTTGATTCCGCATATATTGGTAAATCGAGCGCTGGTAAAAAGAGGTAAATGCTTCTGGAGCAAAGTTGGGATCATCTGCGTCAGATGCCAGCGCTAAGTGCATTTCGGCTGTACGTTCGCCTAATAGCTGAGCATTCCGCAAATAGGAGCCAATCATTTCCTGAGCTATTTCAGGAATTTCGGTTTCTAATGCTGCGGTTAATAAGGTAGGAGGTAAATCTATATCGGCAACAGCGTCTATTTGCCTTACCTGTACTTGCTCAAAAAAGTCCCGCAAGCTATCAAGGCTATATTCCCAACCATCTCTGATATCGGGAATATATTTTTGTACTATTCCCACTGTCATAGTCTCAAAGCCTTTGCGACTGTAATTCAAGCTACCGGCAACAGGTGCAAAGTTTTCTGCCCCTGGTAGTCCTTTTGTTGCCGAACTGTGAGTGAGAAACTGACCTACTTCTAAATCCGGGTTGATGCCTTCTCCTACTACCTTGCGGAATAATTTGCACATCAGGCGATCGCCATATATTACGCAGGTGTTTTTATGTTCTCCACGTAACAGATGCGCTTCAAGATTAGCTTTTAATCCGAAGTTAGAACCGGCACCAGCTAACTCGGTAAAATCTTTGCTGGATTCTGCAATAAGTTGACCTGCGATGCCTTTGTAAGTATTTCTATCGGCGATGGCTTCGAGGGGAAAGTTGAGAAATTCTTTGTCTGTCAAGGCATCAAATAACACCCCTGTTTGTTTTTCGCTGCGTATTTCGATATAGGCTACAACTTCTTCGCGGTAAGAGCTAAAACGTTCGTGATTGATACCTTCGGGTTCGTAAGCTAAGGGTAATACGTAGGTTTCGGGGTCGCCTTCGGTGTAGTCTAGCTGTACTAAAACAATTGCAGCTTCGAGGGAACGGAAGGAGATGGGAATTGCTTCAATTACGTGAGAAGACTGAATTACCCGACTTTTACTGTCAAACCAGCTACAGGCACACATATAATCAGGCAAAATTTCTTCTAATGCTACTTTTGTTTCAGGTTTAGCAAAGATATTTCGCCAATTGTCGGTGACTACTATTGTAGGTATTTGGTTCTGAGGTCTTACCGGACAGGTAATATTTGTTTGAACGTCTAAAGTAAACCAGTAAAACGCATGAGGCGCTAAGCTCATGAAATAAGGTGAATCGCTAATCGCTGGAAATGTAGTTCTTCCGAAAATTTCCACCGGAATCATGCCGTCAAATGCTGCTAAATCCAACTCTACTGTCTGTACGAAGCGTGACAAGTTGGTAACAACGAGAATATGGTCGCCATTGTAAGTACGAGTAAACGCTAATACTTTGCGATTTTCTGGATAAAGTAGCTCAAATGTACCTCTACCAAAAGCCTGAAAGCGTCCGCGAGTTGCGATCAAACGTTTCATCC
>CAYMZW010000870.1:0-2117 GCA_964395005.1 uncultured Rivularia sp.
CTGGATCTAATGTTCTTGTACCTGGCACTAAAGCAATTTCATCTATGCCGTAAGCCCTGCGGGCTGTTTTTCCCCGCCCAATTTGAATATCCACGCGCTTTTACTTATTCTCATGTATTTAAGCTAGAGTATCAAATTGTGGGAGTATTTTGAGCGGTTTTTTTGAAACTGATTGTTTCAAGTAGAACAGATAAACAATGGCATCGATCGGTCATTGATAAATATCTCAAACCGTACTATTAATCTAAAAAAGTTAGCTGGAGCGTTTTTTTATTTGCCCTCTATCCAATTTATAATCGGGCTTTTGCTCGTTTGATATTTTATTTTGGTTCGATGACAAACTAAGCGATCTTACAACTACCGCTCTAGCAACAATAAATTCAAAGCAGGGTAATTCAAAATATCTTGATGTATAAGTTAATTCATTTAGCTATTGAGACGATAGTAATACTTTATACAAAAATGTTTGTTAACATCCAAATTAATTCCTATAACGAACGAAAAAGTAATATTACATACTTACAAAGCCCATGCAGATAAGTAACATTAGTTGTCCGATTAGAAATTTATAGCTAAAGCCAAAATAGATTATAATTGTTTACAAGTTGAAGTACGCGAAGATTTTTAAGAAACACATTTTATTGTCTGCATATCTAAAAATCCACAATGGTGATGGTATTACAATTTTTTCGGTTGAATCTTACTACAGTTGATATTTATTACTGATGACAGAATACATTTAGAAAGTAGCTATATATACCAAAAAGCAATTATACGAAAATAGAAATAAATGAAAAATATGTTTATCAATAAGGGTTTAAAATCTATACTTAAGTAAAAATCACTAATAAAATATAAAAAATAGAGACATCCCGTTCGCAAACGTCCAGAATCGCTAACATTGTTAACATAACTTCCGCCATTATTATTTAAATAGCCTTGATCCAATCAGAAACACTAGAATTATTGGAATGGCCTCGCTTATGCCAGCATTTGTCTACTTTCGCGGCAACCAAGCTGGGGGCGATCGCCTCACGTAACATCGCGATACCTTCTTCTCGGGCAGAAAGCGAATATTTATTAAAACAAACGAAACAAGTATACGAATTAGAAAATCGTTTAGATAATGGGATTTCTTTTGAAGGGATTCAAGATTTCGGCGATTCCTTGGAAAGAGCCGAACTCAAAGGTATTTTGGCAGGAGAGGAATTACTGGCGATCGCCACAACTTTGGCAGGAATTAGAAATTTACGTCGTCTAATTGATAACCATCCAGATTTAGAAATATTAACCGAATTAGTTGCCGATTTAAGAACTTATCCAGAATTAGAAAAAGAAATCCATCGCTGTATTGATGAGCGAGGACAAGTAACAGACCGTGCTAGCGAGAAACTTGGCGATATTCGCAATTCTTTGCGTCAAAACCGCAGTCAAATCACTAGAAAACTGCAAAATATTATCCAGGTAAAAGCAAACGCCCTTCAGGAAACAATAATAACTCAACGTGGCGATAGATTTGTAATACCTGTAAAAGCACCCCAAAAAGACGCAGTTCCGGGTATAGTACATGACACTTCTACCTCCGGAGCTACTTTGTACGTTGAACCTAATTCGGTTGTACCGATGGGCAATCAACTGCGTCAATTATTGCGAAGAGAACAAGTAGAAGAAGAAGCAATTCGCCGCAAATTATCAGAGCAAATAGCTGAAGTCAAACTAGATTTAGAAAAATTATTAGCAGTCGCAACAACATTAGATTTAGCAACTGCCAAAGCACGTTATAGCTTTTGGTTAAAAGCAAATCCGCCTCGTTTTATCAATCCTGTAGAAGAAAATATTACCTTACGTGAATTGCGACATCCTCTATTAGTATGGCAGCAACATCACGAAGAAGGGCATCCAGTAATTCCAGTAAACTTAGTTATAAATCCATATATACGAGTAGTTACGATTACCGGGCCAAACACTGGTGGGAAAACAGTAACTCTTAAAACCTTGGGTTTCGCAACATTAATGGCAAAGATAGGTTTATTTGTGCCAGCCCGCGAGCCAGTAGAATTGCCTTGGTTTGACCAAATATTAGCAGATATTGGCGACGAACAATCCTTAGAGCAGAG
>CAYMZW010000871.1:0-2110 GCA_964395005.1 uncultured Rivularia sp.
GTTACCAAACTTCCATCCGTTACCAGACTTCCATCCGCTGCCCAACTTCCATCCGCTACCAAACTTCCATCCGCTACCAAACTTCCATCCGCTACCCAACTTCCATCCGCTGCCCAACTTCCATCCGTTGCCAAACTTCCCATGCCCAATCCGCCATCCTCCCGTCAACAAGCTTTAATAGCCCTCAGAGATGTCCACAAAGGGGCTTATGCCGACGTAGCGTTAGATAGAGCTTTAAAAAAAGTTGATTTACCCGATAACGAGCGCCGTTTGGTGACAGAATTAGTTTACGGTAGTGTCAGAAGAGTGCGAACTCTTGATGCAATTATTGACGAGTTAGCCAAAAAAAAATCCGATAGGCAACCTTTACTACTCCGCAGCATTTTACATTTAGGTTTATATCAACTGCAATTTCAACAAAGGATTCCCCCTAGTGCTGCGGTTAATACTACGGTTCAATTAGCTAAGGATAACGGTTTTTCTGGTCTTTCTGGTTTTGTTAATGGTTTATTGCGAAGCTATATTCGACTCAAGGAAGAGATCGGAGAGAGGGTAGAAAATCAAGAAAATCAAGAAAATGAACACAATAAAATAATTCCGATTAAATTGCCAGAAAACCCTGTAGAAAAATTGGGTATTTTATATAGTTTTCCCGATTGGATTGTAAATGTATGGATCGAACAGTTCGGTTTTTCCGAAACGGAGAAATTATGTGAATGGATGAATCAAACTCCAAGTATTGATTTACGAGTTAATCAACTAAGTTCATCTGTAGAGCAAGTTGAAGCAGCTTTACAAGAGCGTGGTATTTCATCTCAACGACTTCCTAATTTACCCCATGCTTTACGCTTATTGAGTTCTCCCGGTGCTATTAAAAATTTGCCCGGTTTTAACGAAGGATGGTGGACAGTACAAGATAGCAGCGCTCAACTGGTGAGTTATTTACTTAACCCCCAACAAAATGAAGTAATAATTGATGCTTGCGCTGCTCCCGGAGGTAAAACAACCCACATTGCAGAAATGATGGGAGATACAGGAAAAATTTTTGCTTGCGATCGCACTGCTTCGCGTCTGCGTAAGCTGCAACAAAATACTCAACGGCTAAATTTGAAATCAATTGAAATTTCCGTGGGTGACAGTCGCGATTTAGATAATTTTATTAATCTTAAAGATACATTAGCCGATAAAGTACTGCTTGATGTTCCTTGCTCTGGTTTGGGAACTCTCCACCGTCATGCAGATGCACGTTTTAGACAAACGCCGGAAAATATAGAAGAACTTTCTATACTTCAAAGAGAACTTTTATTAAATACTTCCAAATTCGTTAAAGAAAATGGCTCTTTGGTTTATTCAACCTGTACGCTGCATCCAGCAGAAAACGAAGCTGTTATAAAATCATTTTTAGAATCAAATCCTAATTGGCAAATCGAACTTCCCGATACAGATTCACCCATTCATAAATATTCTACCCCCGAAGGTTGGATTAAAGTATTACCCCATAAACATGATATGGATGGTTTTTTTATGGTGGGTTTAAGAAAAAGCAACAGAAAAAAGCACAATTAAAATTGTAAGATTTTGTTAAGAGAAAATTTATTAGAGGAGGTGAACATGATAAAGAACACTAATGTCAAACAGTTGTTAAAAATTTTAATTGCAGCAGCTTGGATTGATGGAAAAATCCAGCCGGAAGAAAGAGAGTATCTTCAACAAATAGCTCAAGAAAAAAATATTGCAACAGATCCAGAAATCAAACCTTGGCTGTACGGATTAGTTTCCGTAAAACCAGAGGAATGTTACGAATGGGTTAAGGAATATTTAGGCAATTCTCCCAGCACTGAAGATTGTCAGAATTTAATTGAAGAAATCGGTGGTTTAATTTATAGCGATGGTGAAGTCGCGATTGAAGAAGCTAAATTATTAGCCAAGGTACAGGAATTGTCTAATAAAAGCGAATCAAATCAAGGAAAATTAAATATCATCCTTAAACAGGTGCAAAAAATGTACCGTCGTTGGGTTAAAGTGCAAAACTGAGAAAGAGTTAGGAGTTAGGAATTAGGAATTAGGAGTTAGGAATTAGGAGTTAGGAATTAGGAGTTAGGAATTAGGA
>CAYMZW010000872.1:0-2108 GCA_964395005.1 uncultured Rivularia sp.
TCGCTCATCATCTATTGGAAAAAACTAAGTTATCTATAGATGATGTTGCGGGTAATGATGAAGTAGTTGCAGCAATGGCACTTTATTCTCAATGGAAAGATGATTTGTTACAAATGTTTAAATATGCCAGCCACGGTAAACGTTTATTAGGTTTGGATTGCAACGATGATTTAAAATACTGTTCTCAAATTGATACTTTGGATGTGTTACCAATGCAGCAAGAGCCAGGGGTTTTGAAAAGACACGGTTAATAGATTTCATTGAAGTACGGGCAGGGATGGAGGTAAATAAAGAACCTCACCCCAGCCCTCTCCTTATAAAGGAGAGGGTGCCATAGCTCGTAGGTTGGGCTCGCGGTTCACGAAAATATAGTTTTTTATAAGTAAATTATATTTGAACCGTAACCCAACATTTATTATCAATGTTTTACAATATTCATCCGCAATCATGATGTATTTCAAAATGTTATGTTTTTGGCTTAAGAAGGGCATTATAAAAAATATGCACTTCAAAGATTATCAGAATAATGGAATGGAAAAGTTGGTCAAATGTTTTATTTATACAACGCTCTCGTCTACCTATAGAATCTGGAATATACGTTGTGGCTGATGCTAATAACAAAGTATGGTATGTAGGAAAGGCGCAAAATATAAAGTCAAGATGGGCAGGGAAGACTCATCATAGATATCCACAATTAATTCGTTCTAATCGGAAACTCTGCCATCGAATTTATTGGAAATTAGTTCCATTAAGTGATTTATATACACAAGAAAGATATTACGGTAACTTGTTTCAACCTGAGTTGAATGGTTGTAAGGTGAAAAAATATTTACCTAAAAAACCCATGATAGAACGAGAAATAATACGTTTATTGAAAGTCTTTAATAAACCCATATTTTTTGCTCCTAAAATTCGTTCTGTGGTCATTGGTAAATATGAAGAAAATAGTAAAAAATGTATAATAATCGCTCTTCATAATAACGATTATAAAATCATGTATAAATCTCAAAAAAAACCATACGCAGATCAAGTTAGGAATGCTTGGATTTACATAAAAATATTGTGCGGATTGAATGAAAATATTTACAATCCATTTGGGATAAGTACTTACAATTATTACGATTATAGATTTGAATTCTTAATAATACCGGAGCTAATATATTATTTCAATAATGATGTCAATAGGATAAACAGCTATATAAATACCGTTGAAATTTTCGGCGTACAAGTAAAAGCTTTGAACAACTTAAATATTCTTAATAAATTATCACTTAATGAAATATCTAGTTATACATATTCTGATAAACAAAATTTAGCAAATGGAGCCTATATCAACTACCGCAAGCAAATATTAAATTCTATTGAATAAATATCAATTTACGCATTTTCAATCAGAGGTTGTTTGACGTTGATTAATGTCAGTTAAAATTTCATCCATTGTTAATGTATCGAGCCATTGATGACGTTCTTCGGTATAGTTTCCACTACCGTTATCAAATTGGCGAATGAACCGTATAGCATCAGCATACCCCAAAGCATCTACTAATGCTTTAAATCCTTTTCTGTATAATTCAATTGGGGTCATCTTCTCCTCCTTTTAAGATATTAGTATTGACTTCTGCCCACCACGTCATGGGATTGGCAACATTAACATTTAGGTTATCCTTATATCTTAATGCTCTTGATAATAAACGGTTATCGGTAGTCAGGAAAATATCGGCGTTTCCTTCAGCACAAGCTATATGCAGCGCGTCAAAATTTTTGAAGTTAAAGCTTGTTAACTCTATAGCTCGTTTGGAAATTTCTTGGTTAATTAAAATTTTCAATTGAGCGATTCTTAGAGCTTCTTGTACCTGTTCTTTTCTTGTTAAATCAGGGGTTCTAGCAATTTCTGTTTCTAGTGCTGTACTGTTGATTAGTTCCCACTCTCCTGATTTACAGCGTTTAATAATGTCCAGGATTGCTTCTGACTCTAATCTAATGCGTGGCTGTGTTTGGTCGTCAAATGGACGATTTAAACAACAAACATCTAGATAGATTTTATAAATTTTACTCATGCTATCAACATATTTGCTGTCTATATTCTACCTTTACAGATGCTATTTAAT
>CAYMZW010000873.1:0-2095 GCA_964395005.1 uncultured Rivularia sp.
TGCAATTTGATTTTGAATAAATTCTTCTAATTCAGGAGTTAGGGAGATACTCATAGATATTATTTACGACAGCGTTTTTCTATATTCTAATTATAAGTAGGGAGTTCCAATCGCTGTTTAACCTCTTCCCAACTTGAACCCTGCTGTGGATTTTGACGATGCAATTCTAAACGTCTATCTAATTCTTGTTTTTGACTTTCGCTCAAAGGAACATCAGCATTACTATCAGCCAGAATACTATCCCATAAATCCTCAGCTAGTTGTATCCGCTCAGATACGCTTAATTCGGAAATATCAACCTTTAATATAGGATGCATGGTTATTTTTTTAATTGACTATTATTTATAATTTTAAGTTAATCGATTTGCTGACGACGATGATATTTTTTCCAACGAAACCAAACCATTTTCTTCAAAATCTATTTCTAAATGATATCCTTCCATCAAAGCAACTCCTAACAAAGGTTTATAACCAGAAGCTAAAACTGGAACTACTTTTTCTACATCATCCCAAATAATTGTTGCTAAATGTACAGATAATACAGTTTCGCTACCATCGGCTAATCTTGCAGAAATACTCGAATATAAAGGAAGATTCATCGCATTAACAGCTTGTGGTGGTAAGGTAAGATAACCGTTGAATCCAGTATCAATAACAAAATCTATCGAAAAATCTGGTTGTGAAGGTAAACGAAAAATTACTGGAATTGTTGCCTTACTCTCACTAATTCTTCCATAAATCATTTAACTGTACGGTTCATCGGAGCATGGCCAAAACTGACAGCAACATCATAACCAATCCTAATAGTAAATAATCTAGCCATTGGTTTTTTCTGCTTTAACTTCATCGCAGTTTCTATACCAGTTTTATCAATTCCGTACTCGCCAGTTTCAGCATCAATCGTAATCATCTTGCCAATATTATCGCCATGCTCAACTTCTTGGCGAATTCCATTTTCGTAAAATTCTTTAGCTCTGCGAGCAACTTCTTCTAAAGTCCAGAAAAGTGATTGCATGATTATTAAACCTACTTTTGATTATTTTAGAACTTACGCAATCGCAACGGTGTCCGCAGGTATTTCAGACATTCTAGATCCCCCCAACCCCCCTTTTTAAGGGGGGCTCTATTAAGTCCTGTATTTGATTATTATCTCACCTAATCATTTTAAAACAAACTCGCATCAACATGAAATAAATTCCCTAATTCTAAAGCCTGTTGTGAAGTTATTTCTGAATCACCATTCATAACTTTATCAACATTTTCAAGAGAACCAAAAACTAGTACTAAACTTTCCTTAGTAATATCCTGTGCTTCCATTAAATGTAAAAGCATCGAACCAGTTGTACCTTTAGAAATTGGATAATGTTTATCTTCAAACTTTTCAATAAGCGTTATCAACAGTTCTAAAAGTGTTTCTTCTTCCGGAGTTTTATTCGGACGATGTTCTAATTCTTCAGCCAAAGCAATAGCTTGTTCATTTTCTTCTTCTGTACTAATTGTTTTTGGTTGATACTGAGCTAGTAATTTACCGTAAGATTCGGCATTAAAAGTACGGGTCATTTTTCCATTTATCCTTATCGTATTCAGCGTGAGTTAGAACATATTTAATATAGATTCTCTGGTTAGAATAAATAATATCTACAATTAAACGGTAGTTGTTTCCTTTGATATTAAATACAGTAAAATTGCCAACAGCTTCAGCCTTTGGATAAATTTTCTGAATATCAACAAGATTTGTCTATTCAGCTTTAGTTGCTACCCTATACCAATCATAAAGTGCATCACAAGAATCTGCATGTACCTCACAGAATTCTCGCAAGATTTTGCGGCTAATTACATGCATGGTATTTATTAGCTGTAAATTTTATACTATTTTAGGACTTACACACCAATAACGGAAGTGAGCGTGTTTCAGACATTTTAGATCCCCCCAACCCCCCTTTTTTAGGGGGGCTTTATTAAGTGCTACAACTAACTCCCAACAACTATCAACTATCAACTAACTACTAACTCCCTCAATCCATGAATCTCGAATCTCTACTCAAATTAAACCGTACAATCCGCGTAATTGGCTTTGACGACGCACCATTTATTC
>CAYMZW010000874.1:0-2091 GCA_964395005.1 uncultured Rivularia sp.
CTCCTAACTCCTAACTCCTAACTCCTAACTCCTAACTCCTAACTCCTAACTATTCAAAATGATTTCCAAAGAAACCCTATTCGCATTATCATTATTTCCCTACTTAGGTTTTTTGTGGTTTATCAGTCGTAACCCCGAAACCCCAAAATTAGCTTTGTATGGATTTTACGGCACTTTAGTATTTGTAGCCGTCACAATTCCAGCAGGTATTTACGCACAAGTACATTACGGTGAAACTTTAGCTAATGTCGATTGGCTACACGGAAGCGCAGAAGTATTTTTAACGCTGTCAAATATTTTAGTTGTAATCGGCTTTCGTCAAGCAATAATAAATAGGGAACAGGGAATAGGGAATAGGGAATAGGGAGCAGGGAATAGGGAATAAGAAATAAAATTTAAAACCTTCGATCGTTAAACTCCAAACTCCATCCGTTGCCAAACTCCATCCGTTGCCAAACTCCATCCGTTGCCAAACTCCATCCGTTGCCTAATTCCTAACTCCTAACTCCTAACTCCTAACTCCTAACAACTAACAACTATCAACTAACTCTTAAAATGCAAGTAATTCCAGCAATAGATTTATTAAACGGTCGTTGCGTGCGGCTTTATCAAGGTGACTACGAAAAATCAGAGGTATTTGGCGAAAATCCAGCCGATACTGCTAAAAAATGGGTTGATGAAGGTGCGACTAGATTACACGTTGTCGATTTGGATGGTGCGAAAGCTGGTAAAGTCGTCAATTTATCGGCGATTGAAGCGATTGTAAATGCAGTTTCCATACCTGTGGAAGTTGGTGGTGGTTTGCGCGGTAAGGAAAGCGTGCAACAACTATTTAATATTGGTGTGGAATGGGCAATTCTAGGAACTGTTGCGGTTGAAAAACCCCAGCTAGTGCAGCAACTTGCTGAAGAATTCCCGCAGAAAATTATCGTTGGTATTGATGCTCGTAATGGTAAAGTCGCAACTCGCGGATGGTTGGAAACTTCGGAAGTTTTAGCAACTCAACTCGCGGTACAAATGCAGGAATTCGGAGCAGCAGAGGTTATTTACACCGATATTCACCGCGATGGTACTCTCAGCGGCCCAAATTTAGACGCTTTACGAGAACTTGCTGCTGTTGTTGATATCCCGATTATTGCTTCTGGCGGAGTAAGTTCGGTGACTGATTTATTAAGTTTATTAGCGTTAGAACCCCAAGGTGTAACGGGTGCAATTGTCGGACGTGCTTTGTATACTGGCGATATTTCTCTTCGTGAAGCTGTTAGAGCGGTAGGTGATGGGCGTATTCAAGATATCCCTCCTGGTGGTTTTTCAACCTTCGCTTGATAACTATATACAAATATTTTTAATTTACAAAATTTAAGTGCCAGAAACCCGGTTTTTCAAAAAAACCGGGTTTTAAAATTATGGTTTGTAGTAAGCGATTTATCGCTCTGGGGACTAAAGTCGCTACTACAAACTTCTCATTGACAAAAATTAAATCGATAATTTTCCGGATTCATCATTATTACCACTGTATTCAAAGTCGTAGGGAATTACTTCTACAAAGCGCGTGTTTATCAAACTCGCAAATAATAATAAATAAATAAACTTATACCTAAAATCAAAATTTATATTTTTGGATATAAATATTTTGAATATAAACATTCAAAGTTTTCAGATATTGGGTTTCCTATACAGAGATGCTGGAAATGCGTCTCTGTTTTTGTCTATATAAACATAAATTTAATCAAATTAAAGAAACGATAAAGTTTAATTAAATCGGTTATTTCTTCAGGAATAAAACCAAAGGGAATGTAGAAAAATATAGAGACAACAACAATACAAACTAAACAAAATAAAAAGGATAAAAGATATGACTCAGGCAAGAAAAAGAAAAAGAGTACCCGATTACGGTAGACCAAAAAGAAGAGAAATCGGTTTCGTGGAGTATATTAATAATCTTATAAACAAGCTGAAAAACAAATAAAAATATAGCTTGATTCAAGATTATATATAGAGAGAATAAATAGCAAAAATATATTGATAAAGAGGAGAAAAACTATGGCTTGGGCAAGAAAAAGAAAAAGAGTACCCGATTACGGTAGACCA
>CAYMZW010000875.1:0-2090 GCA_964395005.1 uncultured Rivularia sp.
CTCCTAACTCCTAACTCCTAACTCCTAACTCCTAACTCCTAACTCCTAACTAAAATAGATAATCCCCCGAACCTTATATACTCAAAGGTGCGGGGGAAGTTCAAATGTTGCAGCAAAAAGTGAATTACTATTTAAGTTAACACTTTAGGCACTAAGATTGGGCTAAGAAAAGGTTAATTTTTGTTTAAGACATCAGAAATACTACGGAAAAATAAAATTTATCTTACTTCTACCGTATGTTGAAGAATATTTAACCATGCGCTTCCAGTTGCATATAACCTTTGCGAATTGGTAAGCGGCTAACTGTATGTATCCAAATCTTACACTTTAATTCTTCGATTTATATCGGGGTTCAGACCCCTTATTTACCAACAATTATTGGTTTCTACTTTCAGGCAAAAAAATCCCAGCAGCGTCGATCGCCATTAAAATTTCCTCACAAAAATACATTTACTTGATTTTCCCCGTGTGCCCTTTTCCCCCACTCCCTACTCCTCAAAAAGCTTCTTAGGATAAATCGGAATACTCTTTCTAGTTTCCTTTTGGGCTTTTTGTAGAGGTATATCAGATTCACTGCGAGGACGAAATTCCACAACATTGCTTTTGATAGTAATATCGTAGTTACCAAAAAAGTCGTGACCTAACAATCCGTTTTGCAATTGCTTTGGGGCGATCGCCACAGCAACTTGCTTAATTTTGACACCACCAGCTTCCATAGAATCAACATAACCGATGGGGAATTCTACGGATTGAGCCGAAGCTGTATTAGCCTTTGCTTTACCAACGGCAATAACGCCTAGTAATTGAGCCATTCGCTGTGTAATCACGGTACCGCTAGCACCCGTATCAACAATCATTTCAAATCGCTGTTTCCCGTTAAAAGTAACATCGATAATTGGTGTACCCCCAATCCGGCGCTTAATTGGAGCGCTAAATGTCTTAACTTGAGATTTGGGTTTGTTTTGTTGAATAGGTACGGCCGCAGCGTATACGGATTGTGTATCAACGGGTATGGGTACCGGCTGACGTATTGGTGGTGGTTGTGGCGGTTCCGACTGTGGCAATGAGGTGGGTACTTGAATAGGTGCTGTAGCTGCTTGAGATTGTAAATTTTGTTGTAATATCTTTTGTACTGCCCTTGGAACCTGCATTTTTTGATCTGAGATCGATTCTTTTGCAATCGATTCTTTCAAAGGTGGTACTGTTACCACTACTCTTTGGGGTTCGGGTTCTGGATCTACTTGGCTCAAAGCAACTGATTTTTCCAGAGCATAATCAAAATGGCGCTGGTATTCTCTAACTTTTACGTTGGCTATACGATAGTAGCGACTTTGAGAGCTAACCGATTTCATCAAGTTAATGGCATCTTGATAATAATCAGCGACTAATTTCCAATCTTCCGACGACTGAGCCGATTGACTGACACTAAAACCACCACTAGCTTTATCCAATGCCATTTCAAAGAAAGTTGGTTCTACAGTTTTTTGCTCTGTTTTATTTGAGAGCGGTTTTGGGCTAGATGTTTCTTTTTGCGAGCCAGCCGAATCTACAATAATATTAGGCGTACTTGACACCGCCAAGGGCTTCTGGGGAATTTTCACAGTTTTGGATTGTTTGCTACAGGCAACACCAACCATAGTTAGTGCGCTCCATAGTAAAGTTAATGCTGCACGGGTTTTCAAAGGCTCAAGCATAATAATTTTTGATTTTACCAAGCCCTTGGGGGCAAAAATCTACTTTCAGGTTTTAATTATTTAACGTGATGTTTTCGTAGCCACAAAAATATCAGTAAGCGATTAAAGTTTAATTTCTCCTTATATAGAATAGCTTTTTTACCAATTTTAATCATTGAGGTTCGGGAGCAGCGACTACTAAGCATGCCCTCGTTTTAATAAAAGTTAAAATAAATGTAAAAAAAATCCATAGTACTTTTCAAGCATAATTCAACAACTCCTTTAAAATTAACAGTCCCTTTGTACCTCGCGATACATTATAATTATCTTTCGTTCGCGCCCTGCTTTATAGTTTTATTGCTTATGCCTCTGTTTGACGCAACACCGGCTCTACTTGTCCTAGCAGATGGAACCAGC
>CAYMZW010000876.1:0-2082 GCA_964395005.1 uncultured Rivularia sp.
ACTCCTAACTCCTAACTCCTAACTCCTAACTCCTAACTCCTAACTCCTAACTCCATCCGTTGCCTAACCACTAACCACTAACAACTAACCAAATTACTCTTTCTCCAATACGCCGTTAAGAAAAATGTCGGCCAATCCTTCTGCCATTTTTTGTTTTTCTTGGGGAGAAGCGTCTGGTTCCATCAGGGTGTTGTGGGAGAAGCCTGCTACGGCGAACATTCCTAAGAATACTTGAGCTACGAGTTTCGCATCTGTCTTGCGATAGATTCCTTTGTCCATTGCTGTTTGAAAGAAACCTTCGGCGACATGAGTCATTTTATCGATGACTTCTTTTTGAATGCGATCGCGCAAGTCGGGATGAAATTGCGCTTCCATAAAACAGACTTTCATCATGTCGGCGTTTTTTTGTAAATTCCACATCCGACGACGCATGACTTGGGCTACGGCTTTGTAGCTGCCCATTTCGCTTAATTCGGTGAGTAAATCGGTGAGGATATCTACCCATCCTGCGGTTGCGACTTCGACTAAAATTGCTTTTTTATTAGAGAAATGTCGAAATAAGGTTCCTTCTGCAACTCCAGCTTTTTGTGCTAAATCGCGGGTAGTAGTGCCGTCAAACCCTTTGGCAGCAAACAACTTTTGTGCCGCTTGTAAAATGCGATCGCGTGTTTGTGTTTCTGGGGGGGGGGATTTAAAAGCTCGCATAATATTAGTTAATCGTTTGGTTTAGTGATTCTGGAACTGCATATGTAGCATTATTGTCTAACGTTAAGTAGCATAACCCGTAAATCTTTAATATAAGATTAAGCGTTGAACATTGATATTTTTTGGTGGTTTTAAATTTATCCAGAAGTTAGCACGATAATTCGTAATTTGTAATACTTTGGTAGAGCGCTATCCCCAACTGCTTGATTAAAAATATGGTGAAGCCCTAAAACACGATAATTCCGTTGTTTTTAACTGCGAGAGATGTAAAAACGATCGATTTCGATTTTGTTTATATTGCTCACGAAGGTACCTACACAGTTTAAAAGGAAAATTATGGGAAATTTCTCACGTCGGCTATTAGCATTGTTTTTAGCATTAGTTTTTTGTTGGGAGTTTCTGCCAGAAGCCGCATTTGCTCAAACTCCTTCTAATCAATTTTCAATTCAACCTTATTTGGATCGGGTTGTAGAAAATTTGACAGAGTTCAAATTAGACAATGGCATGAAGTTCATTGTTTTACGACGACCTCAAGCACCCGTTGTTTCTTTTCTTACTTATGCTGATGTTGGTGGCGTTGATGAACCGGTCGGAAAGACTGGTGTTGCTCACTTTTTAGAACATTTGGCTTTCAAAGGTACGGATAAAATTGGTACTAAAAATTACGTTGAAGAAAAAAGGTTGCTCGATCGAATAGATAAAGTAGTAGCCCAAATTCAACAAGCACAAGCAGCCGGAGATAAAGATAAAGTTGCTCAACTGCAAGCTGAGTTTAAAAAACTCGAAGAGCAAGCTCGCAATACAGTAAAGCAAAATGAATTAGGTAGAATTGTCGAACAAGCTGGGGGTGTAGGTTTAAATGCCACAACTTCTACAGAAGCTACCAAATATTTTTATAGCTTTCCTGCCAATAAATTAGAACTTTGGATGTCTTTGGAATCGGAACGTTTTCTTAATCCTGAATTACGACGCGAGTTTTATAAGGAAAAAGACGTAATCCTTGAAGAAAGACGGATGCGGGTAGATAATTCCCCAATCGGACAAATGATTGAAAAGTTCAACGATACTGCTTTTGAAAAACATCCTTACAAACGTCCGGTGATTGGTTATGACAAGGATATTCGTAATTTAACCACAGAAGACGTACAGCAATTTTTCGAGACATATTATGTACCGAGCAATCTTACCGCTGCCGTTGTTGGTGATGTCAGTGCTGCTGAAGTCAAGAAAATGGCGGAAGCTTACTTTGGGCGTTATGAAGCCAAACCCAAACCACAGCAAAATTTGCCAGTAGAGCCAAAACAAACTCAAGAAAAAGAATTTACCTTAAATCTACCTTCTCAACCTTGGTATTTAGAAGGTTATCACCGTCCAAGT
>CAYMZW010000877.1:0-2070 GCA_964395005.1 uncultured Rivularia sp.
TTTTACTGAATTGAAACTATATTGTTCGATCGCATTATATGCAATTTCAGAATTAAGAATAATTTGTTCTGTTGATGAATCTTCTTTCATATGCTGTAAAAAATTATTTTCTCTATCATAAATGGTCGATATTTTGCTCTAACTATAGTCTTGTATTCATATCTTTGCTGGTTTGATTTATCTATATTAATTCAAACTTATTTCTTGATGAAGTATTTATAAGTTTTCCTAATAGTTAGCTTTATGAATTGACATTTTACGAATTGAGTATTTTAGGTCAAGATAATAAGTAATAACACCACCGCACATAATATATTTTTGGATTAAACTAATGGTTCAACTCACACAATTAACTCAAGCTACAACTAACCCCGGACGTTTAACAGTTGAAACTGTAGAAATTGCTCCTGAAACTACTGCTATCCGCTGTCTTGATTGGGACAGAGAACGCTTTGATGTTGAGTTTGGTTTGGAGAATGGAACAACTTATAATTCTTTCTTAATTCAAGGTGAAAAAGTTGCTTTAGTTGATACTTCTCACGCCAAATTTGAGCAGCTATATATGGACATCATTACAGGATTAATTGATGTAAGTAAGATAGATTATTTAATTATTAGTCATACCGAACCAGATCATAGTGGCTTGGTTAAAAACATTTTAAAATTAGCTCCTGGTATTACAGTTGTTGGTGCTAAAGTCGCGATTCAGTTTTTAGAAAATATGGTTCACCAGCCTTTTGAGTCAATGGTGGTGAAAAGCGGACAGAAGCTAGATTTGGGTAACGGACACGAGTTAGAATTTGTTTCTGCTCCGAACTTGCATTGGCCCGATACAATGTTCACTTACGACCATAAAACAAATACTCTTTATACCTGTGATGTATTTGGAATGCATTACTGCGATGACCGCACTTACGATGAAAATTTCACCTCAATAGAAGACGATTTTAAATATTATTATGATTGTCTGATGGGACCAAATGCCCGTTCTGTATTATCGGCTTTAAAGCGGATTAATAAATTAGAAATTGGAACGGTTGCAACGGGGCACGGACCTTTATTACAACACCATATTTCGGAATGGATTGGACGCTATCAAGATTGGAGTTCGGAACAAAGTAAAAAAGAAAAATTAGTCGCTTTATTTTACGTTGAAGATTACGGTTATAGCGAAGAATTAGTTAGAGCCGTAGCTCATGGAAGTGACAAAACAGATGTAGTGGTAGAGTTAGTAGATATTAACGATACCGAGCTAACTGAAATCCGAGAAATAGTTTCCCAAGCTGCTGGTTTAGTCATTGGAATGCCTCCACAATCTAATGCTGTAGCTCAATCAGCTTTAAATACAATCTTGGCAACGGCTCATAATAAACAAGCAATTGGTTTATTAGAGTCGGGAGGAGGAGAAGACGAACCCATTTATCCCTTACGCAATAAGTTTCAAGACTTGGGATTAACCGAAGCCTTTTCTCCAATACTTGTAAAAGCTGCTCCCAGCAAAGCCATAGAACAACTTTGCGATGAAGCAGGAACCGATTTAGGACAATGGTTGAATCGCGATCGCACTATCAAACAAATCAAAGCCATTGATAACGAGTTAGAAAAATCTTTAGGACGGATTAGCACTGGACTTTATATTATCACCGCCAAAAAAGGAGAAGTACAAAGTGCAATGCTCGCTTCCTGGGTGACACAAGCAAGCGTTAATCCATTAGGAGTTGCGATCGCAGTTGCCAAAGACAGAGCAATCGAATCCTTAATGCACGTTGGCGATCGCTTTGTTTTAAACGTTTTAGAGGAAGGCAAATATCAAGGATTAATGAAACATTTCCTCAAGCGTTTTGCTCCCGGTGCAGATAGATTTGCAGGAGTCAAAACATATCCTGCTGCCACCAACGAATCTCCGATTTTAGCCGAAGCTCTCGCTTACATGGAATGTGAAATCACAACCCGTATGGATTGCGGAGATCACTGGGTAATTTACAGCACAGTCCACACCGGAAGAGTAGCCCAAGTAAACGCCTTAACCGCCGTGCATCACCGCAAAATGGGAAATCATTATTAAACAGT
>CAYMZW010000878.1:0-2065 GCA_964395005.1 uncultured Rivularia sp.
AATACAAAAGTCAAGGCTTAATGACTTCTGCCGGATTGTTTCTTGGATTGGCAATAATTATCAATGCTTATTACGGAGGGAAACGTGCCGTATTATTAGAAAAAACCTTGTTAGCAGCTCAAAAAGATAATCGCATAAATCAAAAAAATATAGAAATTAACCAGCAAAAGCTGCAAGTTGAACGTTTAATGAGCGCAATTACCCAACTTGGGCATGATAGTGTTGCGACTCGCACCGGAGCTATTTATGTTTTAGAAAGAGTTGCTCAAAACTCTCCCGAAGAGTATTGGACAATTATGGAAATTCTTACAGCTTTTGTAAGAGAAAATGGTGTTATCCCGAAATCGACAAAATTTAAGACAAATATCCAACAAGAAATCAAAGTTCCCACGGATATTCAAGCAGCAGTAACTGTAATTGGTAGACGAAATACTTCTCAAGATCCTTTAGATAAGAAAATTGATTTAAGGAATGCTCAACTTCGGGGAGTCGATTTTAGTAATGCAAACCTACAACGAGCAGATTTAAGCAATTCTGACTTATGTGGAGCTTGTTTACAAGGTACCGATCTTTTTAAAGCTAACCTCGATGGTGCTAAACTTTCACAGTGCAATCTTTATCAAGTTATCCTTCAAGAAGCAAGCCTCCGTGGTGCTAATTTAGCAGGATCGATTGCTAATAAAGGTTTATTCTATGGTGCAAATCTCCGAGATGCTAACTTGGTGGGAGCTTCATTACGGGGAGCCAATTTTATGGGGGCTAATCTGTACAAAGCTAATTTGATGGGGGCTAACCTCAAAGCGGCTAATTTAGCAGGAGCCAAACTATTTCTGGCAAACTTACAATCAGCAAAGCTTGACAAAGCCAAAATGTACGAAACTGGTTTAATCGGAGCCAATTTGCAGCAAGCCAATCTTAATGGAGCCAACTTGCAACAAGCAAATTTGAATGCAGCTAAACTTCAACAAGCAGAAGTATTTTTTGCTAACTTTTCAGGAGCTTCCTTAAGAGAAGCCGATCTTTCCGGAGCAAATCTGATGGGAACGGATTTTCAGTCATGTATTTTATATGAAACTAATCTTAGTGGTGCAAATTTAACAGCTGCGAATCTTTCTTTAAGCGATTGCTACGACGTAAATCTTGAAGGAACAATCCTTAAAGGAACTAAAAATATGCAGCCGCAATTGCAGAAAATCGCTATGGGCGAATATTAGATTAATTGTCAATCGTTTTAAAACAAAAGCATCCATCTACCACTTTCTTCAACATCATTTCGCGTTTTAACGTTTTAACGTTTGATTATTTTTGATTACCAGGGTGCTTGCCACCATTTGTGCTTACCTTCTTAAAATTCAAATTAATTAAATAATTAAATAATTAAATAAGCTTTCTTTTCACTGTTATTGGCATTAGGAGTTAGACATAAAAAACAGTTAACAACTAACAACTAACACTTAAAAAGTAATACCATGCTCGTAATCCCAGCATTTACCATCTTCCCAAGTTCTATTAGTATGCTTACATTCAGATTCTTTGTGAATCCAAGGAATTGATGTGGGAAATACTGAAGTAGGTTTTATAAACAAAGATAATATAGAGTTTACGGTACAAGAACCACAAACTATAAATAAAGTCAGAATTGCACTACTTAATATAATTCTACCAGGAGTCCAAAAAGGAATATCTGTTTTGGGAGCTTTGATTCTAGAGCGCATATTAATTATTAATTTTAAAATCTATTAATTTATTAAATAATGTCAATGTCAAATTACGCGAACGAAATCCTATGAAGGGTAATAATGGCTGCTAAATAATATTTTTGTATAGATGCTTTTTTCAGTTCTTCCCTTGATTATTTATCAATATTGGCATAATTCTTTTTATAATTAACAGGTCTTAATCATAGTTTTTACTTTAAAAAAATACTTCTTATTATTTATAAAAATAAACCTTTAGACTCTACACAATTGGGGTATATTTATGTTAATTGAAAATTTTTAGTACATACAGCCGCAAAAATACTACTTTAATTAAATATCAAGTAGTTTTCTTTTCGGTAGATACC
>CAYMZW010000879.1:0-2063 GCA_964395005.1 uncultured Rivularia sp.
GAGTGAGAGAGGGAGGGAGGGAGTGAGTAATAATTAGTTACTGAAAAGATGTTGAAATGAATTGGGATAAAGAGCCGATTAAAGTAAATAAAATAATCGGAAAACAAGCAGGCTTTGGTCCAATTCCAGCTAATCAAATTCTACCTTGGTTCGCGATTATTACAATTACCTATTTCATTTTTGATGGATTACTTAGTTGGGGAATACCCAAGGTCGCAGTTATCAGTTTTTGGTTAATTTTAAGTTGGTGGTTCGTGACGGGAAAAGACCCGGATAAATACATTAATCGTTTTCGTAAACCCAAAGGCAGCAACTGGACTATTGGTGGTGCAATGTACGTATCTCCTCTGCTCTCTCGGAATATCAGAAAGCAACTCAAGAAACATAGACGGTAATGAAAGCTCATATCCAAACGATAAATTCTATCGACCAAAGTAACGAGAAATCGCAATACATCCCCTTTGAAAACGAACTCGACCTCTGCTGCATGGTTCGTATCGAACGGGATAATCGTAAAGTCGGAGCATTTTTACTTAATCAAGGTGATATTAAAGACGAAAACCAATTCCAAGTAGTTTTTGCATTCCAAATCAAAGGTATCCACAACCAACTTTACCCAGAAGAAATATCATCGATATCAGCTTCTATCTCTGAAGCACTGAAATCTATTCTTCCAGGAGAAAAATGTACTTTTCTTCTAGGACGTTATTCAGATGACTCTGCAAGACAACAATATCTTAATAGCCTTGCTGAAAACTGTTCGTTAAAATTACCAGCCATATTAACCCGTAACGAACAAGCAAGAGTACAAGAACTAACTCGCAAGGGAACACGGTCAACCTGGCAACAAATTGTATTCTGTACCTGGACTGTAGATAAATTTGGAGAAAATAAAACTGACCCTTTATCTAAATTAATTTACTATTCGGGGAAAGCAGGACGTTTTTTCTTAGATAACGTTACCGGACGTATATCTCAAAGGCAAGAGCAACTTCTCAATGTCCTATTAATGAAAGCCTATACCCAAGGGTTTATTCAGTGGGAAATGCTTTTCAATACAAAAGCAGGATTAGAACTTTCTCCACTTGACGATACAGAATTATGGTCGTGGTTGTTCCACAGATTTAATAAATATAAAGAACCACCTATTCCTCAACTTCTAGTTGTTGCTCCGGATAAAGATAACGGTATTAAATTAACGGAAGTACAAAATTCTCTCAAACACTCTACTACTATCTTGATTTCCGGAGAAAAAGGTAGAAGTTCTTGTCCAGAACACCGTCAATGTACTAACCGCGTTTATGTTAAGGACAAAGTTTGTGGTGTTTTGACGATGACTGATACCGTAATCGCGTGGGTAAATGCAAAAGAACAAATTGCATGGATGTGGAAAGTTCTGAGTGAAAATCACGTCCGCGATACCGAAGCTTGGGTAGAAATTTCAGCAGCGAACCGATATCTGACCCAAGATAATTTACACCGTCAAGCTAAACAAACCAAAGCCGCTAGAGAGCGAGCATTATTTAAAGGAACTGGTAGAGATGTGGGTGCTGAAATTAAGCAGGAAGAAAGCTTTGATGCACAGAAGAAATTATATAAAGGTGCTGTTCCTCTCAACTGTGCGGTAGTATTCTTGGTTTATCGCGAGAATGCAGAAAGCTTAGACCTTGCTTGTGACTTACTCTGCAATAGTTTTGGAACTGCTAAAGTAGTGCGAGAAAGAAATATTGCGTCCCAAATTTGGCTAGAAACTTTACCAATAACCTGGCGAAGAGTTTTACATTCTAGTTCCATTCTGAGCGAACGACGATTAGTTCTAGAAAGTGAAAGCATCGCAGGTGTTTTACCGCTGACTCTACCTAAAAAACTTGATAATCAGGGTGTAGAATTTCTAACCAATCGAGGTGGTAAACCTGTATGCGTAGACTTGTTCACTCATACCCAACACGCATTGATTACAGGTAAAACAGGTTCGGGTAAATCAGTATTGTTGTGGCGATTTATGCTTGATGCTTTATCCCAAGGGATACCCGTGGTTGGAATGGATATACCCGCAGCCGATG
>CAYMZW010000880.1:0-2063 GCA_964395005.1 uncultured Rivularia sp.
TTGATGATATTACTATTTGGTTGTCTGGGATGAGGAAAAAATTAGGATGGCACGGATAATTTCATCTTGATTTCATAAGTCTGTGAAAAACTAATAAGAAGGTTAGTGTAGTTCCTTATGCTCGGCTTTCCATTAAATTTATTTTTAATGGATAAAAAATCCGACTTTTAGATGCTCTAATTTGAGTTATTAAAAGTCGGTTTTTTTAAACTACTTTTCAATAAAATTTTAATTAATCTAATATAAATATTTCATGCTGATTTCATTTTTATATCCTATATTATTTGTAATGCCTTCTTTGGCTTTTATCTAGATTTTATTCTATTAGCAAGTTTTAAGTTTTATTATAAGACTTGAAACTTATTTTTTTCGTTGTTGACAGTAAGTAAATTTAGTATTGATTAATTTTTGGTTAGTATCAGAATTACTGATTAAAAAAAAGCGCAGAGGGAAGAAGTAAAGAGAGAATATTTTAATGTAAAGGGACGCTATCGATTAAAGGACAAACTTCTTCCTGTTTCAATGTCTTCTTTGATTTATTTTCCCAATTAGCACGATATTCTTCTAATTCCCTTTTAAACAAAGTCATTTGTTTAATTTGAATTGCCAATTGTTCTATCTTATTCTCTAATAAACTTTGTACTAAATCGCAAGGAATTTCACCACCGTTGCGAACATCCAGAATTTGTTTGATTTCTTCTAAGGTAAATCCCAGAGCTTGAGCTTTCTTGATAAATTTTACTTGCTCGGACGCATTCGCGGCATAATATCGATAACCATTGTCTCCTCTCTGTGCGGGTTGCAAAAGTCCGATATCGCTGTAATAACGTAAAGTTCCTACGGAAAGTCCTGTTTGTTTCGCCAATTCTCCAATTTTTAGATAGGCTAATTTATTCATAGTTTTTTCCTACCCATGTTTACTACTTCTTAATGATAAACTCTCTAGTTGGCTAGAGAGTCAATCAATTTTGGATTTTTGATTTACGATTGTAGATTTTTTCTACAGTGCTGATTTGATCTATGTTAGCGGAGCGTGACCGTTAGGTCATAATTGATTTGTTGCATATCTGAAACCCTTGTAGAGACGCGATATATCGCGTCTCTACATTTAAATTCATACCTGGATTCAGCAACGCCTAATTCTCTATCTTCTTGCATCTTGGACTTGCACAACCGCAGCAGGTTCAATTTCTTTAATCTTTGCAGATTCCACTTCTCCTGTAGCAGCAGAGTAAATTAATGCTCCTCCCATAAGTGCCATAATCGCATTTTCGGCAAAGCTAATTATCCCTAAAGGTGCTTTAGAATTTCCTCCAACACAGGCACAGTTGAGTGCGAGTTTATCAATATATACTGCTTTAAATACCGAAATACCACCGCTAACACCAATAAATAGAGAAGTGATTCCCGTGACTAATGGTGCAACTCCCGAAAGAAAACCAAGGGCGATCGCTAGCTCTGCAAATGGATATACTTTGGCATAGGGTTTGATTCTTTTAGTTATCAAATCATACTTCTCGAAACTCTCAGCAAAAGATTCGATATCCATCAGCTTTAAAGTAGCTAGCAAAGAAAGGGAGAAACCCATAAAGCCAGTTAACCCCATAGTGGTTGCTAAAGCCATCAACCCTGCGCTGGAAAATATAGCAATAACGGGAGTGTAGGAATAATCCGCACCCTCTGCTTCAACGTCTAGCTTTTCGGCTAAATCGGTATAGCCACCAATTCTTTCATCACCAGAAAAAATCTGTGGTGTGGTTTCTACGTGATGCTTGGCTTTGAATTCATCTATTTCTTCACGAGATGTTAGTTTGTTATCTTCAAACTCAATTCCTTTATCGTTAAGCAAATTGATAGTTTTTAATCCCCAGGGACATTCGTGTTCCGGGGTAGACATCCGATATACTCTGACTTTTTCTAAGGTTGTGCTATTCATATTGAAAATTCGAGCAACTATAAATTAAAGATAAACTCTCAAGTTAACTGTAGAGTCAAGTCAATGCGGGGATTTTAGATTTTGCGGAAAGTTTGGGGTGTCGGTTTCCGTCCCCAAAACTTTCCAA
>CAYMZW010000881.1:0-2053 GCA_964395005.1 uncultured Rivularia sp.
ATAAAAAGCGGAAATATTCACGATAAAATACTCATTGGAATACTCAGCTTGAAAAAGTTAAATTTATGCCTCTACCAGTTGGAACCGAAGCCCCTAGTTTTACAGCGAAAGATACTAACGGCAATACAGTTTCTTTGTCAGATTTTAAAGGAAAGACAGTAGTTTTGTACTTCTACCCGAAAGATGATACCCCTGGTTGTACTAAACAAGCCTGTAGCTTCCGAGATGCTCAATCGCAGTATCAAAGCAAAGATATTACGGTTTTGGGTGTAAGTGCAGATGATGAAGCTTCTCACCAAGCATTTACTCAGAAATTTAATTTGAATTTTCCTTTACTAGTTGATACCGATAAAAGCTTGATCAAAGCTTACGATGTTGATGGTGGCGGCTATGCAAAGCGCGTTACTTACGTTATTGATGGTGATGGCAAGATTAGCAAGGTTGACGATAGCGTTAACACCACTACTCATGCTGAAGATGTGTTGAAATCTTTGGGAATGTAGATTCTATATTCGTAAAAAAATGTGAAAAAAATAGAGACGCGATATATCGCGTCTCTACATTATTTAACTATTAATTCCCAGCGGCGGGTGTAGTTTGTGCTGGTGTATAAACTGGGAATGCGAAATCAAATTTTTGCTGTGTAGGTTGCTGCTGCTGACGTTGTTGAAGCAGTTTTTGCTGTCTTTGACGAAATGAATCTGCTTCAGAATTTATTTGCTGTCTATTTTGAGAAGAAAATCCCTGCCAGTCTACAACACCAAGCTGCGAGCGATGAATCAAATCCATTGGATTGAAGTTGCCAGTTTCAGTACCGTTAAAGGAACCTCCATCACCTTGCTTTGTATCAAAAGTATCTGTTTGATAGCTTGATGGTACCGAAAGATCCTGACTAGTTTGAGCAAAGCTTGCTTCGGGCGCAATAATAAAGCTAATCCCAAGCCCTGCAAAAGTTGCGGCGATCGATTTTTTAAATTTTGACGATATTTTCATTGCTTTTTCCCCTCTTATGATTAAAATTAATTCCTCTATTCTACGCAAGAGTACGACGTAAGCGGGATTGGATGCTTAACAATGCTACAAGCGCAAAGCCTAACAATACTAGTATTGCACCCCCAAAAGTTACATCGCCCCAGAAAGCCTGCATTACTAGACTATTAAGTCCCCAAGTTTCATGGGTATATAAATAGCGAATTGGTTCGATAGCATAGCTTAGAGGATTGAGTGTTGCCACAACCTGCAACCATTTGGGCATAAATGATAGGGGAGCTAAAGCAGTACTAGCAAATAACAGCGGTAAATTAGTCACAAAAATTACGGCTATTAATTCAATATGCCCCGGCAAAGAAAAAGCCAAACCTAATGAAAGAGCCGTTACACCCAAAGCTAGTAGAAAAACTATTAAGGCGATCGCGCTCAAACCAGCGGCATTAGGAATACCTGCACCTAAAAACGAAGCAGCAACCACAATTACTGCTGCTTGCAACAAAGTTTGACTGACAATAAAAATTGCTGAAGCAAAAACAATAGAAAAGCGCGACGCTAAAGGAGCAACTAACAATCGATTCAAAAAGCCGAATTCTCGGTCAAACATTACGGGTAAACCAGCATTAAGCGCTCCAGCAAATGCTGTAAAAACGATGATTCCAGCAGTTAAAAACTGTCCGTAATTTGAAGTAGTAAAAATTCCTTTTGGTGCATTTTGGAAAAGTGCGCCAAATAAAACCAGCCACATCACAGGTTGAATAATGCTAGCCACTAAAGTTGAAGGGCGGCGCTTCAACTGAATAAACAGACGACGAGTCAAAGCCAAAGTTTCTTGTATTAACTCGCCCAAAGCACTTTGATTGGCATCGCTATACAGTTGCGGCGATGCGATTTTTTGCAAGTTAATATCCGATTTGGAAGAAAAAACAGTATCACTCATAGCAATTTTGGATTTTAGATTTTGACAACGGATGTATTTGTTTTGGATTTTGGATTTTAGATTTAAAGTTAGGAGTTAGGAGTTAGGAGTTAGGAGTTGGGAGTTAGGAGTTGGGAGTTAGGAGTT
>CAYMZW010000882.1:0-2045 GCA_964395005.1 uncultured Rivularia sp.
CTTCATAGCGAGTGCATTCATAAACCCCCTTTGCCGCATCAGCCAGCAATTCATCAGCCAAATTCAGTAACGTAGCTACCCGTTCGTCGCTAAGTTGGTAATAAACGAAATTACTTTTTTGGGAACGGGTTACTAAACCACAATCTCTGAGACAGGCTAAATGGTTAGAAGCATTCGACTGACTCAGACCAGTCACTTTAACAATCTCACCTACCTTGAGAGAACCTTTACGTAAAGCATTCAAAATAGATAGACGAGAAGAATCAGCAAAACCCCTAAAAAGCTTGGCTTTTAGAGCAATTATTTGAGACGAGGTAGGTGTTTGCATAAATTAATATATTTCAATATCACTATATCATTAATGGCTGATATACTAAATTCATCAACCATTAATATGTATGATGCCATAACTAAGTATGGTGATAGTTCAATTAATAACTTCTTAAATTAAGGAGTTTAAGATGAATCGACAATTACGACTTGGGATAATTTTATTCCTACTGATATTCGGTCTGACTTTCACAGCAGGACAAATTACTCAAGCAACTCCAAGAATTGCCTGCCAAGGATGCATGATGGATGGTGACATGATGGGTGGCAATAGGCAAGACATGGGAATTGTTCATCAGTTATTTGCTAACCATAGCCTGATCCGCCGCACCGTTAAGGAAATCCCAGGTGGAGTTCGCACTGTCACAGAGTCGGATATTCCGCAAGTTACAGCTTTGATTCAAGCCCACGTTCAAAGTATGCACCGAAGAGTAGATGAAGGACGACGGTTTGCGATGATGAGCCGCACTTTACCGATTATGTTTCGCAATGCCAATCGCTACGAGCGCAAATTTGAACTTACTCCGAAAGGGATAGTTGTCACGAAAACTTCCGACGATCCTAATTTAGTAACCGTTCTTCGCGAACACAGCCGCGAGGTTAGTGGCTTTGTAGAAGGAGGCAAACCTTGGATGGGAGGTGGCAGAAGGAGATGGTGGTAAATACACGCTAAACACATCTATCAAAGGAATAAAAATTAGCGTATCTTTCAAAGATTGGTTTGTCCTAAATCCTATAAGCGCACAATTCTCGTGTAAGCATTTAGTCATGCAAGTAGAGGAGGTAACAAGAAAAATGCATATTGCTCCTAATATTACAGAATTAATTGGTCGTACTCCCTTAGTGCAACTAAACCGCGTTCCGCAAGCAGAAGGATGCGTGGCGAATATTGTCGTGAAATTAGAAAGCATGAATCCAGCAGCATCAGTCAAAGACCGTATTGGTGTGAGTATGATTAACGCTGCTGAAGCTGAAGGTTTGATTTCTCCTGGTAAAACGGTATTGGTAGAACCTACATCTGGAAATACTGGTATTGCTTTAGCAATGGTCGCAGCAGCGAGGGGATATGAATTAATTTTAACCATGCCAGAAACCATGAGTGCGGAAAGAAAGGCAATGTTGAAAGCCTATGGAGCCAAACTCGAACTGACACCGGGAATAAAAGGGATGACTGGAGCAATTCAACAGGCGCAACAAATAGTAGACACAACAGCTAATGCATTTATGCTGCAACAGTTTCGTAACCCAGCAAACCCAAAAATACACAGGGAAACAACTGCCGAAGAAATCTGGCAGGATACAGATGGAAAGGTGGATGCAATTGTCGCAGGTGTAGGAACTGGCGGAACAATTACAGGTATAGCAGAAGTCATAAAAGCCCGTAAACCCGGCTTTCAAGCGATTGCTGTTGAACCAGCCAGCAGTCAGATATTGTCAGGTGGTAGTCCTGGCTCGCATAAAATACAAGGAATTGGTGCGGGGTTTATTCCTCAAGTCTTAAATGTAAAATTAATCGATGAAGTAATCACTATTACTGATGAAGAAGCAATTCATTATGGCAGGTTGTTAGTAAGACAAGAAGGGTTACTATCCGGTATATCTAGCGGAGCGGCTTTATGTGCTGCGATTCGCGTAGCCCAACGCCCAGAAAACAAAGGAAATTTAATTGTGATGGTACAACCAAGTTTTGGAGAGAGGTATTTGAGTACACCACT
>CAYMZW010000883.1:0-2038 GCA_964395005.1 uncultured Rivularia sp.
GATACTTCTCGAACTTTACTTAACTTAGATGCAATAAATAGTAAATCAAAAGAGGAAAATAAAATGAGTGGTGGACGTAATAATGAAGGTGATTATATTCAACAATCGGGTAACTTTGGGGTTGGTGTTAATAAAGGAACAATTAACACCGATAAGTTAGCTGGAACCTACAATGAAGCTCAGCAAAAGACTTTAGCCGAAGCAGCAGCAGAAATTCAAGAATTACTCAAACAATTAGATAAAACATATGATACGAGTTCTTATTCTGGCAAGGTAAAAGTAGCAGATGAAATTGTTAAAACTATTGATAATAATCCAGGTTTAAAAGCGCGGATAATTAGTGCATTAAAAGTTGGTGGTGTAAAAGCTTTTGAACAACTTCTTAGTCATCCCGCAGCTAGTTTTGTTATTGGAGCTTTGGAAGATTGGCAGAAGAATAATAATTAATTACTTTTGATTTATGCAATTATTTTGCTATTGTCATTGCGAACGGAGTGAAGCAATCCCAACGACTGCGATTGCTTCGCTTCGCTCGCAATGACAGTTTAATATTAACTCGTTGGTATATGTAAATTATTAAATTTTTACTTATTAAAAGACAATGAATAATAACGAAAAAATTAAAGGCGATAATATTAATCAAAAAGGAAAATTTGGAGTTGGTGTCAATAAAGGAACAATTAATAATATTAATAATCCTGCCCCAAAAGAACCTGTTAAACCCATAAAATATATACCGAAAGTTGGCAATAAAAACTTTGTCGGCAGAGAAGATGAACTTACCAAAATTCACGATAAATTTTCGGAAACAAACAATACAGTCGCCATTTCTTCTGTATCTGGTATGGGTGGTGTTGGGAAAACTGAGTTAGCGATAAAATACGCTTGGGAATATATAGATAATTATCCCGGTGGAATTTGTTGGTTAAATGTTAGAGATACAAATTTAGCTGCGGAAATTATTCAATTTACCCAGCAGCAAATGGAATTAAAAGTTCCACAAAAGGATATTCAAGAAAATCCGCTGACTCTCGAACAACAAGTAGCTTGGTGTTGGCAACATTGGCAGCCACCGGAAGGTTTGGTATTGGTGATTTTAGATGATGTGACTAATTTAGAAGGTTTATCTGAGTTACTACCATCTATTAACCGCTTCCGGGTTTTGATCACAACTAGATTGCGAGATATTGACACCAGTGTTGAGGAAATACCCCTTGATGTGTTGTCAGCAGCAGAAGCTTTAGAATTATTCAAAAAGTTAATTGGTGAAAGGAAAGTAAATAAAGATTTAGAAACAGCCCAAGAGTTATGTAAATGGTTGGGATATTTACCTTTAGGGATAGAGTTAGTCGGAAGGTATATCAAGAAAAAACCTCCCCATTTTACTTTAAAGAAAATGCTGGAGCAGTTGCAACAACAACGACTGCATCAAAATGCGATGAATCCCCAGCAGAAAGGATTACGTACAGCCCAATTAGGAGTTTTAGACGCATTTGAATTAAGTTGGAAAGAACTCAATACTACTACAAGGGAGTTTGCTGCATTATTAAGTCTATTTGCAGCAGAAATTTTTGAGTGGGAGTGGGTAGAGTCGATGACTAAATCCCTCAATTGGAATGAATCTGATGTTGAGGTAGCTATTGAGGAAGTTTACCAAGGTAATTTGGTGCAGTCTTCAGAATATGATGATGTATCTTACTATCAAATTCATCCTTTAATTCGCGAGTTTTTACAAGTTAAATTACAAGCATCAGCACAAATCAACGAGTTCAAACAAGCATTTGCCACCACTTTTATTGAAATCGCTCAAACAATTCCTGATTCACCAACTCTAGATTTTATCAATTCTGTCAAAAACGCTATTCCCCATTTAACAGAAGTTGCAGAAAATCACCTTGATGTGGTTAGCGATGAAAATTTATTCTGGCCTTTTATTGGTAATGGGAGATTCTACAAACAACAAAGTTATACATTAGCACAACCTTGGTTTGAGCAATGTCTATTAACAGTGCGATCGCGTTTGGGAGAAAATCATCCC
>CAYMZW010000884.1:0-2034 GCA_964395005.1 uncultured Rivularia sp.
AGCAAGGTTTATAAAACTCGTAGTAGCAGCACGGTTAGGGTTTATCTTTCTAATGGATTATATAAATATATAGAAGAATTGTTAAGTAAGCAAGCCTCGGACTTGATTAAGGTAAAAAACTGGAGTCGGGTAACTCAATTGCTGGAAAAAGCGGGTTACAAAAAAGCTTGGCTGCAAATTGAAGTTGCGACTCACAACACAACTTCTACTAGAAAGAAAGTGGCGGAAATTTCCAACATCGCATCTAATTTCATGCAAGATTGGGGAGAAGCTATAGATGCCAGCATTTTTTATGGAAGAGTGAAAGAGTTAACTCAAGTAAGAAAATGGATTTTGCAAGACCAAGTACGTTTAGTAGTACTTTTAGGTATGGGTGGGATTGGTAAAACTACTTTTTCGGTAAAGTTAGCTTCCCAAGTTACAGATAGCTTCGATTTTATTATCTGGCGCTCTTTACGTTTTGCTCCATCTCCAGAAGTTATTTTTGAACAGCTTTTAGAAGTTTTGTCCCCACAAACTCTGATAAAAGGACAAAGTATTTCAACTAGTATTTCTCAACTGGTAAGCTGTTTGCGTTCTTCTCGAACTTTAATTGTTTTAGACCGCTTAGATGCTATTTTATACGGTTTTACAAAAGGTGTTACTGAAGATTATTCAGGAGTATTATCAAGTAACGATAGTATAATTAGTAGTTCAAACGATCTGCCGATCTTTCAATATCTTCCCGGCTATGAAGCCTTTGGAGAATTTATCCAACGTTTGGGAGAGTCTCAGCATCAAAGTTGTCTACTGTTAACAAGTAGAGAGAAACCCCAAGAAATCGCTGCATCCGAAGGAGAAAATTTACCTGTTCGCTGTTTAAAATTAACGGGATTAAACAAGCTAGAAACTTTATCTATACTTGAATCCAAAGGATTTGCAGAGTTAAAAGAAGAAGAATCCGAACAGATAATGCAGCGCTACGCGGGAAATCCTTTATTTATCAAATTAGTTGCTACCGCTATTCAAGAATTGTTTGCTGGAAATATAGAAGAATTTCTGCAACAGGAGACAGTTGTCTTTGGAGACATTCGCGCTTTGTTAGACGAGCAATTTAACCACTTATCTGTTTTAGAAAAGCAGATTATGTTTTTGCTAGCCCTCAATGATGATTTTGACTTACAGAAATTGCAAAAAGAACTGGTATTGAGGGTTTCACAACGATTAACCCTTGAAGCCGTAGAATCATTGCAAAGGCGATCGCTAATCGATCGAGCGCAGACAGGTTTTTCGCTAACCCCCGTATTACGCGAGTATTTGATTGAAAAGCTGATTGAGGAAAATTTGAAATTTAGCCAAGATGAAGCGAATTCGCTATTATTTGCTCATACCATTTTCGAGAAGCAATTAAAAAACCATCTAAAAGTCAATCGCTTAAATGGCTAACTTTAAAGTAGAGTAATAACTTAGGAACAAGAAGACTTACAAGAGCGTGAACAACTTACTACAAGGGATTAACCTCTACTTGATCGGAATGATGGGTGCTGGTAAAACGACTGTAGGGCGTTTGCTAGCAAGCGAACTTAAATATGGGTTTGTAGACACCGATGAAGTCATCACTGCATCTGCCTCCAAAAGTATCAATCAAATATTTGCAGACGAAGGAGAAACTGAATTTCGTCAATTAGAAAGCGATGTTCTTTCACAAGTTAGCACTTTTACAAAGTTAACTGTAGCGACTGGCGGCGGGATTATATTAAAACGGGAAAACTGGAGTTATCTGCATCACGGTTTAATTGTCTGGTTAGATGCAACACCCGAATTATTATATAGCCGTTTAAAAGAAGATACTACAAGACCATTATTACAAGATAGTAACCCCTTATTAAAATTGAAAAATATTTTAAAGGAACGAGAATCACTTTATGGTTTAGCCGATTTAAGAATAACTATTCAAGAAGAAGATACTGCTGAAGTAATTGCGAAACGAGTAATTGCAAAGATTCCTAGCGTTTTGAAAAATCCGGGAGTAGGGAGTAGGGAGTAGGGAGTAGG
>CAYMZW010000885.1:0-2034 GCA_964395005.1 uncultured Rivularia sp.
ACTGTTCACTGTTCACTGTTCACTGTTCACTGATAACTGTTCACTGATAACTGCTCACTGATTCTCGTAAACCACAACGCTGTAGGGATTGATAATTAATTCAGAATTATTAGACTCGTCGAGTTTCTCTGGCAACTGTGAACCCTTTCCTCCCCAGGTTTCTTCGCACGAATCAAGTATTTTTTTCCAACTTCCACTGTCATTGTTATCTGTAATTTTAACAGCTTCCGAACCAAAGTTAAGCCAGCAAAGAATTTGACTATCTTGATGGTGTCTTTTTATGCATAAAACTTGTTCTGGTTCGAGTACTGTCGCTTTTAACTGATTTCTATCTAAGTTCCTCAATGCTGGAACATTTTTTCGCATTTGCAGTAATTTCTGATGAAACAACCACAGCTTTTCATGCTCTCCGGTTTTACGCTTATCCCAATTTAACTGCGATTTCTTTAATGTTTCTTCAGCTTGAGGATCTGGTGCAACAGCCCCACCAATTTCGTGGAATGCTGCAAATTCCTCTTTTCTACCTTTTCTGACTGCTTCGATTAAATCGCGATCGCCATGACTAACAAAATATAAAAATGGTGCCGTTTCTCCATATTCTTCACCCATAAATAACATCGGAATATACGGTGAAAGTAAAAGCGCTGCTGCTGTTAATTTTAAAGCTTCAAAGGATATCAAAGTAGATAGGCGATCGCCTAACATTCGATTTCCTACCTGATCGTGGTTTTGGGCGCAGACGACAAACTGACTCGAAGCGCAACCTTTGGGATCTTCACCATGATATCGATGACGATGAGGAGAGTAATCCCAAGTATAAACAAATCCCTGGTTGTAAATCTTTGCTAACTGCTCTAAACTGCCAAAATCTTCGTAATATCCATTTTTTTCGCCAGTTAACACCGTATGTAAAGCGTGGTGAAAATCATCGCTCCACTGAGCATCAATACCGTATCCACCCACTTCTTTTGAACGAATAATACGGGGATCGTTCAAATCGCTTTCAGCAATCAAATAAAATTGACGGTTCTTTTTCTGCTCTAACTCAGTCACAGCGTCAGCCATTTCCGCCAAAATATGCTTTGCGCCAAAATCGTAAATAGCATGAACAGCATCTAAACGCAATCCATCTAAATGGTAATTTTCTAGCCAGTAAAGAACGTTTTGGACAAAGTAATGACGTACCCCATCGCTATAAGAATCATCAAAATTGATCGCACTACCCCAAGGAGTCTTGTATTTCTCTGTAAAGTAAGTTCCGTAACCCCAAAGGTAATTTCCTTCCGGCCCAAGGTGGTTGTAAACTACATCCAAAATTACCGACATACCTTGCTGGTGACAAGCATCAACTAATTTTTTCAAACCATCAACACCACCATAGGAATTTTGTACCGCATATGGAAACACACCATCATAACCCCAGTTCCTACTTCCAGGAAACTGAGCTACAGGCATGATTTCAATGGTATTGACACCTAATTCCTTTAAATCCGGCAATCGGGAAATAATCGCTTCAAAAGTACCATTTTCAGTAAAAGTTCCTACGTGCAATTCGTAGATAACCATTTCTTCTAAAGCAACACCTTTCCACCCGTCATCATTCCATTTAAAGCTGCTGTGGTCAATAACTTCCGAAGCACCATGAACTCCTTGAGGTTGAGAATGAGCGGCGGGATCGGCTGTATCCTTTTCACCATCAAGCTGATAATAATAGAGACTACCCGGTTTTATATCTGCAATTGAACCTTGCCAATAACCGCGTTCATCTTTTTCCAGAGGAACAACTTTATCAAATGGTTCAACTATATGAACCGCAACTTCTCCGAATAAAGGTGCCCAAACAGTGAAGTTGCAAGCATTATTTGAGTATTGAGATCCGATATGCATTTTTTTAATTGGTAATTGGTAGATGTGATGGGGTAGAGGGGGGAGATAGGGAGACAAGGAGATAGGAAGAACTTAAATTTCTAATTTTGCGCCTCCATCCGTTGCCTAACTCCATCCGTTGCCTAACTCCATCCGTTGCCTAACTCC
>CAYMZW010000886.1:0-2034 GCA_964395005.1 uncultured Rivularia sp.
AGCATTCTATCCGATTCACTCATCTGTAATGCTAAACGATAATTCAAAAATTGACCCAGTGCTGCATGAAAATCTGTAATTACAGAAGTATTGAGGAAACTTTTAATTTCTACTGCTATTTTCTTTCCCGCCTTTTGAGCAGCTAAAACTTTTTCTGCTGCTAAATCTATTTCTAGCTTGACACCGCGGAAGGCGGTCATCGCAGGCACCGCCGTTTCACGGCGGTGTACCGATGACCTTCAATTTTAATTTTTAGTGGGTCTGCTGTAATAACCCAATCTTCTTTCAAGAGTGCTTGTTTCACAGCATCATGGAATAAGTCGCGAGCAGCCATTAATTTTTCTATAATTTCTAAAAGTCAGTTCCGCACTGTTTAAGAATTTAACAGCTGTCTGGGCATTACCATTAACTAATATATAATTTGCCAACTGCCACAAATCTTGCGTTGCCTGCTCTTTGATAATTAAACGATATTTCATGCATCATTCAGGTGCCGGATATTGTTATCGCCTAAAACTGTAGAACACAAATCTTCCCAATATTCTGTCGTTGCTTCCTGCCCTTGAGAATCGAAACCTTCGAGTAAAAGAGTTTCCAATCTTGCTTGTGCCTTACGTTTTTGGTTCTGCTGGGCTAAATCGATAAAATATTTACTGTTATTAGCACCTGACATTATTTGTTCCTCAATATGAACGCACACCTCCTGCCCAGTATATCAATAACCACTCAGACACTATCATAAAATGCATTCTTGACATTACAAAAAATCAACCTTCGCCTCTATTGAATATCGGGGATGCATATTTGTTACTGTTAAATAAGCTGGTGAATAGGAAGTAGGAAAATCCGTTTGTCAAACTTTATCCTTAAATCAAATGAAGGAAAATCCGCTAAAATAAAGCTTAAATCAGAAATCATTTGAATAAATACTTTGGGTGTAATGAATGCTGAAATTGCTTACGTACCAGACAAACTACCTTTTTTAGAATCAATATGTTGGCAGACTGGTAATGTTTATAAATTTACTCCCTTAGAAATGCTGAGTCGTTATGAGCGCGGTTGGAAATACAGGAATTTATTCGACAATCTTGGGGATGACGAACTTAAGTTTATCAGAAAAATTGCCGATTTTTATGATTCTTGGTTAAAAGTTGAATTATGAACTGTGACTTTACCCATAATGAAGAAGTGCGATTCATTCAGTTTTAACTCAGCTTTGAAGGGACGGTTGACATTAATTTAGTAACCAATACTCGTCGAATTCGCACTTATATACTATTTTGGTTGATAATTTCTTTGGTAAGGAAAAATATAATAATATTGAATAGCTGTTAGGTCGTAATTTTATTATTGAGAAATCCGCGTTTGCACATAAAAAGACTTTTCCATAACTTTTAATTCATTAACTTTTAATTTATCGCTTGCTAACCCATAGCGAAATCTGTAAATTGCCTTTTATGAGGTGAATGAAATCCTATTACAATATCTTGTTTGGGAATCCCCATTGAAACTAGTTCTTCAGCAATATTTATTTCTGTTCCATTCCACTGAATCCAAATTTTTTCATTTTTGATATCTATATGTATTGAACAACCATAAACACGATGTTTATTTTCCCAGCCTACATTAACAAGTTGATAATGGTCGCGTACAGTATCAAATATTTGTTCTACCTCTACATCCCCGTAGGAAGGTTTATAACTACCATATTTAACCAAAAGTTGCTGAACATATTCTCTATATTTTTCTAACTTATCCATCTTACTACTTCCTCTATTTCAGTATCGTAAACTACTAGCTTTAATTGAAATTTAAGAATTTGTTGCTGTAGAAATAGAAATTTTGTGCCTTGATTCTTTATGATTTCTGAGCAATTAGAGACGGGAGCAGTTTTTGAACAAAAATATTATTTTTCGGAGGACTTCCTTTTTTTTACTACAGTGATATGACAGTCTCAGCAACTTCTTGATCCCCCCGAACCCGAGAACGAAGATGTAAAGTAATTTCTGTATCAAGTCGCTTCAGAAAAATTAA
>CAYMZW010000887.1:0-2020 GCA_964395005.1 uncultured Rivularia sp.
AGAAAGCAGGTCAATCGGGAGATGCTCCGAAACCGGCGAACAATCGACCGACTCCTAAGCCCGTTAAGCGTAATAAGCCGCCCGAAGAAAGTTAGTAGAGAAGGGAGAAGGGGAGACAAGGGGACAAGGAGACAAGGACACAAGGAGACAAAGGGAATTTTAACCTTTGACCTTTGACCTTTAACCTTTAACCTTAATCACTCCTAACTCCTAACTCCTAACAGTCTTCAAAACTCCTTCCAACGATCTTGGGGGAGAAATGACCTGTCCATTGAAATTGGAGCCACTGGTTCGCTAAGGGTAAATTTACCTAGTTGAATCCATTGCTTTAATTCAATGGCGACCTGTCGGGAGAGAAATATACTCGCTAGTGGGGCTACTCTTACTGTTTTTCCGTCAATGGTGATGCGTCCGGATTTGAGTTGGGTATAGCTAACCAAACCAAAGGTAGGACGCACCCGTCGGGGAATCGAAAAGTCTACTATCGGCGCGACTATATCTTTATCTTGTATTGCACAACGCTCTACTACTTCTTCATTTAATACTGGTAGCGGTACTCCTACCCCCAGCATGATTGAAGGGCCGTAATTTTTGAAATAACAACCTCTTACCCAACGCGCATCCATTTGCTTGGCATCGCCGATTAAAGCCAAAGTCGCAGCAGGCCCAATTGGCGTATCATTAGGTAAACGCTTTTGCATCGGATTGTGTTGCGTGCCTTCCCAAGTAACATAACCAATTCCACCACCTAAAAAAATCCGCGTTCCGATACCCACAAGCTTCAAATATGGGTCATTCAGTAAAGGTGAAATAGCACCCGGATTAGAATAAACTGCATTTCCTAAACGCGGTTGCAGCACACCAAGATAGGTATAAAGCGGACTCTCTCCACCGTTTACACCGACTATAAAATTTTGGTATAAATTACGCGGATTAAATAAATAAAACTGATTTATAGTATCGCGAGTAATAGTAGTTTCAAAGGAGCTTCTAGGGTAACAATCAGTTACTTGTCCCTGCGCTCTTACCTGTACTGGTTTTCCTGCGATTAAATCCTCTATAACATTGCCGCCACCTTTTAATATCGTTGAAGCATCCTTACTGCTGCCCTCTCCTTCTAAAGGTTCGGCAGTACTGCTAGCACCTAAATATAAATCCACTGCCCCAAAACCAGAATACGCCGGTACACCATCCAACCAGCAGCGGCGAATTTTAATCGGCGGATCGGTATGTCCGAGGTTAATAATGGCACCACTCGATTCCATTTGTTCAAAAGTGCCAGTGGTAACTACATCGACTTGTTTTGCAGCTTTAGCAACCCCTATCTCTGCGACTTTTGCTTTCAATTCTTCAATTGTTAAAACTACCGCCTTTTTACGGTTTATTTTTTCGTTTATCTCAGCAATAGTTCGCATATAAGATGTAAAAAATAGGTCATGGAAAAGTTTTTAGGAGGTGCAGTGTAGAATAAAAATTGTATTCCTCAACTGCATTTTTAATTTTTGATGGCATCAGCTATAAAATAGTTTTTGATAATTAAAAAGATTATTAGTTATAAAAACAACATTCTAAACAAGCTTACCGCTATCATCTTTGTTACTGTAGGTGTCAGCAACAGGCAATTAAAATATAAAATTGTCTAACTATTACTTATTTTTCATCGTATTATCAGACACCAGAATTACAGTAACATTTATATGAATACTTTTAATTTTAATAGCGATATAGAATCTTTAGTCTCTAGATTAATACAGTTAGAAGCCGAAAACAGCATCTGGAAAGAAAACACTTTGATGCTACAGCGTTCCCTTGATGAGTTGAAGAGAGATTTTGACGATAGGGAAGAAAAAAGGCAAATCCAAGAAATGCAGGAGACGATTGTAAAGCTATCGGCACAAGTTGCAGAATTACAGCAAAGCTTGAATCAATTTTCTGTCGCAGAAAACGGCTTTATATATTCTGGAAATAATGCGATCGCCAATCGAGAAGAAGACTTAGATGATGATGATGAAATGGTAAG
>CAYMZW010000888.1:0-2020 GCA_964395005.1 uncultured Rivularia sp.
GGTATTGGAAATTTGATTGCTGCTAAATTACAAAGTCATCAAGTTGAAGTCGCATCAAGCGTTGAAGTTAAAACTATTCAGCAACAAGGTGGACAATTAGTAGTATCGGGTACTAATAATTTCCATAAAAATGCTGACATGGTAATTGTAGCAGTAGGAGTGCGACCATTAACCGATTTAGCTGAATCCGCAGGGTTGAAAACTGGTATACGTGGGGCAATTCAAGTTAACCGCAAGATGGAAACGAATGTCCCCGATATTTATGCAGGGGGAGATTGTATAGAAACTTTACACCGACTGCTCAACGAGTATATTTATCTTCCTCTAGGAACTACAGCACATAAACAAGGTCGAATTGCCGGAGAAAATGCGGTTGGTGGTAATCGCGAGTTTGCTGGTTCTCTTGGTACTCAGGTAGTGAAAATTTTTGACATGGCTGTTTCCCGTACTGGATTCCGAGACTCGGAAGCCACAGATGCTGGATTTAAACCTTTAACAGTTGAATTTGAAACCTGGGACCACAAAGTTTATTATCCAGGAGCAAATAAACTACGCATTTTGGTTACAGGAGACAAGCAAACCGGAAAGCTTTTAGGCGCTCAAATTGCCGGACATTATCAAGGGGAAGTAGCCAAGCGGATTGACATTTTTGCTATCGCTATATTCCACAACATGAAAGTTGAAGAAATTAGCGAACTCGACCTTAGTTATACACCACCTTTGAGTAGTCCTTGGGACCCAGTACAAATGGCTGCCCAAGCTTGGGTAAAACACCAGTCAAATCGTCTGTAGATTTCCGTTAATTCAATAATTATGACCGATTTCAATCATTCACCCAGAATATTATTTTTATACGGCTCGTTGCGAGAGCGTTCTTACAGTCGGCTTGCAGCAGAAGAAGCAGCCCGAATCATTCAGGAATTTGGTGCAGAAGTTAAGTTTTTTCATCCCCATGACTTACCAATTCGGGGTAGCGTACCCGAATCCCATGCCAAAGTTCAAGAACTACGGGAATTAAGCCAATGGTCAGAAGGTCAAGTTTGGTCATCTCCAGAAATGCACGGTAATCTTACTGGTATTCTCAAGAATCAAATTGACTGGATTCCTTTAAGTATAGGAGCAGTTAGACCAACTCAAGGAAGAACTTTGGCTGTAATGCAGGTCAGCGGTGGTTCTCAGTCTTTTAATGCCGTAAATTCGATGCGCCTTTTAGGACGTTGGATGCGGATGTTTACCATTCCCAATCAATCTTCCGTTGCCAAAGCTTACCAAGAGTTTAACGAAGACGGAACCATGAAAGATTCGCCATATCGCGATCGCATTATTGATGTCATGGAAGAATTGTATAAATTTACCTTGCTGTTGCGTTCCGAAGCAGATTATCTTACAAACCGCTACAGCGAACGCAAACAAGAAGCAATCAAAGCAGGTATCAGTGTAGATACTTGTCTGCCTAAGTTTTAATGTCTTTGGTTATCTTAAAAGTTTTTCAACTCAACTGTTCATTAATTTCATAATAGGTAATACCATGAAAAAAGTTATGTTTGTCTGTAAGAAAAATTCTCGCCGTTCTCAAATGGCAGAAGCATTCGCTCGTACTTTAGGAGAAGGTAAAATAGGCGTTAGTAGTTCGGGTTTAGAATCGAGTTTTGTAGACCCTAAAACTATAGAAATTATGTCAGAAATTGGCATTGATATCAGTAATCAAAAATCCAAACCTTTAAGTGATTTTAATCCAGAAGATTACGATGCCGTGATTTCTTTATGTGGTTGCGGTGTAAATTTACCACCAGAATGGGTGACAAGAGATATATTTGAAGACTGGCAACTCGATGACCCCGAAGGTAAAGATATTGAAATATTCCGTCGTATCCGTGAGGAAGTTAAACAACGAGTAATAAAGTTAATTGAAACTTTAAGTTAGTTTCTCAGACTTTATTTTACGAAGTAGGTGGTTGTTAAATTGTCTATCTTCATTCAATGCTAATCTTGAAACCAATAATTTTGTAGAGACGTTGCA
>CAYMZW010000889.1:0-2018 GCA_964395005.1 uncultured Rivularia sp.
AAAATCGAGAATCCAAAATTAAATAACACCTAACTCATAACTCATAATTCCTAACTCCTAACTCTTCTCCCTATTACCAAAAAAAGCAGCCACTGCGTAATAGGATGATAAATTCCCGATACGGTGCTGCTTTTGAAGAAGTATTTAACTAAAAAGGTAACTCTGTGATTTGTGAAAAGAGTTGTCTTTATTCTTAGTAAAGTTCTTCTTCTTTATGGGTTTCGATGGTGCAGTCAGAAGTTGGATAAGCGACGCAAGTCAATACGTAGCCACCTTCCATCTGATCGTCATCCAAGAAAGACTGATCGGACTGATCTACCGATCCGGCAGTAATCTTACCAGCGCAGGTGGAACAAGCACCAGCACGGCAAGAGTAAGGTAAGTCTAAACCAGCTTCTTCAGCTGCGTCTAAAATATAAGTATCGTCATCACAGTCGATGGTTGTGTCTAAACCTTCGGCTTCACTTTTGAGTGTGACTTTGAATGTTGCCATTTTGTAAATCCTCTCTTTTTTGCAAACGGCAGTATAAGTTATCCTCAAGCAAACCATGCGGCTGCTCCTAAAGGAATAGCCGTTTTTTTTTAATTTGCTTCAATTCTGATACTACGAGAAAAATCGGACTTTGTTACTAGTTTTTTGTCTCGATTAGTAATGAAATAAGTACAGGCTTTATAAATAAGTTTAACTTATGCATTTTGGCTGGTTTTGACGAGACTATTAAAAATTTTTATATACATGAAAATTTTTTATCGTTTTGTAAATCGGTTATCGTAGGGATTATTAAAATTAATGGTATATATAGAGGTTTTGCTGTCTAAGTTAAGAAGAAGGACAATTATCTCAAAAATCGTGCTTTAATACTGTATAATCCTTTGACGGTTTGGGCTGTAGAGGATTTTAATAGTGCGGGTAGGTTTAGTTGGTACTGGTTTCGCGGCAAAATTAAGGGCGCAGACGCTCTTAAACGATCAAAGGGCTGAATTAATTGCTGTTGTGGGAGGAAATGCACTTTCTAAAACAGAAGCTTTTGCTAACGATTTTCAGTGTAAGGCGTTAAGCTCTCCACAGCAGTTAATACAACAAGAAGATATTGAGTTAGTAATAATTAGCAATGTTAATAGCGAGCATGGTGCTGTAGCGCGTGCAGCCTTGGAAGCCGATAAACACGTGGTTATCGAATATCCTCTGAGTTTGGATTTAGTGGAAGCATCGGAATTGATAAATTTAGCGAAGTCTAAAAATAAACTGCTTCATGTAGAGCATATTGAACTTTTGGGTGGTTTGCATCAAGCTTTAAAACAAAATTTGGATAAAGTCGGCGAAGTTTTTTACGTGCGCTACAGTACAATCAAGCCAGAGAATCCCGCACCTCGTAAGTGGACTTACAGTCATAATTTATTCGGTTTCCCTTTGATGGGTGCTATTTCCAGATTGCATCGCTTAACTAATTTATTTGGTGAAGTAAAAACTGTTAATTGTCACAGTCGATTTTGGGAAACGGAAGTCGAATTTTACCAATCTTGTTTCTGTACGGCTCAACTGAACTTTAACAGCGGATTTTTAGCAGAAGTTGTATACGCTAAAGGTGAAGCCGTGTGGGAAGCAGAACGAAAATTTGAAGTACACGGTAAAAACGGGGGATTAATCTTCAATTCTCAGGAAGGATTTTTTATTAATTCACAAGGAAAAACACCCATAGAAGTTGCTAGTCGTCGTGGTTTATTCGCTAAAGATACAGCAATGGTTTTAGATTATCTTTTTGATGGAATTCCTTTATATGTAACTCCAGAAGAAAGTTTGTATGCTCTCAAAGTTGCCGACGCTGCAAGAAAATCGGCTGAAATGGGTATTGCGATCGCGGTTTAAAAAGTTAGGCAACGGATGCAATTTGGCAACGGATGCAATTTGGTAACGGATGGAGTTGGGTAACGGATGGAGTTGGGTAACGGATGGAGTGTCAGCAACGGATGGAGTTGGGTAACGGATGGAGTGTCAGCAACGGATGGAGTTGGGTAAC
>CAYMZW010000890.1:0-2012 GCA_964395005.1 uncultured Rivularia sp.
GAACAACTCCTTGAAAAAGTCCACATAACCATCCACGAAATCCTCAGAATTAATATTATCTATTTTGAACTGTTCAAGCCATGATTTAGCAAACTGTTTAAGGCTTTGAGAACCACAAATATAACATTGAGGGTTAGTAGTTGAAGCAAGAAAGTTTATAATATCTTCCTGTTCTAGACGATTCTTACCGCTAATAAAATGTTTAACTGTAAGATTACGAAAAGTCTTACTGAGTTGATTGAGTTCATTTACAAATATTATCGAATCTTCTGATTTATTAGAGTAAAACAGAGTTATTTTACTTCTTGGTTCTCTGTACAGAATTGTTTTAATTATAGAGTAAAGAGGTGTTATACCACTTCCTCCAGCAATCATTAGATAGTTTTTCTCGTTGTGGAGATTAGGCTTTACAAAAAAGTCTCCTGTTGGCAACAAACCACCTATAATATCTCCAATTTTGGCTGTTTCAAAAAAGTGATGAGAAACTATTCCGTTTAATTTCACCGTAATTCTCAGAAACTTATCTTCGGGTGAACTACTTAAGGAAAACGATCTATCATAATTTTTCCCATTTATTTTGACTCTAATATTTAAATATTGACCGGCATAATAATCATAAAATTCAGGGTTTAATGGTTCAAAATATATAGAACAACAGTCCGCAGTTTCGCCGATTATTTTAGTAATCTTAAGAGGTTGATATTCTGTGTTATCTTTAATTACAACATTTTTTCGCTCGTGAATTTCGTTAAAAAGAGCATCAGTTTCTTTTATTTCGGTACCAAAAAGCATATCCCATATCCTTAGCTGTAAACCATAATTACCGTTGTATTTTGTATGGTGTAAGTTATGATTGGTGCTATTTATTAACAAATTCAGAGGAAATATCTTACTAAAGAATTTCGGATAAAATTCATAGCCTAGATGAGATTTGATATTATTAAATGTTCCAATACCTTGATTAATTCCTAGCGCTACAGTAGGAATAGGAAATATCAATACTAGGGGAATAATCCAAATAGTCAATAATACAGACTCTAATAGATGAAAAGAGTTAGACGAAAAAGGATTAACATCTAGGCTTCGATGATGCACTGCGTGAATGTATTTATAGATTTTAGGGTGGTGCAAAAACCTATGCGCGCAATAAAACCAAGCATCTCCAACAAAGAAAATTAAGATAAATACGAAAATTGCGTAAGGTATTCCATATTTACTTGTATCGTTATAAATCTCGATGTATCCATTTTGTTGCATCATCATTACAAAAGAAGTTAATACAACACTTGATAATATAGCTAAAAATGAATTTTTTATTTCATTTGAGATTTGATCGTATCCTGCTCTTTTAGATAATTGAATTCGTCTTTTGCTTAACGGTTTTGAAAATATCTGATTAATTAGAACATAAACAACACCTAGAATTAACATTGTTGAGAATAACGATGTCAAATAGCTTTGGATAAAGCTTATTATATTTTCTGCCATACTTCCTCTATTTCAATTGTTGTAAATAATTAAAGAACTCTTCGCTGTGTTTTGTTGGGAAAAAACTTTGGTTTGATTCAAAAAGTGTTTTTGCAGATTGAATCAAAACATCTAATCCTTTTTCAGTAATTTTTAAGGATTTCGATCTAGAATCTGTTCCAGTCTGTCGAATTATAAATTCTTTTTTCTCAAGTTTTTTCAGCACTTTTGAAACACTCATAGCTGCAACGCCCGTGAAGTTGGCAATATCTACTTGAGTTACTTCTTCTTGTTGATTAAGAAGTATAGATATTGATATTAGCTGGAAAATTTCTGACTGAGTTATGTTATGTGGCTCTAGTTGGGAATTAACATATTTTTCCCAATTATTTGCTTTCTGCCAGAATAAAAATCCTGTAAACTCTCTGGGATCTGGAAAGTCTTCTGGTATTGATATACTCATAAGCATAGATTTTTAATAGCTAAGTTTATTATAGCCAAGTTTACTATGATCGCAAGTATTTTGATTCAAAACGATATGAGTG
>CAYMZW010000891.1:0-2006 GCA_964395005.1 uncultured Rivularia sp.
TTGGCAGCGGATGGAGTTTGGCAGCGGATGGAGTTTGGCAGCGGATGGAGTTTGGTGGCGGATGAAGTTTGGTGGCGGATGGAGGCGCGGAGTTAGGAATTGTTAATTACCAATTACCAATTACCAATTACCAATGCCCTATGCCCTATGCCCTATGCCCAATCCCCCATTCCTAATTCGATATGTTTCTAAAGTTAAAAGAGTATTAGTTAAAAATATATTTAAGAAAGTGGTTGATAATATAACATTATTCAAGATAACTATTACTGAACTGTAATATTAGAACGGTGACACAGAATTCTAATCAAAGTTTTGATCGTGGACTAAAAAGGGTACTTAATCGCTTAACGGAAACAATAAAACGGGATAGTTTAATTACGGAAACTACGTCTCGTTTGCGAGATACATTTGATGTCGATCGCGTCGTTTTGTATTACTTTTTTTCTAAATGGGATGGGCAGGTAACTTTTGAGTCTTTGAGTTCGGATAAATGGTCTATTCTTGGTTCTACTGGTCCTGATGAGTGTTTTAATGATGGATATGCCGAATTGTATTTACAAGGAAGAATACGGGCAATTCCAGATATTGAGTTAGAGCCTATTGCTGATTGTCACCGCGATTTTTTACGTGGTTTGCAGGTTCGTGCTAATTTAGCTGCACCTATTTTAAATGGTAAAGGTTTATGGGGTTTGCTAATAGCTCATCATTGTCAAGCATCCCGTTTATGGACTTCGTCAGATATAAAATTGATCCAAACTGAAGCTGAAAATTTAGCTCAGTCGGATTCTATTCGTAATTCTTAGATATTTGGGAATTGGGAATTGGGCGTGGGGCATGGGGCATTGGTAATTGGTAATTGGTAATTGGTTAATATCTGTGTTTTGATAAATTTAATAAATAATATATTTAGCAACGTATTTTACAATTCTTTGTTAAGGACAAAATTTTTGTATAGGTCGATCCATTAAATATTAATTTATACTAATTACTGAGAGTAAACAGATACGGCACTACAAATAAATTACATACAAAATGTTAAGTTGGGAAATTGTAACTTGGTTACTTTTGCCCAATTTTTTTAGGAAATATTGCTCAATGCCTTACCTAAAATCGGAAACAGAAATTCGTTCTCTTGTTAATGAGTATATTCAAAATAATACACAAATTTGGTTAGATACAGAAGTTGCTGATTACAATACTCGCAATCCTAAACTATCGCTGATTCAGGTTTTGAATGATAGTACGGATTTAACTGGAGAAAGTGTTTATATTTTGGATGTACTCGAACAGCCAGAAATTGTTGCCGAGTTTATAGACAAAATTATGATAAATTCTTCGATAGAAAAAGTATTTCATAATGCTAAGTACGATTTAAGGTTTTTAGGTAAAAAGAAAGCTAAAAATGTTACTTGTACTTTGGAGATGGCGAAACAAATACCTTACTACGTTTTACCTTTACCTAATTATCAGTTGAAGACTTTGGCTCAGTCACTTTGTAATTTTCAAGATATTGATAAGCAACACCAAAGCAGCGATTGGGGAATTCGACCTTTAAGCGAAGAACAAATAGAATATGCTTATCTAGATTGTATTATTCTTGCTCAAGTTCATTTACGTTTGCTACAAATAACTCAAAATAGTCAATTTGATGCTGCAACAGAAGATTTAAGTTTGCTCGGTGCAAAATATGTGGAATTAGAACAGCAGTGGAAGTTGTTAAAATCCGAGTTTGAGCATTTGCAAGAACGGATAAAACTGGCAATGCAGGCTCAAAATTTATCTGAAACCCCGCATTTTAAACTTAACAGCTACGAACGCACAACTACTAAAGTGCCATTTTCCGAACTGGTACGGTTAATAGAAACTAAAAATGTAGATTTGGATTTTGATATTACTCTAACTAAAGACATTCAAAAGGATTTAGGGGATAACCTACAGCAACTTGCTGTAAATGTATCAAAAACTAACACGATTAGGTTGATTTCTCAACAACGAGAAGGTGAAGA
>CAYMZW010000892.1:0-1999 GCA_964395005.1 uncultured Rivularia sp.
ATGATTCTTGCATTAATACCCCGACTAAATAGCGATCGCGATATCCCATTGCTTTGAGGGTGGCATATTGCGGTAAATGGGTGGCGACATCGGAATACATGATTTGATACACCACCATAGTACCTACAAGAAAGGCGATAATTACACCGAAGCCGAATACAAAACCAATGGGTGTAGTTTTTGCCCAATAAGCTTTTTCTGCATCTTCAAAAGCTGGTACTGTGAAAATTTTTACGTCTTTAGGTAAAGAACTTTCTAAGCTTTTACGAACAGTGTTAATATCAGCATCGCTTTTGAGCTTAACCAAACCGATTTTAACTTGACTCACACTATTGTGAGGGAACAAATGTAAATATGTTGTATCGCTGGTAATTACGTTACCATATGCGGCAAAAGATGGACCTAAGTCAAACAAGCCACGAACTCGAACTTTGATATTATTAAGCTCGGTTTCAACGTTTGATTTTTGTTGATATAAAGTTGCTATAGGACCAAATATTGGTAAGGATGTTTGGTCAAATAATACAGTGTTCGGCTTCTGTAATTCAGAGATATTTCGATTGACTTGGGCAGACTTAAATGCTGTGGTGCGGGGATCGGTACCAAAAACTAATATAGTTTGGCTGTGAAGATTTTTGGGATTTTTCCACTTTCCGGAACTAATATACAAAGGGCTAACCGATTCTACTCCCTCAAATCCTAATACCTGATGTAAACGTCGTCGAGGAAAGTCTTTGACTGAATATATAGACTCAAAATAACGATTAACTATGACGATATCGGCATTTAGGCTTTTGTGTGGTGCAGTTGAACTATTAAATAATGAAGCTTCAAAGCCCATTTGGGAGAAAATTAAAATATTTGCGAAAGCAATACCAGCCACAGCAATTCCAAAACAGTTCTTTTCTTTCATCAACTGTCTTAGAGCTATGGGAGTTTTAGTAAATATACGGCGAAGCATCTACTGCTGTCTCCTTGTCAAAGCTCAGTCTTGCTCGTACAACTTTACAGAAGTTTCACAAAACTGCATTTTCTTGCTCATGATATTTCGTTTAATCTTTAAAAACAGTTACCAGAAAGGTAAATTGATATTTGTATTTTACTGGTTTATACGATATACATGGGAATGTTTGGGAATGGTGTCTTGATGATTGGTACGCCTGATTATGAAGGTGCGCCCCCCAGATATCCCCTTCCAGACTCCGGGTGAGAATGCCTCTATAGCAGTTATCAGCCCTTAGCTTGGGAACGAGAAAACAAGAATACGTCAAGAAAAAAGTTTATATCCCGTAATAATTCTAGTTTGGGAATATTTTCCTAAGCGCTCAAAACCTCGCTATAAAAGGCATTTGATAATCCTAAATAAATAGGAAGGCAGTTTTTCCTAAGCAAATTATTCCATATCCGGTATACAAAACAAACTTCAAAAAAGCTTGTGGAATCAGATTTAAAGCAATTATTTTCAGCAAGCAGATGATAACGCGATCGCGATTTGCTTAAAATTTTCCTAAGCTTCACATTGGGAAACAACGAGTCAAGGTTAAGCGAAATAGGGCGAGATAGTGATAAAAACTACTACTGAGACTGATAGACACAGTTTGTTTTTTGAAGGAACTTATAAGACTCTAAAGTACTTTTTGCTCGGAAGTATTGGTTTTCTGATTACTTATATGTTTCCTATACGATTTTGAGTTAATTGCATCCCATCGTTACAAGTATGCAGTCAAATTAATCAATCAGATTGGGATTGAATTAGTTGATTGGATTAAAAAATCAAGCAAGCATCTAGAATCAAGATAAGCTACCGCCTATGGCTTTTTAAATTCCGCTAAAAATTAAAAACCGGCTTATTTCAATAAACCAAGATTGTGATGGGAGTAAAATTATTTTGGTTAAAAACGTACATAGTATGATAAAAATTTAAGTTAAAAGCTTGAAATCATTACTATACTGCGATTAAATGAGCCATCACAATTGATTTTAACCATAAATATTCTTT
>CAYMZW010000893.1:0-1995 GCA_964395005.1 uncultured Rivularia sp.
CTAACTCCTAACTCCTAACTCTTAATTCCTAACTCCTAACTCCTAACTCCTAACTTAATTAAGCATCGGATAATTATTAACACCCGCTCCATATAGTTCAATAAATCTTCTGTAGAGCGACATACTTTTACAGTTAGAAACTTTGCCTATTTTAAGCAAGCTATCGCGATTTTTTTCTGCGAGATTGCGTAAGTAAGGTAAATCTTCAAATAGAGTTAAACAAGAAGCAAAATGCAGTAATAATTGCAAAAATGGCTTAAACCATTGTAAATCGCTGTAAATATCAATAAAAAAGTAATGCTCGTTCTCATTCAAAGGAACGGCGTGAAACATCACGGTTATTCTTTTTTGATTGTAAACTGGAATACTTAATTCTACCGTGTAGGGATTATGTAAAATTAAATCCACTTCTACAGTCGGCTGTCTCCAAATTCGTAGAGGATTAAAAGGAGAATCCAGCATAGTTTGGAATTTAATAACTCCACCATTTTCTGTAAGCTGAAAATCACCGATATCAACAACTTTGAGATTATTTAAACTAAAATGGTGAATGCTTTCTAAATGCTTTAAATTTAATAGATGATAAATTTGGCAAATATAAGGAAAAGGTAAAATATATTCTTGACTAATCATATATCTTTGCCTTAACTCGGACTTAAAGCCTAGATTATTACAGGGATTTCCTTGTAAAGCTAAGACATCGCTATCATTAAGCGAATTTTCAGGTCTTAAAAACAGCCAGCTTGCGAAGAATAAAGAAGCTGTAAATAACTGTACAACTTCAATTACAGATATATAACCGTCAGCAAACGCAGCAAAACTTCTGTCGCCAATACCAAACAGCCAAGATGGAATACCAAATAGCCAGATACCGCTTCTGATTCTACCTACAAGAAAAGCAATCTCTCTAATTTTGTGATTCTTCTGATTCTCAACCGTTTTTGTGGTTGTAATATAATCTTGCATAGGATATTACTGTCGTGTTGGCATAGCGAAAACTACCCACTTACACAAATAGAGCAAGAGAGTTTTATCTAAGCAATGGAAAATTATCGAATAAATTTATACTGCGAATAAAAGGAAAGTATGATGCACCAATTAAATTAGTTGAATAAGCGATTATTTGTGTCCCTGCAAAAACACAAATATATAAAAAGCATCTAGATAAACCTTAGAAATTAAATTTATTTTCCTTAATCTGCAAGTAAAAATATAGGGTATCAGGATACATATATGTATTTTAGTAAAAAAATATTGACTTTTACAGCAATAAGACCATTTATGTCCATAGCCTGACATATGCCGAAAAGTTAAAAATTTACATCAGCCTAAAGACAGTAATTCAGTTAACAGTGAACAGTGAGCAGTGGAATGAGAGGGGGGAGAGGGGGAAGATAATAAAAAAAGGTTCGTTCGTAGTTGCGCTTCAGCGCTCTAATTCACCGAGGAATGCAATTCCCCAGCTAATAACCTTCATTCCTCTCAAGAAAACTAAATACACTATTAATTATCTTCAAACGTTAATTTCGCTAGTAACTAGTAACTGTTCACTGCTAACTGCTCACTGCTAACTGCTCACTGCTAACTGTTAACTGATAGCTGATTTAGATGTCTGCATCGCCATCTGCATTAATCCGGGGAAGAATTTATAAGCGGCTGACATAAACGAGCCACTACCAACTACCACTTCATCTTTTTGATGTTTCACAGCATCCCAAACTGCATCCGCAACATCTTCTGGTTTGCTGGCTGCTGGTGATTTTAATAAGCTACTCATGGAATTGCGACGTTTTTCTGCTTCTTGTTCATTACTGCCGCGAAACTGCGCTCTTTCCATAAAATTACTGTCAGTAGCGCTCGGATGCACTGCACCTATATGAATACCTTTGGGTTTTAATTCTATTCGCAAAGTTTCCGTCAAACCTGTAATCGCGTACTTACTGGTACAGTAAACAGTCATTTCCGGTAAAGGTAATTTACCACCGATAGAACCTA
>CAYMZW010000894.1:0-1972 GCA_964395005.1 uncultured Rivularia sp.
TGATGTTGAAAAACTCTAAGCGTACTCTATGGGCAATGGGAACGGTAAGTGCTGCGATCATTTTACCGATAGTAGTTTTAGGGATTTTAAGCGTTGAGCCATCAAATATTTTGTGGCAATTTACAATTGCTTTCTGGTTTACTGCTCAAGAGTCTACAGGCTACATAATTTTGAGTGCTTTTCTTTGCCAAGTAGTTATCTTAGGGTTATTGAACTGGTATTTAATTAAGCAAGTTAGATCGGCAGGTGAATCTGCTACTAAGGCACTGTTTTCTCAAGCGAAGGTTTAGAGCTAAAAAATTGGGTTCGTAGTAAGCGATTTATCGCTCTTTTTAAGGAACTAAAGTTCTTACTACGAACCTTTACAAGTAGTAATGACTACCCACCGCTAGCTTTTACCAATTAAAAACTATTAAGCTGGTAGATAATGCTTAAATACTTTGCTGCCTGACTAATAGTAATTGAATTATGTTTGATGCACTAGCCGATCGTTTAGAATCTACCTGGAAAAAGCTCCGGGGACAAGGTAAAATCTCCGAATCCAATATTCAAGAAGCTTTGCGCGAAGTACGTCGCTCCTTGTTGGAAGCGGATGTTAACCTCCAAGTAATTAAAGAATTTATTAGCGAAGTTGAAACCAAGGCGCAAGGTGCTGAGGTTTTGAATGGAGTACGCCCTGGCGAGCAGTTTATTAAAATTGTTCATGACGAACTAGTTAATGTGATGGGGGAAACTAATGTCCCCTTGGTGCAAGCCGAAGAATCACCTACTATTGTGTTGATGGCTGGTTTGCAAGGTACTGGTAAAACCACCGCTACAGCTAAGCTGGCATTACACCTGAGAAAGTTAGAACGCAATTGCTTGATGGTGGCAACTGACGTTTATCGCCCTGCTGCGATCGATCAATTGATAACTTTAGGTAAACAAATTGATGTCCCGGTATTTGAACTGGGAAGCGATGCAAATCCAGTTGAGATTGCCCGTCAAGGTGTAGAACGTGCTAAGGCAGAAGGAATCGATACCGTAATTATTGATACCGCTGGTCGCCTGCAAATTGACGAAAACATGATGGCGGAATTAGCTACCATCAAAGAAACCGTTAAGCCTGATGAGACATTGCTCGTAGTGGATGCGATGACTGGTCAAGAAGCTGCAAACTTGACCCGTACTTTCCACGAAAAAATTGGGATTAGTGGTGCAATTCTTACAAAATTAGATGGTGATAGCCGTGGTGGTGCGGCATTATCGGTGCGGAGAATTTCCGGTGCGCCAATTAAGTTTGTTGGTGTTGGTGAAAAAGTTGAAGCCCTACAGCCGTTTTATCCCGATAGAATGGCATCGCGGATTTTGGGGATGGGAGATGTCTTAACTCTGGTAGAAAAAGCCCAGGAAGAATTTGACATCGCCGATGCCGAAAAAATGACAGAGAAAATGCTGTCGGCGCAATTTGATTTTACCGATTTTCTCAAACAGCTACGTTTGTTGAAAAATATGGGTTCCCTTGGCGGTATCATGAAGATGATTCCGGGGATGAACAAAATTTCCAACGAACAGCTAGAGCAAGGGCAATCTCAGTTAAAACGTTCGGAAGTCATGATTAATTCCATGACTAAGCAAGAGCGGAAAGATCCAGATTTGCTCGCAAGTTCTCCCAACAGAAGACGACGAATTGCCAGTGGATGTGGTTACAAAGAAAAAGATGTCAGTAAACTAGTAAGCGACTTCCAGAAAATGCGGAGCATGATGCAGCAAATGGGGCAAGGTAATTTCCCAGGAATGCCCGGAGGCGGCGGAATGTTCGGTGGTGGAAATCCAATGGCTGCTGGAAACGCTCCTAGCCCCGGATGGCGCGGTAATGCTGGCGGTAAGAAGAAGCCGAAAAAAGCTAAGAAGAAAAAAGGTTTTGGCACTCTTTAGCAGTTAACAGTGAACAGTGAACAGTGAACAGTGAACAGTGAACAGTGAACAGTGA
>CAYMZW010000895.1:0-1966 GCA_964395005.1 uncultured Rivularia sp.
GCAGGGTTTGCACAGCAAAACCTTTGAGATTCCAAGGTGCGGGTGGGTAAGTCATCGATTGTAGGTATTTACGTAAATATTACTAATTGTATTTTAGAAGCTTTAGGCTAAAGCTGTAAAAGTTCTCATCTGAAATTAATTCATATAGTGAAAAATATCTTTTAATAATGAATTTATCTTAAAAAAAATAGAATTCAACATCTTTTGTATCAATAAACAGGATATTTCCTTATACTTCATACATTAGTTATTTAATATACACACGTTGTAAAAAATCATAAGTAATAATAAATGTATTCATTTCTAGATTGGTTTTCAAAGCTTAGAGTACCAACTATAAATCATAGGAGAAATACATGGATTTTAAATTTTATACTCACAATATTAATTTATTTGCTTATTATCTTAGCGAAAAAATTGACAGTTTAGGTGACTATCAACCAGATTGGTTATGGAAAAAATGTGATGAAATAGTTGCTAAAACTTTAAACCCGGTATTTCAGTTTAATATTAAAGAAAATCTTGATTTAGAACATCAACCTGAAGAACCCTGGGCTAATTTAAATAAACATTTTCCAAAAACGGATGATTATCATCCATTATATGTACAACCTCATAAATCATTTAGTGATAATAGCAGAGGAAAAATAGATTTAGATAGCAAAACTGCAATTATTTATCCAGTACAACTCTATGATAGCTACGGGTTTGGTCTTAAATTAATAAATCCGAAAAATGAAAATAGTAAAGCACTCAACAATACAGATATTGCATTAGTCAATCCAAACAATTGTCTAATGCTAGATGTAAATAAAAATAATGAATATTTTCTAGGTCAAACTTTATTAGTTACTATCCGTTTAGAAAACAGACAAAAATTAAAGTATAAAGGGAATAAAGAAAAGCTCAAAAGTATTGCCGACAATTATATTGAATCATTATTACCAGACGATATGAGAAAAACTCAATTTAATCGTTCGGGAAATTTATTCGGCTCTCCAATATTTGAGTATGGTATAATTAGAGCTTCGCAGAGTTACAGCCATATAATAATTTGGTTTATTCAAGAAGATAAATCAGAAGAAAAATTTGATAAATATTATCAGCAATTATTAGACTTGTTTTTCTTTAGAGCTAAAGTAATTCATGCTTTTAAACAAGTCAAAAGAATTGAAAAACTCACTAAAAATATATCTAGAGATATACAAATAAAAATAAAAGACAGCCAATTCTTAAAAGAACCGGGAGCAAGCAATAAAGTAGATTTAGATAGGTTACAAACTTTATTAATAGAATTACCAAAGGTGTCTGTAGAATATGCAGAAAAATTACGTTTTATAAAAGAATATCAGAATATAATTGTTGAAGATAGTAGAAATTATACTGACAAAATTTATGAAATAAAAAGTAATTTTTCCGATGAAGATTTTTCATTTTTAGAGCTTTTTACCCATAGAGCTTGCCATACTTTTCAGGAAAGAGTTATAGCTGCTGTTAATTTCTTCCAACTTGATATTAATTTGATAGATAACGCCATAGACTCAATTAGAGGTCAAGTTGCAATCGAGCAGGCACGTAGAGAACGTCAATTACAAGCTATAATTACCGGGGTAGGTTTCGGTGTTGCTGGTGCAGGAAATTTAGCATCTAGTTATGAAGCAGCAGCAAATATACCAGAAGCAAATATACCAGAGCAAAATCAACGTTTTGACTATCCTCATTTTTTTAGTTCTTTAGCTTTAAGTTCGATTGGTGGTATTTTGTTAGCGATATTTGCAGCGGCTTTAGTTTCTCAAATGCTTAATGTATTGCAGCTTGCTTTCAAACCAAAACAGCAAAAAACAAGATGAAAAATCAAATTAATATCCCTGATTCAACAGATAGTTAAAATTTGATTATTATTTTATTACTAATCATAAGTCATACCATCTTTACGGGTAAAAACTACAGATTTCCCATCATCACC
>CAYMZW010000896.1:0-1965 GCA_964395005.1 uncultured Rivularia sp.
TAATGCTATGAAGCTTATAGAATCTACGTTTTAGCTGGTATCGTCGCCCCTTCAGGGTATACTCCTAAGACTTTTAAAATTTCCTTTACAGGTGTTTTGTGGTCTTCTAACTGCTGCACCTGGAATAATAAACGCTTCGGAATATAAGTGCTTTTAAAAATTGTTTTTTATAAAAGTTAACTGCCAATCATACCAAGCCTGCTGATACTGTTTACCGTTCTTCTTAGTAATAGTCCAAAGCGTGTATTCTACCCGTACCTTCACCACGCCTTCTTCTTTTAGTACTACTGGTTTTCTTAACAGGTAGTACTGTTTCAATATCGGTCTTCCCATTGGTACTACTGGTTTGGTTAACATTAATTCTTCCCTTCCAAAAACATACAGGTTGAGTTTTCAAAACTGGAGATAACCAATTGGTGTCGGTAGCAGCAGGTACAAGAGCAATTGCTTCATCCACATTACCCGTTTCAAATTCTAATTGCAACTTCTTCATCCAAACACTAGGATGCGAGTACGGAGGGTTCATATAAACTTTCCCACACCAAGGCTGCTCTAAACCATTATCGTTCTTTGTATAATGCTCTGCTGCTGCTATATGTCGTCCGTCATCCGCGCAGGGGTCAAGATTTATTTCTCCTAAAACTTGTATGATTAATTTAACAATTGATGGTGGGGTATACCAACAGTCTGTTTTATTGGTACGCTCTGTTTCTTTTGAAGTTTTAGAACTAGTTTGTGGAAAAGCCGAACCATCATCCCAAGCAGAATCATACTTCACACCATCCCAGTCACCTTTATGATGTTGTGAATCCCGATGGTGATATTGCTCGATATCAAAAAGCATTGTCATTTTACGCTAATCCGTTGTTATAGGTTGATACAAATTCAACGTTCGTCGCGTTCAATATCTTTAGTTATTTCAGCAGTCTTTTTCGGAGCAGGTAAATTTCGTCTATCAAATTTCTGTGTTTGAGGATTATATGCGGCGATCGCCTTTCCCTTACTAGCGAAAAAATCAACAATACTAATAGTTTGAGCGTCTTTAATCCCAATTACAATATCTGATGATTCCTTCATAAGTCCTATTGCATCTTCTACAGATGCACTACCAATAAAATCAACAGTTATATCTTGGTGTTCTGCTGCAAGTTGTTCAATAGTTTTTAAAGCTGAAGACTCTGTGGGGAAGTTAGAAACATCAACAAACCGTACCCTCTCATAACCAAACTCAGCAGCACGCTCAACACGGCATTCCATCTCATGATACATTTGCACAAAGCTCGCCGGGGGAAGCTTCCCCCGGCAGACTTTGCGAGAATATTTGCTTTAATTAATCCAGACAAATTCCAGGATTGTTTTTTATCATGGGTAAAATCAGTTGCAATCTTAACGGATGGAGAAGTGATTGCGATTGATGGTAAAAGTTTAAAACATTCATATGATAAAAAAGCAGGCAATCGTACAATTAATATGGTAAGTGCTTGGGCAACAAGTAATAAATTGGTTCTTGTTTATTACTCCCTTTGCCAAATACTTAGAACAAATCAAAACATTAGTATTCGTCCAAGACGGTGTTTTATGGACTATTCCAATAGGAACTTTATACGACGGAAAGCAATTTCTAGTTGAAAAATATGCCATAAGAAACACACCCAGTTTATCTTTAACTAGTCCCCAGCCTTTGAATACCAAAGATTTAAAAATTCTGGCTTTTGGATTAACTGATACTAGCGCAATCGATAAAAATACATTCTTTCCACCGGTAGTAATTAGATAAAAAGGATGATTTTCTGTCATAAGCTGATAAAATCTCGAAGGTGAAGCATTGACAATTCTCCAACGTAATAACCCGTTCGCGGAAATTGAAAAGCTGGGGTTTGGTTGACCGTTAACTGTAATTAAATCACCTTCTCTACCCGACATCAGCGACATACTCGCGTCAGAATCAATCATTTTTCCTTCGCT
>CAYMZW010000897.1:0-1961 GCA_964395005.1 uncultured Rivularia sp.
CATCCTAATTGCTCAGATGGTAAGGTATTAAGTTAAAATAGGCGATTGCTGTTGTTATTAATGGTTGCTGAAATATATGGAAGAGCAAAATCAAACTCAAGAACTGTTAACCAAGTTTATTTTGAAGATTCTATGGTTAGATGATAATGTGGCTCTGGCGGTCGATCAAGTGGTAGGTAAAGGTTTTAGCCCTTTGACTAAGTATTTCTTCTGGCCTCGGACTGATGCTTGGGAAGAGTTGAAAAATGAGTTAGAGTCGAAACATTGGATTGCTGAAGTAGAGCGGGTTGAGTTGCTTAATAAGGCTACGGAAGTTATTAATTATTGGCAAGAAGAAGGTAGAAGACGGCCAATGACTGAGGCTCAAGGCAAATTCCCTGAAGTCATCTTTACAGGTAGCAATTAAGACTGCCTTATGTAGCATTCTTAGATCGTATATTCCACTTTGTGACTGCGCCAACCTAAGAATTTAGGAACCCGGTTTTTTCAAAAAACCGGGTTATTTAGCTATTTCGTAATTCTTCAACTAACTCAAAATAAATTCAAAATGAACCAAGCAATCTGAGATCGATAGCATTAACAAATATGCTTAAGTTGATTGCTTAAATTTGATTGCGTGTAATCCTACATCTTTTTTTCAGTGTATTAACTGAAGCAGAAAGTATAATATGGTTGCAATATAGTTAAAAGATACCAGCGAGGGAGGCGATCGCAAATTGCTTTTTTCGGTGGAGTATCAATAATACAGGCGTTGCTGGATAAAAACCGTAATGGAATATAACCAGTTTATTTTTAAAGCATCATACTAAAGTACAAACATAATTTTTTTATACATCAACAGGTCACTGGGGTAATAGATAACCGTGATTCAAATATTTGGAAACTTTCTAGAAAATTTACTTACCAAAGATAATCTGGAAAAAGCTCAGATTTTTGGCGATTATGTGGAAAGACCACAACAAGATGAACATTTAACTGTAGGCTTTTCGCCATCTGCAATTCCAATCAAAAAGCGCTGGCGTAACAATGGTTTGTCGGCGGATTATATTGCCAATTATTTAGCAACATTTTACCCAATTCAAGCTTCGCAACCTGACAGCATAGATAAGCTAGCCCAAATGAAAAGCGCTGTAAGCTACATTGCGAATGAACTGTTAGAAAATTCAATGAAATACGCTGATACAACTGCTTTATATCCAATCACATTACATACACAAATAGATAATCATAAAATTCGACTATTTGTGGACAATAGTATTCTTGCTTCACAAGCAGCAAATTTTCAGAAATTCATTAAGGAATTACTAAATTCCGATCCAAATGAGCTTTTCATTCGTAAATTAGAAGAAAATGCAGAAGATGAAAATACTTCTAGTTCTGGTTTAGGTTTTTTGACAATGATTAACGATTATTCTGCAAAGCTCGGGTGGAAGTTTGATATTGTCGAAAAGGATTCTCCAATTATGACAGTAACAACTATGGTTGAGTTAGCTGTTTAAAATATTTATATACAAATATTTCATCTACTATTTCTTCTACAACAGGTTTGATATAAGGAGCTTTATAAGAATGCAGGTTAAGGGTGAAAACTATAACGTTTGGTATGAGAAAAATAATGGTGCGATTAATTTTGATGGCGCACTAAGACTAGCTGGAATGCAAGATTATGCACCTATTTTAAAGTTACTAAACGATGTAGCTTCTACTGAACCACCTAATATGGTTCTGGATTTACAGCGTTTAGAATTCCTTAATAGTTCAGGAATTAGTATGCTATCTAAATTTGTAATTGGGATGCGAAAGAAAAAGACAGTGCAAATGAAAATTCTTGGTTCTAAGAGTATCCCTTGGCAAGGTAAATCATTAAAAAATTTACAGCGATTAATGCCAGGGTTAAGTTTAGATTTACTATAATTTAAATTTATTCTGAAACAAGCTTCGATCGCTAATAAAAAGCCGAC
>CAYMZW010000898.1:0-1944 GCA_964395005.1 uncultured Rivularia sp.
CAGGTTAAAACTTGCTATTACCGATAGCAAAGTCAGACAAATAGTAGGAACGGTTGCAGCAAATTTCATGGGGATAAATACTTGGGACTACTAAAAAGAGTAAGGATGAAAACTTCGGGTATCTTAACTCTGTTTTGCTATGAAAACAAAGCAAAGCCACATACTAACTGCCTGTAAATTTAGACTGAAAATTCAATCGATTGAGTTCCCACAACCATTACAGTCACCAAAATCGCTGTCATGAATATGAGCGCAAATACAAGCGAAAATTTCGCAAACGGAATACCAGATAGTAGTTTAGGAATGATTATACAACGTGGCGGAGAAGAATTAATCCTAGAAAAGATTCCCGATCGCTTTACAGTTCGTAAAAACTCTAATATTTCTACAAAACAATTAGCTCAGAATTTTTTAGGTAGTTGGCGCAATACTATTCCGATTTCCCGTTTAGAATTGTTTAAAGTTGCGCCCAGTAGCTTAGAGATGGCGATGTCTCAAGCGCGGAATTCGACAACGGTAGCTTTTGCCAGTCATGTTTACCAAATTAAAGGTAATCCTGGAAACATAATTTATTTAGGCGATCAAATTACGATTGAATTTGCTTATTGGGTTGATTCTTCTAGAGTTAATGCCATTGGAACCAAGTTTGGCTTGATTCTTTATAAAGCTATTGATGGTCTTCCTAATACTTTTGCATTTAAAGTTGGTAAACAAGCTACACAAAATCCGATAAAAATTGCTAATAGGTTACAAGGATTACCCGAAGTTGTAGCTAGCGAGCCAAATATTATTATCCATCAACAAACATATTATAAACCTCGCGACCCTCAATATTATCAACAATGGTATTTAAATCACAATGGTGGCAATCAATTAGCTTATGGTTCCCATATTTGGGCAGAAAAAGCTTGGGATATTACTAGAGGAGTTCGTTCGGTAACTGTTGCCGTAGTAGATGATTCTTTCGATTTGAATCATCCCGATTTTATGGGTAGTGGAAAAATAGTTGCTCCCTTAGATTTAAAAGATAAAGATTTTTTACCGATACCATCACAAAAGGTGCCCAGCCACGGTACTGCTTGTGCGGGAATCGCGATCGCTGAAGAAAACGGTACGGGAATTTCTGGAATTGCTCCGGGTTGTGCGTTTATGCCTATTCGTACTAGTGGTTTTTTAGATGATGAATCTATAGAAGCGATTTTTGATTGGGCAATTGAAAAAGGAGCTAGTGTAATTTCTTGCAGTTGGGGAGCTTCGGCTGTATATTTTCCTCTTTCTTTACGTCAACGCGCTGCTATTACTCGGGCTGCTACCAAAGGACGTAATGGCAAGGGTTGCGTAATTTTATTTGCTGCTGGTAATGCCAACCGTCCGATTAACGGCACGGTATACGAACGCGATTGGGTAAAAAATATTGTGACTGGTAAAACAAGATGGCTAAGTGGATTTGCGGTACATCCAGATGTTATTACCGTTTCTGCATCTACTAGTTTGAATAAAAAAGCAGCTTATAGCAATTGGGGTACCAATATTACAGTATGCGCTCCTAGTAATAACGCTCAACCAGGAATGTGGTTTGAACAAACAGGTTTTGTTTATTCCCAACCCGCAATTTCAACTTCACTTCCAGGAAGAGGAATGTTTACAACCGATCAATTAGGATCTGCTGGCTACAGCAGAGGCGATTTTACTGGTTATTTTGGCGGCACTTCCAGTGCAACGCCGGTAGTCGCTGGAGTCGCAGCACTAATTTTGTCAGTAAACCCTGACTTAACTATCGCCAAAGTAAAACGTATACTTGAAGAAACAGCAGATAAAATTGTTGATTTGGACACAGATCCGCAATTAGGTTTGCGCTACGGTAGTTACGATGATAACGGTCATTCAAAATGGTTTGGTTACGGTAAAGTAAATGCGCTATCCGCAGTCAAAGCAGCGCAAAAG
>CAYMZW010000899.1:0-1940 GCA_964395005.1 uncultured Rivularia sp.
GATTTAATTGTTGGCAACTATACCGACGGTAATTTGGTTGCATTTTTACTGTCGCGTCGTCTCAAAGTAATTCAATGTAACGTAGCCCACGCTTTAGAAAAATCTAAATATCTATTTAGTAATTTATACTGGCAAGATTTAGAAGATGAATATCATTTTTCATTGCAATTCACCGCCGATTTAATTGCAATGAATGCAGCAAACTTTGTTATTAGCAGTAGCTATCAAGAAATTGTCGGAACCCCCGATAGCATCGGACAGTACGAATCTTATCAATGCTTTACCATGCCAGATTTGTATCATGTGGTAAATGGAATTGAACTGTTTAGTCCTAAATTTAACGTAGTACCTCCAGGAGTTAACGAAAATTGCTTCTTCCCTTATTCAGGTTCATATGAACGGGTTGAAAATGATTCCCAAAGATTGGAAGAATTGCTCTTCACGCTACAAGATTCAACTCAGGTATTTGGTAAACTTGACAACCCAAATAAACGCCCATTATTTTCAATGGCGCGTTTAGATAGAATTAAGAATCTGACAGGTTTAGCCGAATGTTTCGGTCAAAGTCAGGAATTACAGAAACGTTGTAATTTAATCTTGGTAGCAGGAAAATTGCGCGTTGAGGAATCGGGAGATAATGAAGAGCGCGACGAAATAATTAAACTTTACGATATTATCGAAAAATATAATCTTCACGGTAAAATCCGCTGGTTGGGAGTACGTTTATCCAAAGCCGATTCTGGTGAAGTTTATCGAGTAATAGCAGATCGTAAAGGAATATTTGTTCAACCGGCATTGTTTGAAGCTTTCGGTTTAACAATTTTAGAAGCTATGATTTCAGGATTACCAACTTTTGGAACTCAATTCGGCGGGCCTTTAGAAATTATTCAAGATAAAGTAAATGGATTTTATATTAATCCGACAAACTTAGAAGAAACAGCAAGTAAAATATTAGATTTTGATGCCCAATGCCTGGAAAATCCTAATTATTGGAATGAAATTTCTCAAGCTGGTGTAGATAGAGTTTACAGTACTTATACTTGGAAAATTCACGTTAATAAATTGCTGACATTAGCGCGAATTTATGGTTTCTGGAACTTTACTTCCAAAGAACAAAGAGAAGACTTGCTGCGCTACCTCGAATCATTATTTTACTTAATGTATAAACCAAGAGCGCAACAACAACTAGAACAGCATCAATATCGCTAAATATAGTTAAATACTTACGCTAGACTCGGCGAAATTCCCTCTCAAGCTTCTTTGCCAAGGATAAACTGGGCGATCGCCAAACATGGGAATTTCCATCGGGTTTCTTTTTGTACGCATATGAGCGTATCTTGTCAATTCTCGCCAAGTTCGAGATCCAACTATCCCATCTGCGCTCAACCGTCGATTCGCTTGAAAGGCTTTTACAGCTGTCTCTGTAAGTACATCAAATCTTCCACTTATACCTACGCCGTAACGATTGTAACTCAATAGCGTTTGCAATACTCGCACAGCATTCCCAGTATTGCCATAACGTAAAACTGGTAGTTGCCGACCTTGATAATATTGTGCTAGCAAACGTTCCTCAGCATCATATAGAGGCGTTTGTGGAGTGTCCCATTCTTTCCTCAAAGTAGATGGGAAGCTTTTGTTAAAAAAAGACTCGGCATTCATAGGATAGTCTTTTGCTACAGGAGAAAAAATAGCTTTTCTCTGATGCTTATCTATTGAACTATCAAAACCATTACCAGAAATTTTGCTTGGAACCGTAGAAAGTATTTTTTGATACTTTGTTTCATAATTTGAACTTAAAGCGGACAAATTGGATCGAGATCCGTTACGAAAAACAAAAGTAGACAAGCCTTGGTGAACTTTTTCCGGCTGAACGTCAACTAAAATCGAAAATGTAGGCAGAAACGGTTGCCCCTGCGTTACAAAGCTTGCCACTAGCAAAC
>CAYMZW010000900.1:0-1938 GCA_964395005.1 uncultured Rivularia sp.
TGTTTGTGGTGGTCAAACAAAACGGGCAAACCGAACAACAAGCAGGTGTTGCTTATGCCAACTTTTTACAGACTCAACAAGGACAGGAACTCATTACCCAAAGCGGGTTTGTAAGAATTCGCTGACGCAAAGCTGTTTCGATCTGATATATGTTAGCTGGCTTTACTAATTGACTCTGCTGGCAAACAGATTAAATTATCCCCTTGAGTAAGGATTAGACCCCGTTGGCGCAACTTACCCATTAGGCGAGTTACGGTGACGCGAGTCGAACCGATTGCACTGCCTATTTGTGCATGAGTGAGGGGGAAGGGCAGACAATACCCATGAATTACTTCGGGGTCACTTTCGCTCATCGCCGGTTCTCCGTATTCCTCAATTAATAAAGTGAGGAATCCTAAAAGTCGGTCGATGGTGCGTCGCTGTCCCAAGGCGCTTAACCACAACAGTTTACGCTGGTGTTGATACCTAAAGGCATCCATAACTTCGCGACGAAAATGAGGCCAATTATCTAAATCGTGCCAGTACATCCACAGCACTGCTGTTTGGTCAACATGAGCGTATGACTGCAATGTGAAAGGTGATTGAGCAACAATTTCAAATGGCTGTCCCGCACCAACAAAACCCAAGAATGCTTCTTCAGGAGTTCTGTTAATCCGGCGAGACGTTAATTGAGAAGCAGTGGCACTCACTTGAGCGGTTCCCACCATGCGGATCGCACCCCTTTGCACCAAATACAGCAACCCAGGTCTAGCTGGAATTCGCTCATCTTTGCTAAAGGTGCGGCAGCGATAGTGTTCTTGTGCCCAATCAAGAATTCGTTGCCAAGTTAAAAAAGGACGTGATGCCTCAGAGAAAGAGGATGGAGATTGCATAGGTAACAAAGAGCGTTCGGCTGAAGACAAAGACGACATAAAAAGGTGCAAGGAGTGTCTTTGTGAAAGGCCATCTTAAGCGTGAAACCGCCTGGCCAGCTATCTAAAAGGTAGAAACGATCGCTTCTACTCTTTTGTTATACTCTTACTGTACAATGTTTGTAGTAAAGTTTACCCAGAATTCACTAAATTTTATGCAATTCTAATATTCTTTGACCGAATATAAAGATATGTCTTAAGACGGATGACAGAAAATCAATGTTTCTGGGTTTACAGTGTTGTCATCAGTAGTTTATGTGCATCAAAAGTTACTAGTAAGTAAATACACAGCAGTAATACAGCTAATATACGGTTATTTGACTAGAGCGGTGAGTATTTATGCTCGGTCACAAAAAAATAAATATATTGAAAAAAACAATATTCCTCTATCCAAAGGTAAAAGTGATATTAAAATATCTTATATATCAGGTATAGCGTTTCACTTCTCGAAATCTCATAATTCCCAGACTTTTTCGATAGCTAATTTAATAGCTTCTTATATACCAGCAGAGTTGACCGCTTATTTTACGGTAGAAGTTCTACCTTCGGGTTTGATTCAGATACAGGTCACAGACTCACTTTTAGCTATTTGGCTGCAAAGTTTTATCAATGAAAACGGCAGTGTAGAAGCAAACTTAGTTAACTTCAAAGCTAAGATCGATAATTTAAGCGATTGTATATTTTCTATTCAATACGTTCATGCACGCTGCTATTCTTTGTTGAAACTGGCACAACAAGAAAAATTAATTGACTTTAACATTAACTCTAATAAATATTCGTCCCAACCCATACCTTGGCTTAAAAGTGATGGGCAACTTCGTTTGAATCATCAAGCCGAAAGGTATTTGATTGCTAATTTGGTAAGAATTGTAGATGAATTACAACCAGTCATTGCTCGTCCAATTAAATGGGAAGGAGCAGCACTTAGTTTAGTAAGAGCGTTTGAAGATTTTTGTAAGGCTTGTCGCATTCACGACGACTTAAAAACTACCGCACCAGAACTGGTTATGGCTAGAATCGGATTGCT
>CAYMZW010000901.1:0-1935 GCA_964395005.1 uncultured Rivularia sp.
CCTTCAGCACCTATACTAGTTGAAATAACTGGCAAACCTGCTTGAAGCATTTCTAATGTCTTTAGTTTGATTCCGGCACCTTGAAGTAAAGGTACGATGCCTATTTGGGCTGTTTCAAAAAACTGGGTGGGGTTTTCGATAAATCCAGTTACTATAATATTCTCGCTTGCAAATTTTCTAATTTTTGCAGAAGGGTTAGAACCAACAATATACAGTTTGTATTCTGAATCTATTTTTAGCAAGTTTACAAAGCATTTTTGAATAAAATTTATAGCTGCTTGCTCGTTTTCTAGTCGATTCATTGCAGCCCAAAATAACAGGCTTTTTTTCTCAATTTTCTCTATATTTCGTTCTATTTTGTATATAAAATCACTCAATAGAGGAGGCTTGATAACAATTTTATTTTCTGGAATAGCAAATAAAGAAGTAAGAATATTGCCGTCTTTTTTTGATAAAACCCATAATTTATCCACATTAGAATAAATATGCTTTTCAAACTTAAATAATCTGGCGACTTCAATACCTAAAATCGGGTTGTTTTCGGATTTTCTTAAAAAAGATTGAGAAACAACATCATGGATACTAATTACGGTATGAGTATTCTTAGAGCTAATTAGCGATTTAACAAAATCGAGATAAACCGCAGCATGGGAATATTCAAAATGAATCACATCATAAATATTTTTTGCTAATAATTCCTTCAATTGATCGGCTACAGCTTTTTGATAACGAGTAGAAAATTTCAAAGGAATAGATAAATTAGTTAAGCAGCTAATAATTTTATCTGGTTTATCGAGAGGATAGGTAAAAAGATTATTTTTATATTTACCAAATAAATCTGTAGCAGCATTTATTTCTGCTTTATTCGCTATCACAACGACATCAACGCTTTTATTCTCAAGATAATAATTATTCAAATTACTTAAAGCTATCTTTTGCCCTGCTTGAGGATATAAATTAGTAGGAGCATGGGCAGAAATAAATAATATTTTTGACATAAAGTTCTACCATCTCCCATATTTAGATGCAGATTTTTTCGTAAATGGTTTAATAATATGTTTAATAATACCTTTTATTTTACGTGCGGTAGGTGGTTTGAAAAAATACCTTGCTGGCAATGCAAATACTTCGTTTATAATCCATGCTATATAGGCTTTTGTTCGTTGTTTCTGAGATACTTGTGGAAAATTATCGGATGCCTTATTACTTATTTGCCAACATTCTTCAATCAATTTTGCTCTATCCCAAGGTAAGGGTGATGAACTCATTCCATTGAGGGAATAAGCTGCTAGGGGAGTTTCGATATAGTGAAATTTAAATCCGTTATTATATAAACGTAAAATCAGATCGTAATCAGCGGTGATTTTGTATTTTAAGTCGTACAAACCCGCAGCAATGTAAGCCGATTTTTTAATAAAGCAAGATGGATGATTTAAAGTAAAGCGAATTGATAGTTTTTCCAGTTCTCCCGGAATAAAAGTAGCGATATATTCATCTTTGTAGTAGTTTTCGATAGGTGAATATAATATATCAATATCTGAATGCTTATCAAATTCTGCTTCTACGGTTTTGATTGCATTTTCAAGGTACCAATCATCCGAATTAATAATACCGATAATTTCTCCACTAGCCAGATTAATTCCTTTATTCATTGCATCGTAAGCACCGGAATCTGCTTCGGATATGAATTTATCTATATTATTCGCATAATTTTGAATAATTTCACAGGTATTATCTGTAGAACCTCCATCAATTACGATATACTCCAAAGGATATATTCTCTGTTGATTAAGAACGCTTAAAATTGTTTTTTCAATAGTGTTTGCGGAATTAAAGCTTGGTGTGATAACTGATATTTTAGGCTTCATCCTTTTTGATATAGTTAGGAATTAGGAGTTAGGCAACGGATGGTGTTAGGCAACGGATGGTGTTAGG
>CAYMZW010000902.1:0-1927 GCA_964395005.1 uncultured Rivularia sp.
AGCCGCAGCAGATAACTTAGGGCATACAGTTGACGAACATAGCAAAACTTATCAACGGTGGTTCGGAATGGAAAACCGTAAAAAAGCTTTTGGTGAGGCGATCGCACAAAAGTCAACGATTGAATTGCAGAAAAATCAAATATTGGCTTTAAAGATGGAGAATGAAAAGTTAAAGTTGGAGGTTGAGAAGTTGAAATTTGGATGAGTTGACGAATAAAGAAATTACCTACAGATTTTTAAAGGTGTAGAGACGTAGCACTGCTACGTCTCCCTACATTTGAAAGAAAACAAACCATTTCTAATTAATGCAATCGACTAATAGTCTCAGTCAGTTTTTGAATAAAGCTTAAATTAAACCCTTTCCGAAATTTGCACGCTCAAAGTTTCAATATTGATTGCGTAACTCTCAAACAACTTAGTCACAATAGTCTTATCTGTATCAGCCAATCGCACTAAACCCCATAAAAACTTAAACTTGAACACCTTTTTTTGCTGCTGCTTGAGGATAATTACCCAACCATTCAGATTTAGGATTCAGTTCAAACAAAGTTGCTTCTAGCATTGTTAATATCAGATTTTTGCGTCTAAAAATTAGTTTGCTCGATACAGTGAATTGCTGCATCATATTTCTATAAAAATGCCAAGAAACATCAGTGAAAACATGGATACCTAAATCTGTAATTATTCGCTGTCTAAAATTTAGATGGGATTGTAGTAGTTCATCTAAATTTAGATGAGGTTGATAAGTTATGATATGTTTAGGATTACGAAAAGTATATCCAATTCCGTCAGCATTTTGAACTGGTCGATTAATCGCACCAACCGCCCAATCTTGTTCCAAAGCACTGAATATAGTATGTGAAGTGATTATTTCACCATCTGCGAGAAATAACTGACCAATTTCTACGAAACAATAGTTTTGTGGATGAGTAAAACATCTTGCGAAACCATTACCAGGTTTAACTTGATAATCCATTAACTGTACAAATCCTAAAGATTCTAAAATATTCGTTTGCTCTCGCAACCAAGTAAAATTTAGTAGTGGGTAATCTGTCAGTACAGCTACATTAAATTCCCATTCATCAGGCATAGCTTGGAGTAGTTGAGATTTTAAATGTGATAAAAACCAAATAAAAGGTAATAAATTTAGAAAAAAGCACACTATAAAACCTACTAAAAATGGAAGGCTTAAAAAGATATACTTATCCCAATTTCCATACCAAAGAAGCGCTAAAATGCTAATAACTAAAGAGAAAAAGAAATTCCCTACTATAAACCAGAAATTCTTAATACCTGGACTTAATTTCATTGTTTTGATTGAATATTACTCATTTAGACTTATCCATAGAGTACCCAGCCAAGCGGTAAAAATATTCAAGTTCATTCGCAATGTATGTGGCACTTCGGAAGATGTGTTATTTGGATGTAAGTAGTAATTAACGGTGCATCATAACAATCCTGGTAGTCAACCGCATGAATTTTACAAGGTATTATGTCCTATCATGCAGGCGATCGCCTTACACAAGCTATTGTCGAAATACTACCCAGCAGTTGAAAAATTAATTGATGAAGCTCGATTTCGGGCAGGAGTTGTTTGGCTGCAATGGGGATTAATAGGCGTACAGCACAATAATACAGAGCTATTTTTGGCTCATATTGGAAATTCAGCCAGAGACTTTCTGCCTATTGATACATCATGGTGAAAACATTGTTTTAGTAATTTGCTAATTGCACGTATTATCCGGCGTTGCGAGGATATACGATAGGCGACCGCCCACACCTGACGCTGTATTGCAATTGATATATTTGTATAGTTACTTTCTTAACTAAGTCTTTGGAATGAGCATTGAATCATTTGTGGGAACGTGGCAGCTTATTGGAAGCACTTCAACTAAGGGTGAACTCGCTTTCATCGACAACAAACCCG
>CAYMZW010000903.1:0-1908 GCA_964395005.1 uncultured Rivularia sp.
TCATCGATTTCGATGCTGGGGCTGCTATTATCGTCGCAGCCAGTTCCACAACCACCTTTCTTAGCTTTCGCTGGTGTAGCTGTAGATTCGCGCTCAGTTGGGGTGAAGATTCCTGTTGGTGTAGACGGTGATGTCATGAAGGTTTCGCGTTCAGTCACTGGACAAATTGCCTAGTGGGAGATGCCATCGCTGCTACTTGAACCCAGGAATCGAAGTTGCGACGGGTTTGAGCTTTACCCGAAAAACTGGCTATCGTTTTGAAGCGTCAGTTTTTCGAGAGGTAAAATCCCGGTTTCTCGGCTGGTGTGTGTCAACGCGCTTAGATAACCGAATTACCTTTTTCAAGCTTTCACCGCCGCGACTTCTATTAACAGGGCATGGTGCTATCTCGTCATCCCTCCACTCACCAACCGTGTCGTATTTGTGTTTGACTCGCTTGGTGTTTGGCGATGTCTAAGTTATATCAGTCGCTTTTCCAGAAGCTTTAAAATCCCGTCTGCTTGGATTTATTAGTTTTATTAATTTTGCACTCAATTCCTAGAACCTTTTATGCAAGCGGGTTATGAAGTTTTAAAAAAAAATTTCCGGGTGGGGGTACTGGTATTATTCCACTGGGGTTCTGGTATTAATGTAACGAGGTACTAGTATTGCTGCACTCGGTTCAAAACATTTACTAGCAAGACTTTGGGCTATTTTCGGCAATTGAAGCATAATCCACTTTACTGTACTCGAAACCGCTTTTACTACTTCTTGAAACGTTTTTATATATAAGGAACTCAAAGCTAAAAACTCAGCTTGCTTTGACGAAACTCAATTATGTAATTAAGATATCACTTTTTTTTGAACAGAAGACGCAAATAACATTTTCTTAACTTTTGCTTTACAAAAATATTTTAATCTGTTCAAAAGTAGAGCAGGTAAAGCTTCTAAGCGAATTTCAGTTTTTTAGTTAGTGAGAATTATTTGCTATAAGTTAGGATTTTCTTTTATATTGCCATAGCCTGCTTACAATAGCAATCGCCGCTGAGTAATAAAAAATGTCAAAGTGAATCTAGGAGAAATACGACTTGGGAAGGAAGAATCATGAAGGCAGTAGTCATCCACAAATACGGTAGTGCCGATGTCTTGCGGTATGAAGAAGTAGAAGCACCAACAATCAAACCCGACGAATTGTTAGTGAAAGTTCATGCTGCGGCAGTGAATCCAGTTGATTGGAAGATTCGCAAGGGAATGCTCAAAATCATCAGTGGGAATAAATTTCCGATGATTCTGGGATTTGATTTAGCAGGAAAAGTTTTAGAAGTGGGTTCTCAAGTCACTGGTTTTCAAGTGGGAGATGAAATTTATGGCTCCCTTGGAGTACCTGGAGGTGCTTATGCCGAAATCGCAGCAGTGCCGCAAAAAGTTGCTGCTGTTAAATCAACTTTTATCAGCTTTGAAGAAGCAGCAGCTTTACCAGTAGCAGCCCTTACCGCTTTACAATCGTTACGAGATAAAGCCAATATTCAGCGATCGCAAAGCGTACTTATTAATGGAGCTTCTGGTGGAGTAGGTATTTTTGCAGTTCAAATTGCGAAAGCCTTGGGAGCAGAAGTTACTGGAGTTTGCAGCAGCAAAAACTTAGATTTTGTAAAGTCGCTGGGAGCGGATTCTCTCATCGACTACACCCAGCAAGATTTCACTAAAATAAGCGAGCAGTACGATATTGTTTTTGATGCAGTTGGTAAGCAGACTTTTGATAACTGTAAAAAAGTCCTTAAATCCAACGGCATTTATGTTACAACTCTGCCGAATCTGCAAAATATGATATCTATTGGGTTAACAAGTTTGTTTGGAAGTCAAAAAGCTAAATTCATTCTTGCTCAACCCAACACTGCTGATTTGCTTTATCTCAACGAATTAATTGAA
>CAYMZW010000904.1:0-1899 GCA_964395005.1 uncultured Rivularia sp.
TAACTTCCGGTGCTGCATTAGGCGGAACTTTAAAAGTAATTTCAAAAACATGGCGCAAACAAGGTGCAGAAAAATCTGCTCCTCGTTTCTCGAATAAGCAGTTGATTGTACCGTTTATTGGTATCACAATCGGTATTGGTTTATTTCTTTGCTCTGGTTTAGCAATATTTGGTTTTCCTAATTGGTTAGCTTGTGCGGTTGGCTTACCAATTACTCTTTTAACTTGCATATTAACCGCTTTTCAATTAGGAAGTATGATGACTTACGCTGAAAGCCGAGGATTTCAATCTTTGGATTTAGATTCTTTTAGCTAGGAAGAATAAGCTTAAAATTAATTGTTCGCTGTTTGTAAGTTGTTTTTTAGTCGAAAGCAGTTTATGAATGGCGAATGTTTTTTAATTTGACATTTAATAAACTTAAAAAAATACGTAAAATTACAGTAGTCAAATTATATATAACTTATGCTTATGCCAAAATTCATAGTAGATAATTATAATAATTGCGGTGCAATCTATTTAAAATAATTTACTATATTAAGGATAATTATTAGATGATAAATTCACAACAGAAAGTCTTTTGTATTTGTACTTATGTTGCGGGTAAAACATATCGTGCTTTAGCAAAAAACTTAGTAGCGGACTTAAAAAAATATGCACCAGAAATTCCTTTTATAATTTATACAGATAAACCGCAAGACTTTGCCAACTATAGTAATGTCTTAGCATTTGGACATAAAAGACAGGGAGTATTATATTATCACGAGCGCAGATTTGCGATTCAAAAAGCACTATCAATGTATTTTTCTTGTATGTACATTGATTCAGATGTACGAATATGCGCCCCAATTCCTCATCGCGAATGGCTTCCAGGAATTACAGCTAGAAGCTGTACGAGTATGATTAAGCATTTTCAAGAACGGATAAATAAAACCAATCCACCTTCAGTAACTGCGATGAAGAAGTTTGAGTTTTTCAAAAAAATGGCGAAGAAGCTAAATGTGAATATAGAGACGGAGAAAGTTACTTGGATAAATGAGTTTTTATTTGTTGTAACTAGGGATTCTGGTAGAGAAGAAGAGTTTTTTAAAAATTGGGAAAAAATTGCAATTTATGCTGAAGTAAATGGACTTCATAAACATCCTGCTTATGCAATGGGTTTAGCAGCAACTAAAGCTAACTTGGAAGTGAGACATGATGTTATGGAAGGTGTAGACTTTTTTGACGATAGAATCGAAAAAATTCGGATTTCCAAAGGACAAGCGAGTTCAAAGGATAAATTAAAATATTTTGAAGCTCAGAATAAAATAGAAAATCCGCGTAATTCGGTTTTCAAAAATGTATTAAAGAAAGTAAATAAGTCGGTTGAGTATTTTTATCATTCAATGCGTCTTAAAGTGACTACGATCTTGAGCGACTATAATTTTTATTATCGATAAATTTGATTATATAAGCAACTACGAGACGCAGAATTAGGACGCAAAAAAATAGAATATTTCTAGAATTTGTAGACTACTACGATGCGTTGCTTTCTGCGATAAAATATCTTAAATTTAGAAAAAAGGGTTAGATAAATTATTTAACCCCGAAAATATATTTAACTTTCTTAACTTTCTCAAACCTTACTACTTCAACGAACGCAAGAAAGTTTTGGCTTCATTCATGGTTTTTTGCCAAGAAGTTGGTTTAGGCTTTTCTGGAAATTCTGGTGGTGGTAATTGTGGGTTCAAGTTGCGATAGTGTTCCCAAATCTCCCAGTAGGGGCAACCGGGTTCGATGCGAATACCTGCCCAATGTAAATACTGTAGAGTTTGATTGACAGTTGGATCTATTAATGTATTTCCTTGTTGTAAGAAGTGAGATGTTCCTCCCCAGTTTCCTGGTGCTTTTCCTTCTCTATTAA
>CAYMZW010000905.1:0-1897 GCA_964395005.1 uncultured Rivularia sp.
CTGTTCACTGTTCACTGTTCACTGTTGTTTTCCGTTCCACAATTTCTTTTAAAACCAGGCTAACGAAGCCCAAACAAGCAAGTAGCACCGCAGCAGCAAAAGCCGTTTGGGTTTCATACTGCTTATAAGCTTGCTCTACAAACAGCGGTAAAGTTTGAGTTTTACGAATAATATTGCCAGATACCACAGATATCGCTCCAAATTCACCCATTGCTCTGGCATTGGTCAAAATTAAGCCATAAAGCAAACCCCAGCGGATATTTGGTAAAGTTACCCGCCAAAAAGTTTGCCATTGAGTAGCACCCAAAGTATTTGCAGCTTCTTCCTGAGAAGAACCGATTTCCTCTAAAACCGGAATGACTTCCCTTGCCACAAAAGGCATAGTGACAAAAGCAGTAGCCAAAACCATTCCCGGAAAAGCAAAAATAATTTTAAAATTAATCGCTCCTAATATCCCTCCAAACCAACCATTCTGCCCATAAAGCAAAATCATCATCAAACCAACAACCACCGGCGACACAGAAAAAGGGACATCTAAAATACTCATCACCAAAGCCCTTCCAGGAAAACGATTGCGAGCTAAAACCCAAGCCGCACAAAGTCCAAAAACAGCATTTATCGGCACCACAATCAAAGCAATAAGTAAAGTAAGTCCCACCGCGCTGACAAAATCATCAGTTGTCAGATTGACAAAAAACTCCCCAATACCACCTTTAAAAGCTTGATAAAAAACATTTACAGCCGGAATAAATAATACCAACATTAAGTAAGTGATAGCACTGACAATTAAAAGTCTTTTACCCATAATCAAATAGTAGTTAATTGTTAGTTGTTAGTTGTTAGTTGTTAGTTGTTAGTTGCTAGTAATTAAGAGTTAGGAATTAGGAGTTAGAAATTAAGAGTTAGGGATTTATTCATACTATTACCGATTACCAATTACCAATGCCCAATCCCCAATTCCCCATGCCCAATCCCCGATTACTGATACCTTTTTCCCCAAGCTTGTAATAAGTTAATTCCTAACAAAATTAACAGCGAAATTCCTAAAAGCACGGTGCCGATTACCGTTGCACCGGCGTAATCATATTGTTCCAAACGTTGGAATATTAACACCGATGCAATTAAGTCTTTGAAAGCAATATTTGAAGATATAATTACAATCGAACCGTACTCTCCTACAGCACGAGAAAAGCCTAAAGCAATACCCGTTAATAAAGCTGGAAATAAAGGCGGAAAAATCACTTGCCAAAAAGTTTGAAACTTCGACGCTCCCAAACTCCAAGCAGCTTCTTCTATTTCATGTTCCATTTCTTGCAACACCGGCTGCAACGCTCGCACGATAAACGGTAGCGAAATAAACAACATCGCTACAAAAACGCCAAGCCGGGAAAAAGCAATTTTAATACCTAATGGTGCAAGCAAAGAGCCAATCCAGCCATTTTCTGAATACACATTAGCTAAAGTCAAACCTGCTACCGCCGTAGGCAAAGCAAAAGGTAAATCTATTGCCGCATCCACAACACGCTTCAGCGGAAAGTCATATCTGACAAGCACCCAAGCAATTAATAAACCAAAAGCACCATTAACAGCAGTCGCAACCAACGCTGTGCCAAAAGTGACATTGTAAGCAGAAAGTGCGATCGCGCTAGTAGCAATTCGCCAAAATTCGGTTAACCCTACCCGAGAAGCCTGCAAAAGCAAAGCCGTCACCGGAAGCAACAGCATGATAGTCAAATAACCAATAGTAATTCCCCAAGGCAGAGAAAATTGAGGAATTTTGGATTTTGGATTTTGGATTTTAGATTTAGGATTTTGAAAATTAGATTGTGCAACAGCCATTTTCAGTTAGGAGTTAGGAGTTAAGAGTTGGGCAACGGATGGAGTTGGGCAACGGATG
>CAYMZW010000906.1:0-1896 GCA_964395005.1 uncultured Rivularia sp.
TGCCAGTAATTGCAGCACTTGCAGCCCAGCCTACCCCATTAGATATACTTCCACCACCAATTTGACAAATATAGGACTTACGCAGCAATAACTGAAATGAGCGTGTTCCAGACATTCCAGATCCCCCCAACCCCCCTTTAAAAGGGGGGCTCTATTAAGTCCTAAAATAATTTATAGCTCTAATCTAGTTTAGAAAGGTGATTAAAACCAACACAATTGTAAGTAGTTTTAATTTGCTGGTGACAATAAATAATATTTTATCTGATAGTTAAATCAAATATAGCTTTGAGTAGAACGAAATAGGTTGAGTATGGAATATTACCGTAATTTCTCTAAAGCTATTTAGAACCTTGCTTTGCTACCTTTAGTTAAGTTTGAAAATCGGTTTTGTCGAAGATCTAATCAAAGCAGTTAATCGATATTTTTTATTTTCCGTCTGCCCAGGATATCTTTACTTAATTTAATTCACATACTTACATCGTAAATAGGACTCAATCATGAATAGCAATTGTTTGAGAATATTGATCCAACATCGTCATAAAGCCAACGAAATTGCTGGAGTCACGAGCTATATCGACCTGCTTAAAGAGGAATTTGAAATTAAGAATATTGAACATCAAGTTATCAGTACAGCGGAGACTTCATTTACAGCCTGGATTCGCAGTATTTGGTGGTCTGATATAGTTTATATGCATTCCAATAATCCAGCCTTTGTATTGTTCAGCAGACTACTTCTCCGCAAGGTCGTGCTGATGTACCACTACAAATTTTATCTTACTGAATGCTCTCTTGAAAACATCAGTTTTGTTGAGCGTTTAAAAATCGAAATTCGGCATCTGTTCTCTGTTAAACATTTACCTTTAAAATGGAAACTGGAAAGGATTTTGCAGTCATTGAAATTAGGTGGACGCTTAGCAGCAAGCTATTGGTCTAATGAATTAATGGCTAATACCCATTTTCTTGCATCAAGTACTTACCTTCCTAAAAAAATCCATGTCTTTCCCTATCCTTGTCCTAAAGAATTAAATTCTAATGCAAAAACACTCCAAGACCTTAATAATCCACTAACATTTACCTTTGCAGGTCGTTTATGTAAAGAAAAAGGTGTAGATATCTTATTGGCTGCTGTTGAAAAACTGGTTTCTACTGGTTGTGATTTCCAGGTAAATATTATTGGTAGCGGTAATTTGTCGGATAGTCTTCGTAAGACTGCTAGTCAATCAGGTTTAGATGCAAACATCAAGTTTTTGGGAAGACTCCCTCTGGAAGAGACGATTGAATTAATGAGGCGCTCAATTGCTGTTGTTGTCCCATCCAGATGGCAAGAACCGGCTGGTAGAGTCGTTCTTGAAGCTGCTACTGTCGGAACTTCAGTTATTGCAGCGAGAGTTGGAGGTATGCCAGAGTTAGGTGGGGATGAATGCTTGTACTTTGAAAAAGAAGATGTTGAAGGATTGTATCAAGCTATGGTTTTTTGTCTCAATAATCCCCAAAAAACTTTAGATTCTGGTCTTAAGTTACAAGCTAGAATTCAAGAGAAACATTCTATATCAGGTCATGCCGATAATTTATTAAAGTTATTTCAAGCAATCTAATCTAAGGTAATCAAGCAAGTAAAATAAAAGTAAAAATAAGTACTTAATTTCGAGACGGGGGTATTCCTCCCGTCAATTTTTATATAGGAATCTGGTTTGAATATTGTTCGTAGCTAGCAAAATGTACTTTAGGTATTGTATGTGCGTTACGGCATTATCAAATTGGTTAATCTCTCAATCAAATCATCTCGTCCCGTAACACACCCTACAATAAGAAAGTGAATTATAAATTCCCTTATTTTGTAATAGACATCTCCGACAAATAATTAAACTCTGATAAAATAATATAAAAGGGTGTTTT
>CAYMZW010000907.1:0-1895 GCA_964395005.1 uncultured Rivularia sp.
TAACCAATAAACTGCTCTTCTTTATTAACTGCACCAACAGTCATTACTAAAGGATGTCCGTTTGCACCCCAGATGCTCTTACCGGAACCAAAATCATTTCCGCATCTTTGGCTTGGGCAACTTCCTCCGCAGTTACCTGCTGCAAACAATACTAAAATACCTAGTTCGATGGCTTCAACAACTTTACGGGTAAAGGGATGTTCGGGATTATTGGCGTAAAATTCATCCCAGCTTTCTTGATAAATTCCCCAACTGTTAGTAAGAATGTGTGGGGTACCGTCAATTTGATACTGTTTAATTGCCCAATCGAATACTTTTAAAGCATTTGAAATTGCATCACCACCAGCAATGCGACAATCGTAAAGTTTAGCTGCGGGTGCCATTCCTAATACATCGGTAGCCGACATATTTCCGTGTTCGCCCCATTCCTTGGCAGTAGTTCCCCAATCGGATGCTGGGCCACCGATAACGTTTTTGACGCGACGAATGGTTTCTGATGGGCCACAATCGCGCCCTTCGGCAGTTATTCCACCATCGACAACACCAACAACAATTCCTTCTCCTTTAAAACCAGCCGACCAAATTTGATCTGCACCGAAATACTTGGCGACATCAGCCATAGTTCCCTTGGCTGTAGTTGGAGAGCAGTCGCAGGTACCGATAGGGCAATCTTGCGCTCCCTGCATCGGTGCGACTAAATCTTTGTTTTTATCTTTGTCTTTTTCTAATAAGGCAATGTCAAAAGGTGCGATGGGAGTATCTTTATAAACTTTGACTACATTAGACTGTGATTCTAATTGTTGAATATCGCTTTCTTCGATCACTCCCCGCACGATAACCGTTTCTTCGTTGTTAGCTCGTAAACTTGATACGCGATCGCTACTACCATTAACGGTTATCGGTTCGTAGCTGGTGTCAAATCGGAAACTACCAACATTAATTTGCGCGGCGGTTCTAGATGCAGCTAATACACCTTGATTGTTAGGTACGCGCAACTCTACCAAAACTTTCTGCATATGTCCGTAAGAGTCGCTTGCATCCATATCGCTGCTGGGCATTTGGCGAGGTGCGGATGGCGAGTTCATATCTAAGGAAGGCATACTCCGAGGAGAAGTATTAAAACCATTGTTCATGCTCGGAGTTCCATTTGAATTACTCTGCATTTTTATCACCCTGTTAAATCGGATTAATTGCAATTACGGCTATTAACTGGTTTGCCAATCTCAGAAAATACCGTTCAGTAGATGTGCTTAGTTTGAGAGAAAAATTGAGAAAAAGTCGTTATTTTTCGAGCTTCGTTTCTGACATTATGTAAATACACCATAGTCAATGAGAATAAGTAAATACACTTAATTAACAAAAATCCGGTATTTAATTTAAGTAAAAACCACAGTTGTTTTGCTTTTTAATCGCAATAGTTATCTGTGTTATTTATTTTGAATACAAAAATAGGGGCGATTACTGATAAAATTATAAGTATCTGATTAATTTTCCTCAGTAGTAACTAAGTAGATAGCGTAGCCAAATCATATTAATCTTTATATTCATATTCGTTCCCCGTTCCCTATTTCCCCTTTGCAATTACTTAAATAATTTCCGTGCAATACTGAGATTAGCCCTTGAGTAGACGTTTGCAGTGATTTTAAGCTAAAGTGGTAATGAGTTTATTTTAAATTAACTATTTTAGATTGATTGGTGACAACTAGACTTTCGCAAATCCCACAAAGTATCTCATGTCATGTTTTTCAAGAATAATGTGTAGGGTTACTTTGATTTTTGCATCTATGAAACAATAAATAAACTTTGATAGTTAAAAATACTAATATGCAAAAACAAACATTATCTACAAACCCAATTCGTTCCTTAGAAGACGCATTAGAAAGATGTCAAACCCA
>CAYMZW010000908.1:0-1889 GCA_964395005.1 uncultured Rivularia sp.
CCATCTGGGGAGATACATAAAGCTTTAACTGATGATGAATGTCCTTCTAAAGTACTAATTAGTTGTTCTTTTTGCCAATTCCATATTTTTATCGTATTATCTCCGCTACCGCAAAATAAAGTTTTTCCGTTCATAGCTAGAGAAAAAATAGGCTGTAAATTTGCTCTTAACTCACCTTGGCATTTCTGATTAAAGCAATCCCATACTTGAATGCTACTCTTTATATTAATAAATGCAATATTACCAGTTTCATCAAAAATTAGAGCATGATATCGCGTCATATTTTTAATATTTGAAATATTGTCATAATTTGGGTTTTGCCAGTTTAATTCTTTAATGATACCAAATACACTACGTATAAAAAGAGTTATTTTGGCAGGATTAATACATATAAATCTGATGAAATCATTTTCATAAAAGGCGATATCTTTCTTAGTTACTATAGTCTTCACAGATTTATTCGTTTTCCATTCCCAACTGATAATCCTGTGTGGATTACCGCTAATAAGAGTTTGTCCATCAGGAGTTATGCAAACTGAATGAACTCTAGATTCATGTTCTTCAAGAGTTGAAATACAATAAAAAAAATGATAATCACTACATCCTTGTAACGTTTCGATTGCAATTGTTTCTTCTCTTTGTTTAAGTATTGTATAAGCAGTTGCTCTAAGTATATTTTTTTCATTTTGTAAAGCTTGAATAACTAATTCTAAACCAGCTTCACCATAATTTAATGCTTGATATAATCCTGCAATCCTCACTTTCACATCTGAATTAGCTAATCTTCGTTTAACACCTTCAATTCCTCCTAAAACCACACCATTAACGGGAGCTTGACTATCACCACCAAGTACAGCATCGTATTCTCTGGGTTGATTTTCTGACATTGTATTTTTACCAGTTCACTCTTATTAGTGTTCCCAGTTGTGGAAGAAGTTATTACATCATTAGATATGGGATTATAAAAATTAGTTATCTGTGTCAGAATACTAGTAGCGTTATAGACACGGTTTAATTCTTTGGAATGACTTTATATGTACAATGTAGAAATTCCTGATAATCAAACAGATTTCGCTAAATTACTCCAGCGTGTATTATCCGGGGAAGAAGTAGTAATATCCCAAGACGGTAATCCGATTGCACGGGTAGTTCCAATTGCTGATAAATCATTACCACGTATTCCTGGTTTAGATAAAGGTAAAGTAGTAATTTCTCCGGATTTTGATGCTCCTCTACCTGATGATATTTTAAATAGTTTTACTAATCCTGTAGATTAATTAAAATGAAAGCTTTACTTGATACTCATGCTTTTTTATGGTGGGTTACAGAAGATTCTCGGCTTTCATCTACAGCTAGAAATATAATTACTGATTCTAATAATCAGCTATTTTTAAGTACAGCAAGCGCATGGGAAATTGTAATTAAAGCGCGATTAGGTAAATTAACTTTACCAGAACCACCTGAGATTTATATTCCAAATCGTTTAACGGTAAATAGATTTGAAAGTTTATCAATTCACTAGTTAAAATTTTTATTTCAATTTAGCGATCGCCTCTCTCACAATCAACGCTTTCCCAGTCAATAAATCCCGCACCGTCGCAACCAACATCCTCTGCTCGTTAACTCCAAATTTTACGGAAACTCTATCGATTCCCAATTCTCCGGGTGGCTCTAAATGGGCGATACAAACCTGTTGATGTTGAGTATCTAAGGAACGATAAGTTTCCTGTTTCACTAAATGACTGCTTGTCATTCTTCCTTGGGCATCATAAGTAACTTCAGCTTGGGACATCTCCGCAATTTCACCAATATCCAAACGAATCTCTTTTTGTCTTTCTATGGCTGCTTGTAATATCAATGGTTCGTCAATTCTGGCTTTTTTATCGTTA
>CAYMZW010000909.1:0-1877 GCA_964395005.1 uncultured Rivularia sp.
CACGAGTTCGACTCTCGTCATCGGCTTATTTGATTATGGATTTTTGCAACGGATGTATTTGTGTAGGGTGTAGGGTGTGTTGCGGCGTGCAATGTGTTGAGCAAAATCTACTATGTATTTAAAGCCGTAACGCACTATCCGAGATTAAAGATTATTTAGATTAAATTTTTTGCCTTTTTTTATCAATAAGATTAAGAATACAATTTAAGCCCTTGGTGACAGGGGTTATTTTTCGTTTCTAGTTAGGGCTTGCTGAATTAAATTATAAGTCTTGTCAGATAAGGATTTCAGACCTTTTTCTCCTTTTCTTGTGCAAGCTTATGTGATGTACTGGCTCAAAACCCTTGCACTTTTTTCTCAAATTATTGCTTAAATTTAGAATTCAAGCCGCACAACCTAATATTTTTAAGCTCTGTGGGTTCTATTTTAAATTTCTAGGCTTTTTCCGCAACCCCTAGTTAATCCCACTTGTGAAAACAAAGACATCACTTGCCAAAAATCTCCTTTAAACTACAAAAATAACCAAATTATAAATTATAAAACAGAATATTTTCACTAGTCTCGTTATTGATGTATTATTCTATGTTGGACAATACTAAATCCAAACATTAATCTCTAGACGAATAAACCGAATCACAATCCTATTTATATAAATATACTATGAACAATAATCGAAATGATAATTATGCTAATCTTCCTGATGAACTTTTAGAAGATATTTTAGAGGATGCACCGAAAATAGCAGATAAAATCAAACCATTATTTCAACAATTACAACAACAGAAAAATACACTACATCAAATTTTAGAAGATAACAATTTAATTTGTAGAGTTGGCGATCTAGAAGAAAATCCTCCTAGTCCTTCTGTTGCTGCGGTTGATGGTGGACAAGCTATTGAAAAATCTATAGGTGCTGATACCGTAATTGCTGTTGGTGTTGGTGTTGAGGGATTAGTAAGAGAAGACAAGCGCAAGTGGGGTTCAGTTCAATATAAGAATTGGCAAGATGTTCTTCCTCATAATTCACACAGTAATCCCAAGGTTACAAGAGGAGCAATGACTGCATTGGAATTGTTAGTAATTAGTCAAACTCCTCATGATGTTGTAATTGCTGATGGTTCTCATCAAACACCAGTAATAGGAATTAATAGTGTAACCAGTATGTCCACATTAGATGAACCTCATTTACAACAAGTTACATGGGATATTCTAAATAAATTTGATGTCATAAGTTCTCTTAAAAAAGCTATGATAAATCCCAACGTAATTTATATGGTTAAATATGATTCTTCACAAGAAATAGGTTTAAAATTTTTTAGTAATCTTAATCCCAAACTGGATGATAAATCGACTATGACATTAATTTTAAACTCAGATGAGTTTACCAAACCATTACCTGTAGGTCAAACTCCTAAAACAAAACAAGTTTGGGGTGATTTATATATTTCAGTCTCAAACAAATTTGATTTTCATGGGAAACGAGAAATTATAAAAGAAGGGTTAAACAATGCTATAGCTTTACCTAAAAATCATAAAATCTATTTTACTTACTATAAACCTTACAAATGGTCGCCTGCCTATAGAATAGAAATGAAAGAAAATTGTGCAAAAACAGATATTGAGCTTGCCAAAATATTAAAAGCAGTAAAAGAGCAAGTAGTTTCAACTGAAATTAAAGAACCTTATCCTCAATATTTAGCTGATATGATGGCTAAAAGTATTAGTGATGGCTTAGATGCATTAAGAGCCGTTGTACAATATCAATTTAGTGATAATCAAGATTTTCTTCAACTACTTACTCAATCATACAGAACCTAATTAATATTTTCACCAGGGGAAGATATGGATTTACTAGATTTACTAAATGACCACTCAAA
>CAYMZW010000910.1:0-1872 GCA_964395005.1 uncultured Rivularia sp.
AGAAATGCGAAATCTGTGTAGAGACGTAGCAATGCTACGTCTTATGTGATGTGAAATTCCCAATTCATCCGCACGATTAAGCAACGCCAATAAATAGATTGAATTCATCTAATTTGTCATCTACAAAAAGATATAAATCATTAAAATGAAACATCAAATCATTTGATATTTAAAATGATATCGAGTCAGTTCCCGTTGAATGTTGAATACTGAATATTAATTATCTTTACTAAAACAGCATTTTCCTCATAAGTTCCTCAAATTGTTTTCTTAAGTTGAAATTAGATTGAGTAGTAGCGGCTCTACTTAAATTAGACGAACACGAAATTATAATTACCCAGGAGAACTGCATCATGCTATTTCGCCAACTATTTGATAGCCAAACCTCAACTTATAGCTACTTAATAGCCGATGAATCAACGCAAGAAGCCGTATTAATCGACCCAGTAATAGAACAAGTTGACCGCGACTACAAACTAATCAAAGAACTGGGTTTAGCTCTGTATTACTGCATAGAAACTCACACCCATGCAGACCATATTACTGCTGCTTATAAATTACGTAAACTTACAGGTTGTCTGAGTGTAGTTCCAGAAAAATCAAAAGCTGGTTGTGCAGATGTCACGATTGAAGAAGGGGATAACTTGGGAATTGGTGCAGTAAACATTGAAGCCATTGCAACTCCCGGTCATACAAGCTGCCATATGGCATATCTAGTCAATCAATATCTCGTATTAACCGGAGACGCACTGTTTATTCGGGGTTGCGGTCGTACCGATTTTCAAAATGGAGATGCAGGTACTTTATACGACTCAGTAACCCAGAAATTATTTACTCTACCTCCACAAACCTTAGTTTATCCAGCCCATGACTACAGAGGACATACCGTTTCTACCATAGGTGAAGAAAAACAATTTAATCCTCGGTTTGCAGTGAGTAACCGTGAGGAATTTATCGAATTAATGAACAATTTAGACCTTCCTAATCCGAAAAAGATTATGGAAGCAGTTCCAGCGAATGAGATGTGCGGTAGAGTCGCAGCGTGAAGGGATTGGGAGATGGGGAGATGGGGAGACAAGGAGATGGGGAGATGGGGAGACAAGGAGATGGGGAGATGGGAAGAAGAATTATTAATTGCTCCTAACCACTAACCACTAACAACTAACCAATTCCTAACTGAAATGAATATTTATCTTAAAAAAGGATTTATCATCATGACTAGCTTTGTTGAGAACAAACTGCAAGAAATAGATGCTTCTACGCTCAAGCAATGGATGGAAGAAGATGGAGCATTGTTAATTGATGTTAGGGAAAAAAACGAATTCGCAAAAGAACATATTCCTGGTGCGAAATTGATGCCTCTTTCCAAATTTGACCCTGGAAAAATATCAAATGAAGCACACAGAAAGATTGTTTTACAGTGTCAGTCGGGTAATCGTTCGGCTAAAGCTGCCGATAAAATGTTTGCTGCGGGATTTAGGGAAATTGTTCATCTAAAAGGAGGATTGCCTACTTGGAAAGCCGCAGGATATCCTACACAGATAAATAAAAAAGCGCCGATTAGTATGTTTCGTCAAGTTCAAATTGTAGCAGGCTCTTTGGTCTTTTTAGGAACCGTTTTAGGTGCTTTTGTATCTCCTTGGTTTCTAATTCTCAGTGGTTTTGTAGGTGCTGGTTTAGTATTTGCTGGAATCACAGATACTTGTGCAATGGCATTACTACTCGCGAAATTACCCTACAATCAAGCGAAAGTTAACCCCGAAGATATGCTGGTTTAAATTGGAAAAAATCAACCACACAAATGTAGAGACGCGATATATCGCGTCTCTAGTTGAACATCTAGTATTAATTTGTAGCGGAATCAATTTTATT
>CAYMZW010000911.1:0-1871 GCA_964395005.1 uncultured Rivularia sp.
GAATCTTCATTTTGATACCAAGGGTAAAGAGCAATAGGATTCTTATTATTATTTAATCCCAGCAACATTAGATACAGCTGTCTATCTCCAGTGTTTTCTACCCGGTAACGAATTTTACTGCCTGTATTTACTATAGGAATTCCTGGGGAAGAGATATTCTCTACTTTCTTAGTAGAGGTTTCCATTCCGAATGTTCGTCTTGTTTGACGCTGCATTAAAATACGGGGCAATTTCTTGTCAATTACTTCTAAAGTTACTTTGACGCTTAAACCCGAAGAAGCTTCGTTTTGCGTCAATTTCCATAATTTAGCAGCTAAAAGCGTTTTAAGTTTGGGAGCTAATCGATAAACCGCGACTTTTAATGCTTCTCCTTCTTCGCCGAGAGTATCGGGAATTAAATCGCCTCCCAAAGTAAATAAGCCATAGCGACTAGAAGACGACATAGCCATTGAATTATTTACTTCCGTGTCGGGAACTTCGGTTTCTGGTAGCTTGCCAAACAAGTAATCGGCTGGTTGCTCCCCAGCAATTACGCTACCTACGCGCTCAATAGAAGCAAAAGCACTTGTTGCGTCAACTCGTTCGATTCTTTCTAAACTAACGTCATCAAGGGCAATTATTAATTTAATATCTTTGGGTAAAACTCTTACCCTCTCCCTAACAAGCTGCCCAACTTCGGGAGTTATTTGCTGATTCTTAGTTTGCTTTAATGTCGCTTTTGCTTTCAAACCATTGCGACTGCGTAACAGCAATGGTGTAGTTGAAGGTGATGCTGCCGAATAAAAGGTAAATTGCGAATTATCACCATAATATTCCAGTACTTGCGGGGGCATTCCTCCCAACCACAAATGAACGGTTTTACCGCCGTCTTCTACCGCTGTTACAGTTCCTTGCGCTCCGGCAATCGGCTTGGGTTGTGCGCTAGGGGCAATCAAAGTTAATCGTCGATCGTTATTTTTAAGTAAAACTGGTTCTTGCTTGCTACCCAAAGACAGCATAGTACTGCCGACGCGAGATAAACTTATTTGAATAGTTTTTGCAGTAGTTGTTTCCCAGAGATATTGCGTTAAAGCGTAGGTAAATAACCCAGCACTAAAATTAGAAAGTACAATTTCTTTTGCTACGTCTTTCGAGCTAGAGCTAGATGCAAGCAAAACGTTAAACTTGTCGGGAGCAATTTTTTTCTCTAGCTGCTTTTGAAACTCAACTTCTTCAGCTAAAAAAAGTCCTTCTTTATGAGCTTTCCAACAACGATATCTTAATCCCGTAGGTTGGGAAATGCTGGGTTTGTAATAACTAGTGTCTAATATTGCCGTTGCCCGCTCGGTAGCTAACGACTGCAACATCAGCTTCAAAGTGTCTTCTAGTAAATAATTCGCAATAGTCTCTGAATCTTCTAAAACTTCGCTTCCATCGACAGGAATCAAAGCATTTTCCATCCCACCGAGTAGACTTTTAGTTTTAATCCGATTACCGTAACCGCTGAAATGGAAGACAACCACATCACCTGGTTTTACTTGCTTGACAAGATGCTCAATAAATGCATTCTCAATATCTTGTCTGGTAGCTTGCTTATTTGTCAAAGACAAAATATCTGACGGTTGGAAACCAAAGCGATGAATCAAAAGTTCCCTTTGCAGTTCCACATCCGTCAGACAACCCTTAAGTACGGGAATTTTGGGGTATTGATTGATGCCTACCAATAACGCCAATTTGCGTGGAGTAGTATCGGCTAGTGCCTGTTGTAGACTGTTAGCCTTCGTCCACCACGTTGACTCGGTAACTCCCAATACCGCCAAAATAGACCCAATTCGTCGTAAAAAGATTCGCCGCTTCATAAGTTCACCCCTCAACCCTCAATTCATTAGCTA
>CAYMZW010000912.1:0-1870 GCA_964395005.1 uncultured Rivularia sp.
CCGCGTTGTTGATGGTTCTTAATTTCTCCAAGCATGGAATTATCAGCTTGATTTTCAGAAACAATAGAACGTATTCCTTCTAAAGTACCGGGAATTGTGCGCGGATCCATGAACATGACTTTGGCGCTTTCGCTTTGTCCGATTGATGCTCCCATCTCTAAGTAACCCAAGGCTAACAGCACTTCTAATGCCTGCTGGGCTTTGGGATTCTCTTTCATTTTTTGAGCAAGAATTTCTGATGATTCGGCAACGGCATGAGCTTTTAGTACTTGCTGCTGACGTTCGGCTTGTGCTTTGAGAATGGTAGCTTTTTGCTGTGCTTCTGCCTGTAAAATTACGGCTTTTTGATTTGCTTCTGCTTCTAAAACTTGGGCTTCTGCTCTACCTCTGGAACTATTTACCGCCGATTCTCTTTCTCCTTCCGATGTTAAAATTGCTGCCCGCTTCCGTCTTTCTGCGGACATCTGTAATTCCATCGAGTCTTGTACTGCTTTGGAAGGAATGATATCGCGCAATTCTACACGGGTAACTTTAACACCCCAAGGATCGGTGGCAATATCCAAATCTCGTAGTAAAGTTTCGTTAACTTCGGTACGAGCGGTGAAGGTTTGATCGAGTTCTAATTGTCCCATTTCGGAACGAATTTGAGTTAACACCAAATTCACCATAGCCGCTTGGAGATTTTCTACTTTGTAGTAAGCTTTCTCCATATCAACGATGCGCCAGTAAACCACAGCATCAACTTCAATGGCTACGTTGTCGCGGGTAATACATTTTTGGGGGGGAATATCGATAACTTTCTCTCGATTAGTTTCGCGATAAACAACGCGATCGAAGAAAGGAATCATGAAATTAAGTCCGGGTTCTAACTTATTGTTGTAGCTTCCCAATCTTTCGACTAATGCTTCATTTCCCTGATTGATAATTTTCACGCTACCAGCTAAAGCAGAGCCACCTAAAGCTAAAGATATCAGTAAAAATAATTGTTCCATTGTCTTTTCTCCTAGTTTTTTTTTATTACTATTTTTCCAACAGAAAATCAAACATGAAAATCAAACACGATTATGAATGCAAAATATTTTCGGGCATGACAATCAACGTTGTACCTTCGCGTCTAACTACGTAAACTCTTTGATAAGCAGCGATAAAAGCATATTCGTCATCGCATCGCGCCCGCCAAGAATTGCCTTCGTACAAAACTCGTCCCGTTTTACCGGCAGGTATTTCAGTGATAGTTTCTCCTAAAACTGCATCTCTAATTTTGGATTTGCGGCGTGGTGGTGAAATATATTTACGTGTAAGCACTATTAATGATGCCGAAAGCAACAACCAACACAGTGCTAACAGCCATAAATTTCCTACTGCTAAAGACAATAACGCTACTATAAAAGCGCTGATGCCCATCATAAAAGCTACAAAAGCAGTCGGAATAAACAATTCCGATAAACAAAAACAGGCTCCGACTATCAGCCAGATCAAAGTTATAGACATATATCATCCTAAAATCTACATTCAGGATAGATTGATTCGCAGTGACTAGTACATAGAAGCTTTGCGTATCAAGTATGAAAGTAAAAAACTGAAACTACAAGCAAGTTTACTACTTCCAAAATCAAGATTTGTTTAAGCTTCACGGTACTAAATTAAATACATTTGCGTGCAAATAATTTCCAGATAGTAAAAAATTGTTCTTTTTAAGGTAAATTTTGATTACTTCTAAAAACAGACTTTGGTTAAAAGAATACTTATCAAGTCTAATCTAAGCCCTAATTATTTGACTCGTTTGTAACTGAAATTTACCTGTTGATTTTAGTAGATGGAATTTATACCTGATGATTTCTACTCAAAGGATAGTTTATTGCACGAATCC
>CAYMZW010000913.1:0-1869 GCA_964395005.1 uncultured Rivularia sp.
GATTTGGTTTGTTGTCATTTTTTATGCCTGATGGGAACATACCTTGAACATAGAAAATATTGTATCTGCGTTCTCCAGTCCGTACTTCCCAGTTTTGACTATGTGCGTAATTCACAAGTGCAGCAGCTATCTTATCCCCTTCTTTTGATTGACTTATGGTTGTCGAAAAGCTAATACCAGTGATACGGTTTAATTGAAGTTTGGTTTCAAACCACTGATTAATTCCTGGATGTAGAATGGCGATCGCCATAGCTAAAGACAACCCAAAACAAAAAATACGTCCCCTTGCTTGAGACAATCTAAATTTACGATATGCTTCCTCAAATGCCTTTATTTCTTGATACTGAATTTCTATTGGGAGATGTTTGAGTAATTCTTCAGGTTGAAATGACATGTAACATTCTTGTTATAAGCATCTAATAATGTTCGACAATTTTCATGTCCTAAAGGTTGTTGAGTTTCTTGAGTAGAACTGGGTAAGGATTCTGAGTGCGTCAACTTTTCTTTTACCGAACGAATATCAGTAGTAAGCGCTGCAATTAATGGTTGTACATTTGGGATTAAAGCAAACGAAGCATAGCCAGGACTTGCCATATCCAGAATGAATACAATAAACACGGAACTTGTAATTAAAAAACTCGACGTAGGAATCCTAACCCAAGAGGAGTGAGGGAATGAAGGAGTGAGGGAGTAAGGGAATTTGTCGGATTTTTTGAACATTTCTAGTTTACCTTTAGTACTTGATCTTCTCCCTCACTACCTCCTACTTCCTCCTCACAGGTTGATATTGACCATCCCCAGTCCAAGTAGTTAAAGGTAGAGTAGTTGTCTGTTTTTGCTGTTTTACATCGACAGGTGGTTGCTGCCAATTATTCGATTCAACAGTTTGGAGACGTACAGCCCTATCTAAACTATCTCCCGCACCTGTAGCAACTTGACCAAATCCATTCCAAACACCGTTAGCGACAGGCTTACCAGCGTTAACCACGCCGTGACCGAAACGGACTGGAGTAGAAGTATTCTGCGGTAATTGTCGAGGATTGCGAGTTGCAATTAGTCCGCCTAAAAAGAATTGAGCCACCCAGGAGCCAACAACTAAAGTGCCAATACTCATACTCCAGAAAGCAAACGAACGCCAGGGCTTAAAAGGATTAGTATGATTGGCTACAGTACCCAAAGTACCAATTGCAGCACCCGCTCCATTTTCCATTGCTGGGGTTACACCACGGCTGCATTTTTGACCCCAATTGTAAGCACCCTTAGCGTAGCGTCCGGCATTATAGGCGCGATTATGCCACTGATTGTTACGAGAATATCGGTCGTCATAGCCGTCATCAAATTCCTCATAGTGTGTATCTATCACGTTGGTATCTAATTGATGGCTTGAAGCCAATTGAGGTAAATCTCTTCGGTACACTTGTTTTCTAGTCATTTTTACTCCTAATTAATGAATTAAAGTATTTGATCCGAATCATTGGTCAATCGTTAACGGCTTATGTTTTATCTCCATCAGAACCCCATATATCTTCTTGCTCCATTAGCTTTTGACGAAACTGTTCGGTATCTGTGGATATAGATGAACTTTCTTCTGATGGTGGTTTTTTCGCCTTTTCTGGAAGATACAGATACTGGGGGCAGTATTTTTGAACAAGTTGAATGTAGTTATACTTATCCTTTCCATCAATTCGAGTTGCAGGTGGTCCTTGCATCCAAGTAGGAATTTCCACTCTTGTTCTTTGTCTTTCTCCGCCATCGGGGCGAATCAAATAAGCCCAGCCAGCGCAACGTTTATTACCTTCTACGTTAGTGTCAGTGATAGCTTGAGCATATACCCACACAATCGCATCCTTAATAGTTTGCGATTTACCA
>CAYMZW010000914.1:0-1859 GCA_964395005.1 uncultured Rivularia sp.
AATAATTATTTAGCCGCTGTGGTAATTGCGGGGGATAATTGGGGTTTGGCTTATGCCGATATTTCGACGGGAGAATTTCTCACTACTCAAACTAACGATTTAGAGCATTTAACCCAGGAGTTGATGCGATTGCAGCCTAGCGAAGTGTTATTTCCTACCAATGCTCCTGATTTAGGTGCTTTACTAAGACCTGGAGAAAAGTCTAGTAGTTTACCAGAATGTCTGCCACAGTCATTTTGTTATGCACTGCGATCGCAAGTTCCGTTTTCTAATGGTGAAGCAAGAAGTCGGCTGTTGCAAAAGTTTAAATTGCGCTCTTTGGAAGGGGTTGGTTGCGATCATTTACCGTTAGCGGTGCGTGCTGCTGGTGGGTTGTTGGAATATTTGGAGGAAACGCAAAAGGAAAATAAAGTTCCTTTGCAACCTTTGCGAACCTATACTTTTACTGATTTTTTAGTTGTAGATTATTCAACCAGACGTAACCTGGAAATTACGCAGACGATTCGCGATGGTACTTATCATGGCTCTTTGTCGTGGGCTATGGATAGAACAACTACGGCAATGGGTGGACGTGCTTTACGCAGGTGGTTGTTACAGCCGTTGTTGGATATTAAGGGAATTAAGGCTAGGCAAGATACGATACAGGAATTAACTGAAAATACAACTTTGCGTCAAGATTTGCGGGGTTTACTAAAACAGATTTACGATCTAGAAAGGTTATCAGGACGTTCTGGATCTGGTACCGCAAATGCTAGAGATTTGTATGCTCTGGCAGATTCTTTATCAAAGTTACCGCAGTTGGCTAATTTAGTTAAGGATGCTCGTTCACCTTTTCTGAAAGCTTTGCAAAAAGTTCCGCCGAGTATGGAAGAGTTGGCGGATAAGATAAAAGCTCATATTGTGGAATCACCGCCGATACAGATTAAGGAAGGTGGTTTAATTAGAGAAGGAATAAATACTTTATTAGATGAAAGAAAGGGTTTAGTTGAAGAAGATCAAAAGTGGATTGCCAATTTAGAAATTGATGAAAGGGAAAGGACAGGAATTCCTAAATTAAAGGTTGGTTATAACAAGACTTTTGGTTATTATCTGAGCGTTTCTCGCGCTTTGGCTGAGAAAGTACCGGATAATTACATTCGCAAGCAGACTTTAACTAATGAAGAACGATATATAACTCCTGAATTGAAGGAAAGGGAAGCTCGGATTTTAACTGCAAGAGACGATTTGAATAAGTTGGAATTTGACATCTTTCTTGCGTTGAGAGAAGAAGTTGGATCTCTTGCTGAAATTATCCGCAATATATCCCGTGCTGTAGCTGCTGCTGATGTGTTGTGTGGTTTGGCAGAATTAGCGGTGTTTCAAGGTTATTGTCGTCCAGAAATTGTTGAAGGCAGAGAAATTACAATTATTGATGGAAGACATCCGGTAGTAGAACAATCTTTACCCGCTGGTTTCTTTGTACCAAATTCGACTTATTTAGGAAGGGATAAAAATCAAGATATTCAGAATAATCAAGACAACAATAACAATTCTCCCGATTTAATTATTTTAACTGGGCCAAACGCCAGCGGTAAAAGTTGTTACTTGCGGCAGGTGGGATTAATTCAGCTAATGGCACAGGTTGGGAGCTATATTCCAGCAACATCAGCAACTCTGGGAGTTTGCGATCGCATATTTACCCGCGTAGGAGCGGTGGATGATTTAGCTACCGGACAATCGACTTTTATGGTTGAAATGAACGAGACGGCGAACATTCTCAATCATGGCACTAGCAAATCTTTGGTATTGTTAGATGAAATTGGTAGAGGTACGGCAACTTTTGACGGTTTATCAATAGCATGGGCAGTAGGAGAATATAT
>CAYMZW010000915.1:0-1839 GCA_964395005.1 uncultured Rivularia sp.
TACTAATACAAATTATTTACACAACTCCAAAATCTTGATTTCGACGATTAAATTTAATTAAAACTAAAACTGTTTTAAATTTTAGGGGATAGCACTTAAGAATACTGAGGAACTTACGGAGTGCAAAAGCTGTATATTTAATATATTTATTATTAGATTTAATTTTTAAGAACAACTTTAGAAATACTGATTTTTTGCAATGCCTTTTTTGGCAAATTATTCTTGACATAAGACTGCTTTATAAATTTTTTACAAAAATATCTTCTGCAATACCTATAATTTCATAAATTTAGCCTCTATCTGTATAATCAACAGCATGACAGTATAAAAAATTCCGGATACTATAGTTGATACCATGTGACTAGCCAAACCCATCAAGCTCATTTTAAAAAAAAATTTGCGAATTGGGTAAGGATATTTAAAAGTTACTGGATAGATATAGCTCTAAGTAAGTTTTTCTTACGCAGATATAATATTGCGATTACTGATAAAATTTAGCCGTATTTTTGCGCCTTATTTTACCTATTAGTCGCAGCTTTGATGTGCTGTTTTTAAGGTATAGGTCGGTGGAACAGGTCATTATTGAAAACCCAATTATTAATTCGCCATTTACTGAACCTCAACGGCATTTTCGCTTTGGTGATGATGGTATTACTAACGATATTCTTGAAGAAAGGCGTAAAAGCCAATATTTTATTCCTATTGCCCAGCCTAAGAAAAAAGATAAGCAGCTAGAGCTTGACTTTGGTTCATGGACGCAAGACCAAATAGAGGAAAATAAATTTATTAACGACATTCGCGATCGCGTTTCATTGTGGCGACGTGGTGGTTATCGGAGTGAAGTAAATATCACACCAATAACGCGGCGATTATTAGAGCATTGGACAAATCCAGAGCGAGAAAGACGGTTATTCTTTTGTCAGATTGAGGCTTTAGAAACAGCTATTTACATAAATGAAGTTGCAAAAAAGTCTGGGGATACCTGGATTGAAAATAATCTGAACAAATTTAAAGATGATGCTAACCCGTTGCTATTTCGTCAAGCGTTGAAGATGGCAACTGGTACTGGTAAAACAGTTTTGATGTCGATGCTGATTGCTTGGCATTCGCTGAATAAAATTGCTAACCCGCAACGTCGAGAGTTTAGCGATACTTTTTTAGTCGTAGCACCAGGGATTACAATTCGCGATCGCCTGCGTGTAATTCAGCCTAATGACCCAGAAAATTATTATAAGAAGTTAGATTTAGTTCCTGCTGATTTATTGCCAGATTTAGAGAAAGCCAAGATTATTATCACTAACTATCATGCTTTTCAATTAAGAGAACATACTAATGTTGGTAAATTAACTAAAAGTATTTTAATTAAAGATAAGGAAAGTCCATTTACAGAAACCCCATCCCAAATGGTTAATAGGGTATGTCGGGGACTGGGGAAAAAGAAAAATATTATTGTCATTAATGATGAAGCACACCACTGTTACCGTCGTCGTGTTGGTGGTGATGAAGAAAAATATAAAGGTGATGATTTAAAAGAAGCTAAGAAGAATGAAGAGGAAGCTAGAATCTGGATTTCTGGGTTAGAAGCAATACAACAGAAGTTGGGGGTAAAGGTAGTTTATGACCTTTCTGCGACTCCATTTTTCTTGAAGGGTTCTGGTTACAAGGAAGGAACGTTATTTCCTTGGGTAGTATCTGATTTTTCTTTAATTGATGCTATTGAATCAGGTATTGTTAAAATTCCCCGCGTACCAGTTTCCGACGATAGTATGAAGGGTGAATTGCCTACTTATCGCAATATTTGGAATTTGATTCGCGACCATTTACCCAAAAAGGGGAGAA
>CAYMZW010000916.1:0-1838 GCA_964395005.1 uncultured Rivularia sp.
TTTTAGCGACAAGCAAATTGCTTTTGCAACCAAAACCACCGAAGATGCAGTTCGAGAAAAACGCAAGCAATTAGGAATTATCCCAGTTTATAAAACAGTAGATACCTGTGCGGCCGAATTTGAAGCGTTTACTCCCTATCATTACTCGACTTACGAACAAGAAAGCGAAGTAGTACCAAGCGACAAACCCAAAGTAATGATTTTAGGTGGAGGCCCCAACCGTATTGGACAGGGAATTGAATTTGACTATTGTTGCTGTCATGCTGCTTACGCTCTCAAAGATGCAGGTTATGAAACAATAATGGTTAACTCAAATCCAGAAACCGTTTCCACCGATTACGACACTAGCGATCGCCTTTATTTTGAGCCGCTAACCTTAGAAGATGTCCTTAATATCATAGAAGCTGAGAATCCGGTAGGAATAATCGTTCAATTTGGCGGACAAACACCTTTAAAATTAGCGTTACCTTTGCAAGAATATTTACAAACTTCCAATTCACAAACTCAAATTTGGGGAACTTCTCCCGATTCCATCGACGCTGCCGAAGACAGGGAAAAATTTGAAAAAATTCTTCAAGAATTAGATATAACCCAGCCCGCTAACGGTATTGCTAGAACTTACGAAGATGCTTTAATAATCGCCAAACGCATTGGATATCCGGTAGTCGTGCGCCCCAGCTACGTATTAGGTGGCAGAGCAATGGAAATCGTTTACTCAGATGCCGAACTCGAACGCTACATGACTTTTGCGGTACAGGTAGAACCAGAACATCCCATACTAATAGATAAGTTTTTAGAAAATGCCACTGAAGTAGATGTAGATGCGATTGCCGATAAAACAGGTAAAGTCGTAATTGGCGGCATTATGGAACACATCGAACAAGCCGGAATTCACTCCGGAGATTCAGCTTGTGCGCTGCCCGCAATTTCCCTACCGCAGGCAATTCTCGAACAAATTCGTACTTCTACTATTAAGCTGGCACAAGCTTTAAAAGTTGTGGGATTGATGAACGTTCAATTTGCGATCGCAGGTGTTCAAAGTTATTCTCCTCAAGTTTACATTTTAGAAGCAAATCCCCGCGCTTCTCGTACCGTACCCTTCGTTTCCAAAGCAACAGGGGTACCGATCGCCAAACTAGCATCCTTAGCTATGTCAGGTAAAACTTTAGAAGAACTTGGATTTACCCAAGAAGTTATACCATCCCATATTGCTGTTAAAGAAGCAGTATTACCATTCAGTAAATTCCCAGGTACCGACACCATTTTAGGACCGGAAATGCGTTCTACTGGCGAAGTAATGGGCATCGACAGCGACTTTGGCAGGGCATATGCAAAAGCCGAAATGGGCGCAGGAGAGCATTTACCGCTTAAAGGTACGGTATTTGTATCTATGAACGATCGTGATAAAGCTGCTGCGATTCCCGTAGTCAAAGAATTTATTCAATTAGGATTTTCTGTAATGGCAACAAGCGGCACCCAGCGAGTACTCAAAGAAAATGGTTTAGATGTAAAGCAAGTACTAAAACTACATGAAGGTCGTCCTCATGTTATCGATGCCATCAAAAATCGCCAAATTCAGCTAATTATTAACACGCCTTCTGGACAAGAAGCCCAAAGCGACGGTAGATTAATTCGACGCACGGCATTGTCTTACAAGATACCCATGTTGACCACAATTGCAGGTGCAAAAGCAACCCTTGCCGCTATTCGTTCCTTGCAAAATACCGATTTGGATGTGAAGCTGATTCAGGATTATTGTTTAGTTCGGTAGCGTGGTGAGGAGATAGGGAGTAGGGAGTAGGGAGTAGGGAGTAGGGAGTAGGGAGTAGGGAGTAGGG
>CAYMZW010000917.1:0-1832 GCA_964395005.1 uncultured Rivularia sp.
GCAACCGTTACAATTGCTGGCACGGAAATAATATTGCTTCCTAATAAATTACCCAATCCAATATCGGAAAAACCACGAATCGCGCTGGTTGTATTGGTGCCAATTTCCGGGCTAGCGGTAGCAAAAGCGACAAAAGCCGCACCCGCAGCTTCAGAAAGTCCCCACTGTTGCCTTAGTTTCTGTAAAGGCTCGGCGATTTTATCTGCTCCCCAATGGGCTGCATATACGGAAGCAAGAAGTAGAAGTACCCAAGGTAATATAGACATCTTTTATTCTATTAAGTTAATTTCAAATAATAATTATCTAATAGCTACCTTAATTTCAGATTAATAAAACTTACGCAAAGCCCCACTTTTTAAGGGGGGTTGGGGGGATCTAAACGGCTAAAATACTAATTTATCGTTGTGGTTGCGTAAGTCCTGTAATGATTATCTAATAGCTACCTTAATTTAAGATTAAATTACAAAGTTAATATATACAGTTAGACTTTATTTTGATATATAAGTTACAAATTACTTGCGATAAACGGAACTAAATAAATAATCTAGTTCGTTGGCTTGTTTTACTTTTTCTAAGGCATGAAAACCAATAATATCTCCAATATCAAGGATAATATTGCCCTGCTTGTCACAAATAACTCGTTTAACTGGATGACCTAATATACTTTTGATTTTTTTATCTTGCCAAACATTATTGTTAGAGCTATCGTTTTTACAAATTTCGGGCGTATTCCTGCTGAGCATGACTAACGTTTTTTAACCTCGGACGGTTTATTTACATATTTACTACATAATTAAACTTATTCTTCTCCTATTATTCGCTTTTGTCGGGTCAAATTTGAATAATTCAGAAGCTTACTCTATTTATAAAGGATATTGATTTTATTCCCATCACTCCTTAGTTACCATTGCACTCTATTAAAAGATTAGTCTTGCATATTCCTCTAGATTTGTTGTTGCTTTTTTGTCATTTATGTTTAGATATTTTGCCATTTATTTACAGTTGTTAACAAAAATTGATTTGTCGCTCATTTTTGAATTAACTAATGGCAATATGAATCATTTTTGTATGCGTGGAACAATATCAGCATTAAGCCCGCAGATACCAACTGTGTTAAATGACTTTGGCATAAAGTAAAAAATAGTTAAAAATATAAATATCTATTGATTTTTTATTGATATTTTGACGAAAATGCTTTTGATTCCGACGATTTATCTAGCTACTGCCTCCCTAATGCCTCACGGTACCTGTTACCTATGGAAGCCTGGATTGGTGGGATTGCATTTAGTGAGCGATGCTGTTATTGGTTTATCTTATTTTTCTATTCCTATCACTCTTATATATATTCTTCGCAAACGAGGAGATATTCCTTTTAACGCGGTTTTCTGGCTGTTTGCTGGTTTTATCATTTTTTGCGGTACCGGGCACTTGATAGATATCTGGACTTTATGGCATCCGGATTACTGGTTATCGGGGTACATTAGAGCAATTACTGCTGTAGTTTCTTTTGTAACTGCAATTGTTTTAACTTATTTAATTCCTCAAATCTTAAGTTTACCAACTCCTAAGAAACTGCAAGAAGAAATTCAAGATAAAAAGCAAAAGGAAGAGTTTTTACGCAGTATTTATGAAGGAGTAACAGAAGCAATTTTTGTGATTGATACTACAAATAAAGATGAATTTATTTATGAAAGTATCAACCCAGAATGTGAAAAAGTGATGGGAATTACTTCTGAGCAAATTGAAGGAAAAACTCCCGAACAAGTTCTCTCTAATGATGTGGCTTTGACAGTTCGAGAACGCTATAATCATTGCTTGTCTGTTGGGAAAAG
>CAYMZW010000918.1:0-1817 GCA_964395005.1 uncultured Rivularia sp.
GGCTCTTTGGGCTTCTTGATTGGCTCTTTGAGCTTCTTGATTGGCTCTTTGAGTTTCTTGTTTGGCTAATTCTTCAGGAGTGGGAAGTACTTCCCCTTCAGGAGTGAAATAGCGTAATTGTCCGTTTTCAACTCCTAAGAATAAGTTTAATTGCTCGCTCCATAACCAACCTTGCTCCGAGGGTTCTAGTGGTTGATATTCCCCATCAGATAAATAAAATCCTTTGAATTCTAAACTTACAGGATCGAACCAGAAGTAATCTGGAGTGCGAAAGGTATCTTGATAAATTTTCTTTTTTAAATTTCTGTCTGTTGCTGCCGTAGAGTTAGAAAGTATTTCTACAATAATATTAGGATACTTACCGTCTTCTTCCCAGACTACCCAGCTTTTACGTGGTTTACGTTCGGTTCCCAATACTGCGAAAAAATCTGGCCCGCGAAACTTTTCTGACTTAAGCTGACGATTACTATAATAAATCGTCAAATTACCAGCAACATAAAAGTCATTGCGGTTTTGCCAAAATAACTCTAAGCACTGTATCAGCAGAATAATCTGCTTTAAATGTAAATCGCTTTCCAAAGGTGGTTCGTCGCTATATAAATCCCCTGGAGGAAATATTACATCATTTGGGATATCTAATTCTATGGTTTCTAAATCTGGAGTTTCTAATTCTTGAGTTTTAATTTCTTTGGCGACAGACATGGTAGCAAGTTTAGAAGTGCTATAAGTCTAGCTTAGCTTAGGAAAAGAAAATTAAATTACAGTAAGGTCAATCCAAGTGTAAAATTTATGATAAATATTATTTTTCAAAGAATTTAATCAAATGATTCGTTTAAAGCTATCAAAATTTAAATCAATTTTCATTGTAGGAATGTGTATTGCTGGTGGAACAGCGTTTGCTCAAACGCTTCCTCTAACAGATAATTTGATTAGTTTTGATACAGATGAAGGTAAAAGTTTGCTACTCAAAAGTAAATCAACAGAAGATTTTTTTCCTTTGACTATGCAGTTTGTCACTCAAGAGAATCAAGCATACTGTGGAGTCGCTAGTATTGTTATGGTACTAAATAGTTTGGGTATTCCAGCACCGGAATCTCCACAATATAAACCTTATCGCGTATTTACTCAAGATAATTTTTTTAGCAATCAAGCGGCAGTCAAAGTAATCAGTCCTGATGTTGTTTCTCGTCAAGGAATGACACTGCAAGAGCTAGGGAAACTAATAGAAAGTTACCAGGTAAAAACGCAAGTTTATCATGCAGGTAATACTAGTTTAGAAGAGTTTCGCAAGCTAGCAACAGACAATTTAAAACAATCGGATAATTTCATTATTGTAAACTACTTACGTAAAGCAATTGGTCAACAAAGAGGCGGACATATTTCTCCTTTAGCCGCTTACAATCAAGAAACAGATAGATTTTTAATCTTAGATGTTTCTCGTTACAAATATCCTCCAGTTTGGGTAAAAGCTGAGGATTTATGGAAGGCTATGAATACTAAAGATTCTGTTTCAGATAAAACACGTGGTTTTGTATTAGTTAGTAAAAATTAGCGATATGTTGATATTCTTTAGGGAAATAAAGTTTTAAATATATTAGGACTTAATCAGCGATAACCGAAAATATAGTGTTTCAGACATTCTAGATCCCCCCAACCCCCCGCTAATTTGGGGGGCTTACGTAAGTCTTATATATAAAGAAAACTACAATATCCCATGCGCTCTTCAAAACTAGAAGATAGAATGATTGCGACGTATCGCAATTTATTAAAATAATGGGAATATCAGCTATAGCCAGAGAAAAATTACTTGCTCGTCA
>CAYMZW010000919.1:0-1816 GCA_964395005.1 uncultured Rivularia sp.
TTGGTGTTAGCCTCCAGTTTGAGATCGTTGACTATCGAACTAGGGACGATTAACCGTTACATAAAACTTACCCAAAACTACCTATAACTAGACAAATCTAGACATATATCATTTTGGCGTTTACTTCCTGCTTCAAACTGGGGTAGTCGGCTACTTCCCATCCACAGGCTGAAACTGTCTAACTGACAGCCTTACATAAATTTATTGCAGCGTTTAAATCACGGTCTATTGTAAAATTACAGTTCTCACAATCAAAAAGTCTTTCACTTAAAGAAAGTGTTTCTTTTTTATGACCACAATTAGAACAAGTTTTAGATGATGGAAACCATCTATCAACCACAACTAGTTTGGAGCCGTACAATTTACATTTATATTCAAGTTGTTTCCTAACTTCATGAAATCCCATATCTGCTATAGCACCGGCTAGTTTATGATTTTTCATCATCCCGGATACATTTAAATCTTCTATCACTATCGTTCCGTGGTTCTTGGCTAATAGTGAAGTTAATTTATGAATTGTATCTTTTCTTATATTGGCAATTTTTCTATGAAGTCGAGCTATTTTCAGAGAAGCTCTTCTCCAATTTTTAGAACCGATTATTTTATTGCGATTTAACCATTGTAATCGTGATAATTTCGTTTTATTTTTACGATATGATTTGGCTCCCTCTATAACTTCACCTGTAGATAAAGTAGCTAGAGCTTTTACTCCTAAGTCAACACCTACAACAGTTGTATGACTATTCTTTTGTATTTGGGTTTCAATTTTGAAACTGATAAACCACCTATCAGCTTGACGGGATATGGTAACTGATTTTATTTTATCTAGTTGCGGTAATTTCTCATATGTTTTCAATTTACCTATCCTTGGAACTTGAATAGTAAAATTATCTATAGTCTTACAAATTCCCTCCAAAGTAAATGAATCATTCTTTCCTTTCTTTTTAAATCTTGGTTGACCACTTATTTTTTTAAAGCATCTTTTCCAAGCAGTAGATAAATCTCTTAACGCTGATTGCGGTGCAGACTTAGAACACTCATAATACCAAGGGTTTTCGGGTTTAACTAAAGCCACTAAGTATTTATGTAAATCAATCGCACTTGGAAATTTTATTTTAGAATCGAGATTAATTTTATTGTTTTCTAATATTGCGCGGGTTAATGCTAATCCCCAATTCCAAGCATGTCTAGAAACTCCACAATGTTTGAGTAAAACAGTTCTTTGATTGTTATTTAATTTTAATTCTGTTTTAAATCCGAGTAACATTGTATAATATTTACGATTTCAACTTTTATAAATTTAAACCATTTATTATTCTATTATTAGATGTAAATATATCATCGTTCTTGCGATTCATAAATAGTATCAATATTAAAGTTATTAATTCTTAAAAATTCAACGCCACATACCACATAAAAGGCAACGTTGCTGGTTCGCCTCAACAACCTTTAAGCATCGCTTTACTGTAAATATATATTACATACCTAACACCATATCTGGACAATATGGGTAGATATGTCTATTTATGGGTAGAAATTAGATAACAGTTACCAGCCCTAAGCTATTCCCCCATTTTTTGATTTGACCTTTGATTTTCATAAATTAGACATAGTATAATTAGACATAGTATAACAAATTAAGGGAGCAAGATGCTCCTAGTGCAATTACCAATTACCAATTACCAATTACAATTCCTAAGTTAATTGAGTAAACGCCCTTGAACTTGACCAGGACTTACGCAAAGCCCCCCTTAAAAAGGGGGGTTGGGGGGATCTAAACGTGTGAAATACCGCCATACACCGTTGCGATTGCGTA
>CAYMZW010000920.1:0-1804 GCA_964395005.1 uncultured Rivularia sp.
ACATTTTGATTTCCAACGATTTAGATTAGACATTAATTTTATCCCCAACAATTCCTTTTGTTCCTGTTAATTATTTAGACAATCTCTCAGATTAAATGTTCCGAGTTTTGTTATTTTTTAGAGCCTGTTTTAGACATAAAGGTCTGAGTTTATCGAAGGTAAGTAAATTCTCTATATAAAGACTCTTTGTATTTAAGTAACTCAGACGTGCAGTTAATTAAATAGTTGCTTTAAATATAAAAAAGTTCCGTAATTACTTCACATAGTAGTTTTTAATAACCTCAAATTACTTAAGTAGACAAAAGCTGCTTATGCTATACCAGTTATAGCTCATAGGTTTCACTGGCATAGTAAAACTTGTATGAATTAAAGCGTTAAGAGCTTAGTAATACTGATAATGGCTGAATAAATTTAGTTCCAGGTTTATTACTTTTGACTAATAGTATTTCAGCGATTAAATAGACGATATAGAATTGCTTTGCTAAGTTCGTTTATAGATACTCTATGTGTTTTTTATACAGTCAGTTTATTGAAATATCAGGACAATAAGATTTTATATTTTAGGTTGGGAGTTAGGAATTTGGAGTTAGGAGTTGGCAGTGAGTAATGAGCAAAAAACTATCTACCCCATCTCCCTATAACGCATTTGCAAAAAACAAACCACCGTACACTTACTGTTTCAAGTGACGATGGCATTAAATCAAAATTTGACGAAAACTGTATGGCTAAATCAATCCTGCTAAAAGCGAGATAATAATAAATTAGACTGCAAAGTTACATCTAAGTCGTTTTGAGGGTTGATAACCACAACTTCTACTTCCCTTTTATTTAATAAAATACTTGCTAAGGCACCCGCAGCAGCACCAGCTATAGGTTCTAAGGTTTCAATTTTCTTATTTCCAGTTATCAGTGAAATAACGGTTGCAGCAGCGGTACCGTAAGCAGCATCGGTTAAAATTTTTCCAGTGCTAGCACCTCTTTTAATAGTTTCTTTTCTAGTAACTACCCCAGAAGTTGCATCAATATTTTGCTTTCTACCATCGGGAAAAACTAATTCTCTTGCAACGAAGCGAGAACCTTCTTCACCTCTAAAATTTGCTGGTTCTAATTGTCCCACAAGTTCGCTACCGCGTGGAATTAATATGTTTCTATTGCTATCAATAATATTAGTGGCAATTGTTAAAGTTAAGTCGGAAGTTTCATCGGGTGTGACAACCACTTTCTCTTTATCAAAAGTAACGGGAAGTGTCACCCCTTCAGGAATGGAAACTTCTCTCGAACGTTGTCCGAAAATAGCTTGTGCGGTAGCAGGAGTTGATACCAAAATAGGTGCAGCCGCAGCGCTTGTAATGCTTAGTGCTAAAAATGCAGCGGTTCCAGATTTGAAACTACGAAAGCCAGTCATAAGAGAATTCCTTTAGTCTTGAGACTGTATGTTATGACGCGAACATAATAATTTTGTTTCTAATTTGTTTCTAAAAAAATATTAAGTTTGTTAGTGGTTAGTTGTTGGTTGTTAGTTGCTAGTTGTTAAATCATTCTTGAGATTATTTTGAATCTTTCTAAAGGATGAGTTTATAGTATCAAGTATTTCGTTGACGCTATTTTTTTTACATTGTTCCTATACTTTTATGTAGTATTTTTTATTTTTTTTGCTATTAGGAAACCCGGCTTTTAAGCAAAACCGGGTTTATTAGTGGTAGAGGTTTTGATGTTTTTAGTTGAACTGACGAGATATTCTAAGCTTGTTTTTTGGAACGTTTGCGGCGCAACATAACGCCAAATCCACCAGCGACGGCTGTAC
>CAYMZW010000921.1:0-1801 GCA_964395005.1 uncultured Rivularia sp.
AAAGAATATGACCTTGTAATAACTGCTGATTGTTATACAAGGTAGCCATGAGTACTGATTCTCCACCACCTTCTCAAGATGTTCTCAGGAAGACAACCGAAGAACTTGCTCATTTTGCGAAGTGGGTAGCGGAGTTAATTCGCAGTCGCAATTGGTTTACTTTATTGTTGCTAATCGATGCAGCACTGATTTTATTTTTGAATCCGCACTTTTTGAAAAGCTTTTTTAAAATATCTCTACCTGATGAATATACAACTTTATTTCCGTTTCTTGTAGGAATCATTTTTGTTGCTGCTGTAATTGTTGCAGTACGAACAAAACCACATTTATCAACAACCGATAAAGCAGATTTTAAGGAGCGGGAAGCAATTAAAGGATTGCGGGCTTTTACAAAAGACGATGCGGAAATTTTTAGTAAGTTGCAGCGAGAAAGAAGTCTGCAAGATTGCTTGAATTCTATTACTAATAATAGTTTCCGTTTTGGTATTTTGATGGGAGAAACTGGTTGTGGTAAGACTTCATTTTTACAAGCGGGTTTGTTACCCAAATTACTTACAGATTCAGCAACTCATCGCGGTGTTTACGTGCGGTTTGCTAATGATGAACCCGTCGCTACGGTACGTAAAGCATTTACCGAGCAGTTAAAGTTATCAAAAGAAGAAGTTCAAGATAGCGATTTTCTTACTTTATTATCTCAAGCAACAAAAGGCGCATCAAAACCATTAATCCTGATATTTGACCAATTTGAGCAATTTTTCGTCCATTTTAAACAAAAACAAGACCGCGAACCTTTTCTTAATGCATTAAAACAGTGGTATTCTACTTCATTACCAGTAAAAATTGTCTTTGCCATCCGCAGCGATTTATATTTTCGGATGGACGAATTACAGCGAGCTTTGGATTATTCTCCGGGAAATAATGAGGTATTCCCCTTAGAAAAGTTTTCACCAGAGGAAGCTGCAAAGGTTCTGGAAGTAATTGCAGAAACCGAAAAGCTGGAATTTGATAAATCTTTTGTCAAGGAATTAGCAGAGAAACAACTCGCAAACCAAGATGGGTTAATTTCTCCTGTTGACTTGCAGATTCTCTGTTGGATGATAGAAAAGCAAAAATCGCAAGAATTACGGGCTTTCAACCGAGTAGCGTTTCAGAAATTTGGCGGTATTGAAGGTTTGCTGACTCGCTTTCTCCAACGGACTTTAGATACTATCATCACATCCGCACAGCGACAAGCAGCGGTGAAAGTATTGCTAGCGCTGACGGATTTAGAGCGTCAGTTAAGAGCGGGAATGTTGAGTTTAGCTGAATTACAAAGCAAACTCAAAGGAGATATTAGTGCTGCGGAAGTACAACAAGCCGTCACTTGGTTAGCGCGGGGAGATGTGCGCTTAATTACTCCGGTAGAGAATGAAGGAAAGACTGGTTACGAATTAGCCCATGAAAAACTTATCCCGGCTTTGACCCGGTTAGCAGGGAAAGAACTTTCCGATGCAGATAAAGCCAATCAGTTGTTAGATAGACGGGTAAATGAATGGTTAGGGAATAATTGTAGTTCTCGTTATTTGTTTAGTTTGCGAGAGTTATGGTTGATTGAGCGACAGAAACCTTATTTGATGTGGGGAAGCAATCGCAGCCAAAAGGAAAAGCTTTTAATTAAGAGTCGGCGACGTTATCAGGGTTATACTGTGATATTTACTGTGGTGTTGTTGGTGGTTGTTTCTGTATTGTCTTGGTTGCAAACTCCTTGGGGACAAATTCAGCAGGTTAGGTGGGAGTTGGAAAGTTTGAGTAAGCGGGTTTC
>CAYMZW010000922.1:0-1798 GCA_964395005.1 uncultured Rivularia sp.
AGTGCTTTGCAGCAAACTGTAGAAGAAGTAGAGGTAATTGTAGTTGACGACGGTTCCGACAATCCAGTAAGTTTACCAGAACATTCCCGATTGCAAGTAATTAGGCTACCGCAAAACAGCGGTAATGCAGTAGCTCGCAATGTCGGTTTAAAGGCTGCAAAAGGACAATATGTCATGTATCTCGATGATGATGACCAATTATTGCCTGATATGGCGCAAGTATCTCTAGATGCTCTGAAAAATACTACATTGCCCAAACCAGTCGCCGCACTTTCTGGTTTGGAAGTCGTTAAGCCCGATGGTGAAGTCATTGACAGACGCTTACCTCCAACTTTACCGCTAGGTTCTCATTTTTTCCTCGAAGATATTGAACCATCAAAATCTTTTTTATCTAAACAGACATTAGTTGTAGAAAGAGAGCTTCTGCTCGAAATTGGCGGTTACGATGAAACTTTTACCTCTCGGGTTCATACTGAGATGTTTTTAAGGCTCAATCCGGTTTGTTCTATTTTGGGATTACCAACCGTTACTTATCAACTTACTGCCCACGATGGAGCCAGAATTTCCCGTAATCCAGGCTTACGTCAAGTAAATTTCGAGAGGTTGGTGAACAAGCACGAATCCCTATTTAAACAGCATCCTCAAACTTTCGCCAAATTCTTATGCGATCATGCAGAAAAATCCTCAGAATTAGGTCAGCCAAAAGCTGCTATTTTGAGCTTGTTGCGTGCGATGAAGCTCGATCCAAAGCCTACTCTCGGACGAATTAGAGCGCTATCGACATACACCTTGCGAACCTACACCAAGCAAGTGCTTCGAGAAGCTTTCAACAGTAACTAAAAACCCCTCTTGTAAACTTTTACAATTATCTAATCAGACTTATGAAAAAAAAGCTCTCTGTAATGTACATTATTCGAGGGTATCCTCAAATTTCTCAAACCTACCTTAAAACTGAGCTTGAGGCACTTTACCAGGATTACGACATTACTATCGTTTCTCGTAAACCTTCTGATGTTCCTTACAAAAATCACTTTCCCTATCACCATTTAACTGAAAAAGACGCGATCAAAGAATTAGCCGCACAGGTAAAACCTGATATTCTTCACACCCACTATTTAAATCAGCTAGATTTTATTGCACCGCTCGCTGAAGAATTAGGAATTCCTTTTACAGTGCGATCGCACTCTTACGACACGCTTTGCTTGCGGCGTAAAAATTGGAAGGGAAGGATGCGAGAAGTATTAGAAAGAAATACGCCGCAGTTTAAGAAAGTTGCTCATATCAAAAAGAATTTACATCGAATAAACCACGAACTTTGTTTGGGAGTTTTAGCTTTTCCTTTTGCGCGGCAATATTTGGAAGCATACGGTGTTCGCTCAGAAAAGATTATCGACTGCTTTCCCGTCGTAAATTACGAACTCTTTCACGATAAGTCTCCTAATGGTGACTCAATTATGAATACTGGTGCAGTCATTCCTAAAAAGAAAATGGAAGACTACATCGAACTTGCAACTTTAATTCCCGAAAAGCAATTTAATCTATATGCCCTTGGTTACAGAGTAGATAAATTAAAGCAGGTTAACGAATCAAAAGGTAATCCCGTAAATATCACCTTGCCCATAGAGCCAAATGAAATGAGTCCGCAATATAAAAAACATCAGTGGTTAGTTTATACAGCAGACTTTTCACTTGCAACAGTAGGCTGGCCAATGGCTATAGCCGAAGCACAAGCGGCAGGCGTAGGTGTATGCGTGCCAAATATTAGACCAGATATTAAAGAATATGTTGGTGAAGCGGG
>CAYMZW010000923.1:0-1797 GCA_964395005.1 uncultured Rivularia sp.
TCAAAATATTCGCGCCAGTAGACTATCTTTCCATCTTTAAGTTCAAAAATAATTGCGTCATCAATTAGAGATTTTTCACCAGTTTTTTTATTTTTATCGCTCCAAGTCCACTCTACTGCACCTTCTTTTCCATCGCTAAAAACTCTAGTAATTTTAACTTTGGTATCTGTAAATTGTTTAAAGTAATCTTCCGCAGCTTTTTTAATATCTTTCTTACCTTTTATAGTAGTGCCGGGAGCGATAAATACACCATTTTCTGCAAAGTCAGCAATGATTGCTTCAGAATCTGCATTTTCCCAAGCTAATCCCTGTCTTTCTACAAGTTGTTGGATTTCTTTATTTGATATTTGCGATACTGAAGATATATTGGTTGCTGAATTATTAGTTATATTATTATCTTCAACCATATTAGATGAACAGCCAAAGGTGTAAATAGTAAGAGGAATGAGAATTACTATTCTTAAGTTATTTAATAATTGATTTTTATTCAAAATTGAATTTGAGTTAATATTGAGACAACGTGGTAAAAGCGGAAGTCTTAATAAAATAATAGGGTGTGTTGTCACGGAGTACAACGCACCGGCGAATTAAATACTAAAACGGTGCGTTAAGCGCGAAACACATATATTTTGTTACAGTAGCAATTAGCTATCGCGCCATAACACACCGTACTAATACTTTTAGGACTTACGCAATCGCAACGGTGTCCGCAGGTATTTCAGCCATTTAGATCCCCCCAACCCCCCTTCAAAAGGGGGGCTTTGCGTAAGTCCTGACTTTAATTTATAAAAAATAATTAGTAGGTTGGCTTCACGGCGCACTACAAAATATTGGTTTTAACGCCGGATGTAACATTGCGCTCCTTTCCTAACATCCTCTCAATTCATGTGAAGACAATATCTCAACTAACCCAAAATACGCATATTGGGTTACGACACTATAAAAAGATTTCCGTTAATAGTTCAAATTGCTTGCCCGTCTCTAACCCAACCTACTAACTACTAACTACTAACTACTAACTACTAACTAACTTGATAAATCGCGAAGAAAGCAGAATTTATCGCTTTTCCAATCCGCTCCTTCAATTCTTTTCAAATAACCAGTTGAAGACAAAGAAAGCTCGATCAAAATTTCGTACATTTCCATTATTTGTAAAGATTGTGGTGGTTGAGAAGCAAAATAAGCACCGTGTAACGTTTCTACACTTATAGAATCCACCTGAAAATTTTGTAGATAATATTTTACTAATTCAACTAAGTGCGATCGCACTTTTATATCTTGCTCTATTTTTCTGATATAACTATTAACTTTATCTTCTGCTAAACCAAAGGGCTTCTGCTGCAAACATTCCTTTAATTTTAATAAATTGACGCAACCTTGATAATGCGATTGCAATTTAACAAGTTTCTCTAGAGTTTCTGGAGTAATTACGTTCATTAAATTTTTTGTGTAGTTAACAGAGCATATGCAAGTAAGTTCACCACCGGCTAGAATTACCTAAAAGCTTTTACATTCATCGCTTCAGCAATTTAATTCAAGCTAAACCTAAATTTTAATAGTTCCCTGTACTTATACTTACTGGTGTGTAGTATCAGCATCAGTATAGTTTTAATCAAACCGATTTAGCTTTTGGAAAATTACTGAAATATTTTTGTATAATTTATTATTTTTTTAATATTTAAGTATATTTAACAGTTTATTCTTCACCTAAATTGCTAAATCGCGGAGAAAGTAGAATTTATCGCTTTTCCAATCGCTACCTTTGATTCTTCCTAGATAACCTGTCAAAGGTGAAGA
>CAYMZW010000924.1:0-1793 GCA_964395005.1 uncultured Rivularia sp.
GCAGTGGCTCAATGAAAGCGCTAGAACAGCATTCGGTCTAATTTGAGAATTGCGACGGTCATCTGGTTCAATGGTGTCGTATAAATAGCAATCTTGGGGATTCCAAAATTTTTGTAGCGATCGCTTTACCTGTTGCGCTTGCTGAGTATATCTCCCTGCTTGATTGGCCAAACGCATTCCCTCTTCACCAAAATTTTGCTCGCTTAAGATTTCTGCCCATCGTGAAGCCCAGCATAAAGCAGAATACCATAAAGCATTAATTTCCACTGGCTTACCACGTCTTGGAGTTATAGGGACACCTTCCACAACCGCATCCATCCAGGTAAGAGCTACACCAGGAGCATCCCAACTTAATAAACCGTCGGTAGAATCAACAGTTATTTTGTAATTTGTACCACCAACCAATGCTTTATAAATTTTCCGGACTACGGGATATTGTTCTGCTAAAAATTCCCAATCTTGGGTAGCTTCCAAATAAAGCCCCAAAGTTTCAATCCACCACAATGTTGCATCTATACTGTTGTAAAAAGGTTCACCACCAGCATCGGGAAAAGCATTCGGAATCAAACCTCGACGACAGTAATGTCCAAAGGTTCGTAACAATCCTTTGGCTATTTCAAAGCGCTGGGTTACTATTGCCAAACCGGGTAGAGCAATCAAAGTATCGCGTCCCCAATCATTGAACCAGTGATACCCAGCAACTACTGTCGGACCGTTAATTGAAGCTCGGTGAACTATAAACTGGTCGCTAGCGCGTAGTAGTTTTTTCCAGATTACATCTTTTGGAGGGAGATGGGTAGAAGGGGAATTAGTTAGGAGTGAGGAGTTAGGAGTTATGAATTGCTCCGAATCATCTTTCCATGCAAAAATGTCCGATAACCTTTTTTCTTCTGCTAATATTTCTCGATTAAAGCTTTCACAATTGAGAGCAATATTTGAATGATCGCAAAAACCTAGTTGCGCTTCTATTGTCACCGTATCTCCCGATTCCAGAACAACACTTAAGTAACCGGGACTGTAAAGGTCTTCTTTGTCACACAACCCTCGGCGCGTTTCTTCTGGTAAAGCGTAATTCCAGTACCAAATACCTTCGTTTTGATACGTACCTTTACTCCAACGCAAATGCCAAGGTGTGCCAAGTTCCCCTGCATTTTTTGATTGCAAACAAAGCTGCCCCTTTTGAAGCTGTTGCGAAAACTCTAATTGAGAACTTCCTTTTTGCTGATGATGAAAATCGCGATCGCCAATCAACAATCTCAGCCTTAAAACAGCAGTATCATTACCTTGGTAACGATACTGAATCAATACGCGATCTCGAAATGGGCTTTGATGAGTATTAAGTTGATTATATTGATTATTAAGTATTAAATCACCAAAATCTTCTGGCTTTTCCTCTTCTGTCTTCTGCAAACCGTAAGGCATAAATATTTGTCTGCTCAATTGCCAGTCTTCCTCACCCCAAATCCATTTTGGAACTGGGTTAATATCAAAAGAACGTAGCAACTTGTAGCCTTGAGGCTCTATTTCACCGCTAGCCCAAAAATTAGTCCCTAATGCGATCGCCCTTGATGGTAATTCTAAGCTAGCTTCCAAATGCGACATCAGTAAAGTACGCCCTGAAGGTGGGCAAGTTGCTGCGAACAACCAACCGTGGTAGGTGCGAGTGCGGACATCGGAAACTGTACCGCTTGCAAAACTTCCCAAGCCATTAGTTAACAACCATTCTCGAGTATCTAATTCTCCCATTTCCAAACGAGAAATCGTTATGAGTATGATATTATTTGTAACAGTTC
>CAYMZW010000925.1:0-1790 GCA_964395005.1 uncultured Rivularia sp.
CCTACTCGTGAATTACCTGCTTCAAGTTCTCCATTACTTTTACGAAAAGCCTCAACCCTCGCCCATAAAATAGCTTCTTTACCCGTTAATCCTTTCTTCAAAGCATCAGCATATTTTTTTGCAAAAGCATCTGAGACACGAGGAGATGCTTGATTCCATTGGTCTAAATTATTAATAAATGCTTCAATATTTTTTTCGGGATTTATGCCAACATTTTTGAGTTTGTTAGCTAATCTAGGAATACGGCTTATAGTTCTCTTTAAACATACTGCATCAGCATTATCTAAATTATTACCTCCCCTACCTTGGTCGCTACACCAGCCTCTATTTAGAACCCCATTACCAGGGTCAACATGACCTGAATAAAGCTTTGTTCTGCTACCATCAAGCTGACAATTTCCTTCAGATGCACAGATTGCTAATACACCTATAGAAGAGTTGTTAGCAAATAAATCGTTTAACCTTCCAGAATATGAAGTAGGAGTTGGAGAGATACTTTTTACCCCATTTGAAATAAATTTAATTGCGGGTTTACTTAATGCAAAACTTGTAATCAAAAATAGTAATAGTATATTGAGTAAATCCCATTTGTATCCTAACTTTATTGAATCTCTCATTATCTACATAGAAATAAAACACCACTAAATAATTCTATTCATGCTCTTAAATAAAATATTATTAATAAACCACTAAACAACAAAAATAGTTGTTTCATAATTAGTGGTAAACTGCACCATAAATGCAAAGTTTTTTGAATAGCATTAGGTTGCCAAGGAGCTTTAGCTTTCATATGTCCACCATGAATTAACCAATGAGCAAACGGGCAAAGCGGAAGTACATCTTTACCTAATTCCTCATGTCCCAAATGTCGATAGCCAACCCCTGTATGATGTATGTTGTATTTACCATATTTTCTAGTAGCATATTTGCCTATTCTTATCCAAGGAAACATCGAACATCTATTGCTAGATTGTTTTAGCCAGTGATAGTGCTTACTTCTCCAAGCATCAGATTTAATGTACGAATAATAATCGCTTGGAGACAGATATTTTTTTGTTTTCATTCTCAATTTCCTGCTGGGCATAAAAGTTAAAATTTCAATTCTTTTGCTGAAATAAATGTAGTTGAAAATATGAAATTATTATTTGCTTGATAACCCACGTCTTTGTATAAATAACTCATAAATTCTTGATGTCCTTTAGATGTTCGTCCTACCGGACATCCAGCGCTTGCATTATCAACAAACTTTTGGTCGTTTCCACTATGTTGATTCGCTCCAATTATTGAATATTCCTTCTTATCATATTTATCAATTTTGCTATTACGGTTGAAGTCCCGGATTATGTTTACTGGTGCAACTTGAACTAATGCAATCTCACGACCTTTGTGTTTTCCAATCCGCCAAGCTTTATACTGTCCGGGAACTTTTATCTGTGCAGCGCCCAAAGCATTCATAGGCTGCTTAGTATAATAATTACCCGGTTCAATAGACGCTTCCCAAGCACTAATCAGTCTGGGAGTGGGATTTACTTCTACTAAAAACCGGGAATCATTGAACTGGTTCGGTTTGTTATCATTTTTGATGCCTGATGGAAACATACCTTGAACATAAAAAATGTTGTAATGACGCTCCCCTGTTCGTACTTCCCACTTTTGTCTGCGTGCGTAGTTTACAAGTGCAACAGCAATTTTATCAGCTTGTTTTGGTTTATTGAGGCTTTTTGAAAAACTAATTACAGCAATACGGTTTAATTGAAGTTTAGTCTCAAACCATTGATTTATTGAAGGAT
>CAYMZW010000926.1:0-1769 GCA_964395005.1 uncultured Rivularia sp.
ATTATATTTTTCTTTCTATTTGAGCATCTTTCAATTCATTAAAAACAGCAACCACATTGTAAGTTTCTACTTGAGTAACTGGTGCGGGCTTCATTTCACCTCGAAAGTCAAGAATTTGAACCAATACAAGATAAGCAACAGCTAAAAGTATAGAAAATACACCTGTAATAATCGCGACGATTTTTCCTCTATCCATAACTTTTCCCTCTTCTTAAAGGTATTCTACCATTGCTAAGTAAGTCGGCAGAAAAAAACATAACTATGTAACAGAGTGTAAATTAGCTTTAAACCCTTACCCCTACTGCCTACTGCCCACTGCCTACTGCCTTGTCCGGCGTTACAATTTTCAACGCCGACCTACTTATAGTAATTGATAAAATTTAACTATTAAATTTTGAGATGCGGGGATTGATTCTATAATCTATATATGCTTTTAAAAGTAACACACGACTAACAAATTGCTCGCAAAGACGAAATCCACAAATATCCTGAACTAACTTGTACATTGGTTTTTTAGTTTTGCGCTTGAAATCAGGACATAAAGTTAAGGATTTTCGGGAAAATCGTAAGTATTCTGCATAGTCTATATACATATAATCTCTGGCTAACTCAAAGTAGCCATGTGCTAAAGCACGACGATAATTGATCGGAATATTTTGCTGATATTTTTGTAATAATTTTTTTTCTACTTTTTGCAAAACTTTGCAATGATTTTCTACCCAGCGCGGTTTTGAAGCGGTTGATACTGTAACGCTGCCATATCTTCTATATATTGAATAACAACCGGGTTGATAAACAACTTTTGCACCAGCCATTACTACTGAAATGAAAAAATCTCTATCTTGTGCGGCTGAGAAATTTTCATCCCATCCACCGCTTTTCTCTACAGTTGTTCTTCGATACAATAAGGATGCAACGGCAGTCCACCAATTTTCAATTAAAGATTTAAGAATATCCGTTTGACTTCCGGGCTTATCTATCTGTTCGAGCAATACAACTCCATTAGATTGATGTCCTTGAAATCGCCAATCACCATAAACAGCGTCTGCTCCTGTCTCTTCTAAATAATTAATTTGTCTTTCTATTTTTTCTGGTAAAATAAAATCGTCTGCATCTAAAAACTGAATATATTCACCTTTGGATAAAGCAAAACCTCGGTTCCTAGCGTAGCATCCGCCTTTATTCTCCCGAAGGCGTTCCCAAATAATTTTATCTCCGTAGCCTTTAATGATTTCTATAGAGTTATCTGTAGAAAAATCGTCAATTACAATAATTTCAATATGAGCATAGGTTTGTTTTAAACAGCTATCAATAGCCTCTCCTATCCATCTTTCGGCATTAAAACAAGGAATAATTACGGAAACTAACTTTTGCATTTTTTTGTACCTATTTTTTTGTTTCATAAATTTTAAAAATTTATATCAATCTATGACTAATGTCTGTAAATTAAGGTTTTATAAGTTAGTAGATGCACTCGAAAGTTATAATTAAAGCAGGTCACAAATGCTGTTTCAAAATTTGATATAAATAAGCAAAAACCAAATATTTTTTAATGAATTAACATCGAACCGCTTGGTGCCAAAGATCGGTAAGTAAATGCTTGTGTTGTTGAATTCCTGATTTTTTAGCTTGTAAAAATCCAGCTTCTCTTATGTCTTTAGGAACAGGTTTTTGAATAATATCAACTACTTCTTCGATTGAATCGTAAACAAATCCCGCTTCACCAACATATTCTTTAATATCTGGTCTAATATTTGGCACGCATACAC
>CAYMZW010000927.1:0-1767 GCA_964395005.1 uncultured Rivularia sp.
AAATGGCGTATTAAAGAAATGACAGTTATAAGTAAAAATTGATTTTCTGTGGTGAATTTTGATATTTTATTTTCTATTCCAAAATTACTGGCAAACTTTTATAACGATGCCACATAGGCATATTTAATTTATTAATTCAAGCGACCGTGCATCTACCGCCAGACGTAAATTAGGATTCCGTTTGATCGAGTTGGCGATCGCGATTCTAGTTTCCATTCGCGCTAGAGTAACTATGAATACCGTACCGAATCCTAGATGCTTGTTAGGCTTTTCAGTTGAACGGAATACAAGTGAAGTTGTTAAAAAATAGGCGGGCAGGGATGCCCACCCCATGCTTCATCCTTTTATTGCCACAATATTGTAACTTCTGAAAAATTTTTAGCTTAAATAAATAGGTTCGTAAAAAAAGCCCCCGACTTAAAGTCAAAGGGCGTTTTAGTTGAGAAGTTGGGATTATTTTTAGATTGACGAAAAATTTCGTTTGAATTAGATTTTGCTGGAGATGTAGCAATTACATTAAGTTTCTACATTATTATCTGGCTTAACACCTTAATTAATGTGTCAGATTAATAAGCCATCATTCTGCGGAAGGTATTTATCATTCCCATTCCGTGATTGAACTCAGCCTGATTGAATTGACCTGCTGTATTTGAACTACTAGCAGTCCGATTTTCACCACTAGCAATACTTTCGAGTTCGCGAGCTATATTATGTATTTTGTGACCACGCTGCAAGTGTTGATTGATAAGAGCAACTATCTTCTGTCGTTGCTGAGGTGATGCTTTTGACCATTCCAATTGCAAGCGAACCCAACGACTTTCAGCTGTTGCAAAGTTCTTCCTTATGTTCGGAGAGGAAAAATCATCACCCGATCGCCGCAAATCTTGCGCCCAATAATTATAATCAATAGTCATCAAAGGTTTTCCAGCTAATTTTGCGGCAAAATTCCGTGAAGCAACCAAGGAATCAGCAGTTCTTTTGGTAACAACAATTTTATATTTAGGGTTAGCATAAAGGACTGGTGAGTACTTGTACACTATTGTCATTATTGATGGCTGATTAACAGTATTATTCGCAAGTTTGGAAAGGTAAATATTTGCGAATAAACTTTCTCGTCCTAGAGCAAGGTTTATTGGACTTCGTGAATGTTTTTTAATATCTGAAAGAACTTGTTTAACAAATTTGTCCTCTTGCACTATTCCAACTGGATTTTTACGAAAACTTGCTACTAAGAATTCTTTAATCCACTGCTTGTCTGCTGCACTAAACTTATTACCAGCAAGAAATTCCCCAACTTGAATGGCTGAGTCAACCATACTTTGAGTTAGTTGATAACCGTTGACTGTAACTAAAACGGTACTAGCTATTTTGGTAGGACGCTGTATCTGAGCAACTGCTGTATTGTTGACAAGAATTGGTGAAGTGGTAGCTAGCATCAAGGCAGCAAAAGTTACAGCACGTATTTTGTTAAACATGAGAAAGATTGCCTTTGGGTTTTAGGTTATGTATTATTTGTCTGAAATAAGTAGTTTTTATTATCTATAGTTCATACGTATAAATAATTCAGGTTATATGTACTACATTTACCATTACAGACAGATACTTAGTAATATAATTTATCTTTGTTTAAATATATATACAGAAATGTGCAATTAATTAGTAATACGGTGTGGTCTTTCTAAAGCCATAACACACCCTACTGAGAATTTATGTATGTATTATATTTCTCAAAATTAATTAGATATGATGGTCGATCGCCTTTATCGA
>CAYMZW010000928.1:0-1766 GCA_964395005.1 uncultured Rivularia sp.
TTAAAAGGATTAGAACAGTTAGGATTCTGGCAGATTTTCATAGTTATAAGACTACAGCTTATTCTATTACCATTAGTTAGCTTAAGTTTCAGGATATTGATTAATTAAATAATTCCGAATAGATCAACTACTTAGAATAAAATATACTAAATATAATTGTAATATTACAAATAATTCACGGTGAATATTCAGCTTTTTTATCTCACTAATAATGATGGGTAGATACAAATATTACAAAAATAATATGTGAGATATTAACAATGCAGGTTTTAGAAAAGACACTAAAAAAAACTTCATATTTATTTTAATTTTGATTTTAAATTAATACGAGTATTTCCAGCATATCGAAAGGTTACTTCACCAAATTTATTTTGTCAAGGGATTAATAACAGCCTAACCGTAGGGTGTGTTATGGCTTTAGAAATACTGCATTATTTAATGAGTTTATTTAAAGATTATTAGTTCAAAAAAATGATACAAGATGTTGTTTGATAGCTAAACATATTTAAAAAATAAAATTCTTCCTTTAAAATAGTTCAACTATAGGATAATTATAGGACTTACGCAAAGCCCCACTTTTTAAGGGGGTTGGGGGGATCTAAACGGCTGAAATACTAATTTTATGTTTCTTGCGGGACACGCTGCGCTAACGTTGTGGTTGCGTAAGTCCTGAATTAATAAAATATCAAAATTTCCAGACAATTTGGAGAAAGTTGTGAGAAGAGATGCGATTTTTTATACAATTTTTCAACGTTCCCCGGAATTAATTTTTGAATTTATAGAACCAAGAATTACCAGTACAACAAACTACAGTTTTCAATCAGTAGAGATAAAAGAATTAACTTTCAGAATTGACGGGGTATTCTTACCACCGCAAAACGCTTCACCACGCGTTGTTATTTTTGCAGAAGTGCAGTTTCAAACTGATGAATTGTTATACCATCGTTTTTTTGCAGAATCTCAACTTTATATGTACCGCAATGCTTTATTACAGGATGATTGGTACGGTGTAATTATTTTCCCCAGCCGTAATTTAGAACCAAAAAATACTACAATTCATCAACCACTACTCGAATGCGATAAAGTACGAAGAATTTATTTAGACGAATTAGATGATTCAACGGAGCAAAGCATAGGTATAAGTTTAATGCAGCTAACCATCGCTTCAGAAAACCAGGTAGTGGAGTCGGCGAAGCGGTTAATTGAAAGAGTAAAGCAGGAAGAAACCAACATACTTCCTCAAAAGAACTTGTTAGATATAATTACGACAATAGCAGTTTACAAATTCTCCAACTTAAGTAGGGAAGAGGTGGAAGCAATGTTAGGGATTAAATTAGAAGAAACCAGAGTTTATCGAGAAGCAAAAGAAGAAGGAAGAGAAGAAGGAAGAGAAGAAGGTAGACAAGAAACAAAATTAGAACTTGTACCAGCAATGTTAGCTCGCGGTATGAGTATTGAAGAAGTTTCTGAGTTATTAAGTTTAACTCAGGAGCAAGTAAATCAAGCCGCTGGAAATCAATCGGAATAATGATAGTTAGGAGTTAGGAGTTATGAGTTAGGAGTTAGGAGTTAGTAGGTTGGGTTAGACACATCTTAGCTCTCGTTACAAGGCTCTGCCTTGTAATGTATATCATGAGGCTCTGCCTCAACAGATGTATTGGAGGCAGAGCCTCCTACTAGGGATTCCCAGCCAGAGACTGGAAGTTGAACCTCCTAACTCCTAACTCCTAACTCCTAACTCCTAACTCCTAACTCCTAACTCCAAT
>CAYMZW010000929.1:0-1755 GCA_964395005.1 uncultured Rivularia sp.
GGTAATCCACCTGTTTGGTAGAAATTTGCAACTTCTTGTGGTGGAAAGTTTTCAACTTCAGGAGAAACACTCGGTTGCTGAATTTGGTTAGGAATTTTGGTATTTGCTAGTGGTTCTTGGTTGTTTTGTAATGGCGGTATTGTTTGAGAATGATTGACCACAGAAACTGCATTCGGAACAAAGTTTTGACCAGCAGCTAATAAAAGTTGAGGTTTGGTGTGATGTTTTTTACTCGCTAATTCCCAAAAGACTAGACTTGATGTCCCTAATACTGCGATCGCACTACCACCAAATCGCAGAAAAGACTTTGCTGGTTCTGGCATTTCTATTTCCATCGTTTGTTGTTGGGTAGAATATGGTGTTGCTGATTGCTGGATAGTGCTACTGCTAAAACTGCTAGTAAACATCCAACCTCCTAAAAATAAAGTAATGGGTACAAATATTAATTTACTGGGCATTTTTACCCCCTGATGGTTCTGGTGAGGGTTTATTTTCTAATGGTTCTTGTTTGGTTGATGGAGTGGCAGGAGTTGGTTCTGGTTTATCTTGCTGATAATCAGATATCTGTACCTCTGAGGGATTGGCTTTATTTCCGAACCAATCCGTTTTCTCAAGTTCGGATGCAACTGGGCTTAATCCTTTGACACGTAAAGCTTCCAACATAGCGGCTTTTACTTCGTCCAAACGAAGCCTTGTATTTTGAGCAATTGTAACCAAGTTGAATCGCTGTGTTGCTTCCCTTCTACTATTGGAGATAATATTCAGCTTGACCAAACCACTGGCTGCTAATTCTGCTGAATCAATTGGAATAGTTACCCAAGATCCCGTGCTGGGGTCAACATATTTTAATTTCGCTTCTTTCCCCGATGCTCCAAGATTAATCCGTTTCAAAGCTTCAATTTCAGAACCGTGATTAATTACCTCTTCATGCTGGTTGTAAGCCGGATTTTGGGGATTGTTTTGACTGGCAATAACGAAGTTGCTATATCTCGCGCTTGCTTCCAAAACTACTGCTTGCAATAAACCAGGATTACTTACCAATCCAGAGCTATAATCATTACGGGTCAAATATTCCCGGAAGTTGCTATCAGCCGCATCTAAATTTTGAGATTTTTGCAAAAGTTCGGAGTATGCTTCTTGAGACGGGTTCAGTTCTATCGAGCGTTGACCAGATAAAACCGTTGCAATTGCAGCAATCGCAACCAAAATTACTGTTGCAACAAAAATCGACATCAGCCAAGGATTAGTTAGCAAGGAATCTAAGCTTCCGGATTTTAAACTGTTGATTAACCCATGCGTCGCAGCACTATCTTGAAGTCCGTGGGGATTTGGCACCCACACTTCATCAAAATCATCTTCTTTTGGTTGATTGTTTTGTATTTGCGGTTGTTGATGTTGAATTTTCATCATTCCTCAAAACCTGTTTTCTATAGTGCCTCAAAATTAGTGCTGCGACAATTCCCCCCAAAATAGTCCCACCAATCCCACCAGCCATTATTTTGATAAAAACTGGTTTTGGTGGAGAAGTTATAGAAACAGTAATTGTTGCAACGGTACTAGTTGTCGTGATTGCCGCAGTTGTTGCAACAAACCCCGCTTCAGTCATAAAGTTAGCTATGGTTCGACGCTCATTAAAGAAAGCTTCATTGATTGTTGGTGCGATTACTTGTACAGCTGCGGTTGCTAATTTGGGTGCAGTTTCAACTACTTCTTCGACGATGGGGATGGTGATGTATTCGTCTTCTGTGCTGAAGG
>CAYMZW010000930.1:0-1747 GCA_964395005.1 uncultured Rivularia sp.
TGGTTCTTTTAAGCTTGTTAAATTGACAGAATTTAGTTTTGAATCTATTAACATGGTAAATCTCCTATATTTTTCGTCGAGCGTGCTAGTTATTTGTCGTATTTGGTCACATTGCTAATATCTTTAAAGTTAAAGCCCGAAAAAGTATGATTCTACCTCTTTTATCTAGCAGCTAAGTTTTTTTGCTTTACGAAAGGATTTGATAAGAATAAAAGTAGGTGGTTTATATAAAGTACCTTAATTAAATTTGGAACAGCTTTAGTTAACTGAGCAAATCTCTTTTTTAAATTTATAATATGTCCGAAAATTAATTCGCGTTTTCAATATAACAAACTAATACAGAAATTCCCGATAAGAAATATCAAATAATAGGTAGTTATTGCATTAGTAACAACACCACCTATCTTTACAATTAAACAAGTTTAATTAAAAAATATTTCTAATTAATAATTTATATTTCTTTGTTTAAACAAGTTAATAACAATCATGTATAGCAATCTGAAATAATTAGTAAAATTTTAAGTAGTGCGGTGTGAGGACAAGCAGGGGAGCATCCTAAATGTGTAAATTTATTTTTTTATAGTGCGAGCATCTTGCTCGCTCGTGGCTCCTAGCGAGCAAGATGCTCGCACTACCAAATCGTATTTTTGCAAAATTGGGATGCTCCCACAAGCAGTGACAATAGCTGATTGACTAACAAATATATAAGTCCTATTTAAAAGAATATTTGGGCTAAGACTTATTTATATTTCAACGTTAAGATAAAATAATGAGATTGTGAAGAAACAGCCCTTCTATTTAACAAAATTCAGCTTGTTCAATAGTTGCACGGAAAAAATTAAAGTATTTATCAGTACCAAACCACCAACCTACATTTATTTGAGAAGGAATTGTAAACCCTCCAAATGTCTCTTCTTCTAAAACTTTTCCGCCAAAAGGAATATAAGCATAACTACTATCCTCTGTTTTATCTCCCCAACGCGGTAAAGACATTTTTAATAGTTTACCGTTTGAGTCTATAACAAATTTTAGGTTTATATGCTTCCCATCGACTTTTATGATTGCTTCAATCGTATTATCATTAATTACCTGCCAATTAACGCCATTTTGCGGTAACAAAGCCGAAGGTAGCCAGAAAGATTCTCCTACAAATCTACCAATAGCAGAACGAGTGATATCTTGATTATGAGCATTTACAACTGGGATAATTCCCCATATAGAAAACTTTGTTCGACCAAAATGATTAAAGCAATAATCACTACCAATAAATTTCATTAAACCGCTACCAATTTTGGCTTTCCAAACAAATCCTTTTAATGCACTGATAATTTGTTCGGCTTGCATCGGTAGCCAAGGTTTATCTGGTGATAACCTAAAACTACCATTCATTTTTAATTTAACGGAATTAGCTAAAGGAGTTCCCGGTTGAATTGCGTGGAGAAAGTAACGCTGTACGGGTTCTGGCAATTCCGCAACCATTTCTGTGGTGAAAGTAGTATTATTTGGACTTGTTTCTAACAAACGCCAAATTTTATTTGTTTCGTTAACCTCTCTTAATAATTTCAGATAAATCGGGATTAATAAGAAAGCAATTAGTGCAGTAATGACTAGTGAAATCTTGATAATCATTTGACTCTCCCGAACTCAATTTAACTCAATCAAATTATTATGGTTTAGTAAGAGCGCTTATTCTTAGCTATAACCTAAAGGTAAAGAACCCAAAGAATCTTTTAATCTAGAAATATGC
>CAYMZW010000931.1:0-1738 GCA_964395005.1 uncultured Rivularia sp.
AACTCCATCCGTTGCCTAACTTTCCCCCTCTCGTAATTCCACCGATACCAAATACCTAGTAATTAAAAATGCGGGGTGCGGCACCACATCCTCAATTATTACCTCCTGAGTATACTTAAGTAGTTGGAGCATTCATTGTAATTCAATTTACTCGTACATATCATTCTTAAGCCAGAGTGCATTGAGTGATTGTACTGATAGATTGGATATCTAGTTGAACAAATTCCATTAAAATTAAACGAGCGGATTACTGATGATAGGCTTGATTGATTCTCAGAACGGTACAACAAATGATACGGCGGTTGTTCAAAGGTTGGCAAGGGCGATCGCGCTTTCCGATGGTGAGTTTTCGCTGCTTTTGGCGTGCTGCAATGCGGATAAGCAAGAGGAAGTTATCAGCGTCTTAAAAGAGTTTTCGATGGTAGATATCAGAAAAGTAATTCTATCATCTAAGGCGGAAACGCTTTACACAAATATAGTTTCGGTACTGGGTTCCAATCAGCCTGATGCTTTGGTAGTCAGGGGTTTAGAGTCCGTAGAAGCGATTAATGAACTAATTATTTCTACAAATTTAATGCGAGATGAATTTGGCAAACAGTTTAAGTTTCCTTTGGTACTATTCGTAAATGAAGATATTTTACGCAAGTTAGTACGGTTAGCACCCGATTTGAAAGACTGGGCTGCTAGTACTTTTAGATTTCAAAAGTCTTCCCAAAGAGAGTTGGTAAGCTGTTAAGGGGAGTAAGTAATTATAAGTAGATCGGTTTTGCGATAATTGCGGAAAATACTGATTTTCCGGCTCTAAGTAAATATTCCTAACTTTGAGACAATCGCAGCAATTTCAAAGTTTTACAGATTGTTCCTAGCACTGTGCCTTATCCTTCACCCTATACGAAAGATAAGGCGCTTTTTATTTGGGGATTTTGTCGAGTATTCCGGGGGGATTGTTGTGGAATATTGATGAATGTTTGATTTTTATATGATGGGTGACTTAAATCAAGTTTATCTATAATAGGACTTAATAGAGCGTCACATTTTTCTTGTAGGGTGCTGTGACACTTTGATTTAATTTGAACGTAGAAACAAGGTATTCAGTGTCACGCACCAACCGGATATTACAGCGGATTTCACCTTCATGAGGTACAGAATATATCGTTATAAGGGAGTAGGGAGTGAGACAGCGCGGTCTTGGGGGTCTCCCCCATGAGCGACTGCGAACCCGAAGGGTAGGGAGTAGCGAAAAGTGCGGTCTTGGGGGTTTCCCCCAAGAGCAACTTTTCAAGAGAGGGAGTAGAAAAATGTACTTCATTTAACTGCTCCCGTGCTGTATTACAATTGCGTAAGTCTGTATAAAATCAAAATCATTAATTATCTTTCTTCCAAGCAACATGAAAGGCTGAAAGATAGGATGTTTCGATGGTATCGCCAAGATTTTTACTTAAAGCATCTCTCAAATCATTAAATAAAGCATCTCGCTGTTGAGAATCTAATACTATATAAGGTGATAAAGTACTCAACAAAGTAAGATAATCATCAATGCTATAGCTACGTTGGCACTCCATACATTCAAAAATCAAATCTTTGAATAATCCTGATTTAACAACGTTTTCTCCTAATTCCCTAAGAATTCGTTCTGTAGTTCCCCTAGCTTCGTATCGCGATAGCTCAGGAACTTGTTTTTGGTAAACCTCATCTAGAATTTGGTACACTTCGTAGCTGGGTTGGGGTTCTTTGTTCC
>CAYMZW010000932.1:0-1717 GCA_964395005.1 uncultured Rivularia sp.
TTTCCTAACTTTCGAGAAATTCCCCCAACTTCACTTACAAGTATTACAAGAATTGCTGCTAGTATGTTTAAATTTAGGTAACGAAAACGCATTTAAAAAATATATAGAAGCTGGCGCACAAAGATTAGAAAAAATGGTGGCAGAATGCGACACTCAAGGAAAGAAAATTACCTTGGAGCGGAGATATGCTGCTTTCAATCAGTTGCGAATAGATATTAAACTTCAATCAAAAGATGCAAATAAGGAAGTCGCTGCTTTAGAATTGGCGGAAACACGAAAAAATACCTGTCTTGGTTGGTTGCAAGAAAATTGGGATTATCAACCACCGAAGATAACTTACCAAGATATGCAGAAACTGCTTAATCCTAAAACGGCAGCAATTTTCTGGCACATCAGCCCTAATGCTATTACTACTTTCATTGTTAAACACAATCAGCCAACCATTGTTTTATCTCCTCAATCTAGCAGAAAGAAAAAAAAGCAGAATATATTTTCATTTAACAGCTTTTTTGGCAAATCACAACACTCAGAGTCATCAAAAGCATATCTCGAACAATTGCAAAGCTTTCAAAGTTGGATAAAAGAATGGAAGCAAGATTATCAAGATTACTGCCAAGAAGATTATACAAATACAGCTAAAAAAACAGCCCCTTGGCGAAAGAAAATGAAGGGATTGCTTGAAAGTTTATCTTCTATTTTAGAAATCAACCGGATTACACAACAACTTACAGGAATTGAACAACTAATTTTAATTCCTCACCGAGAATTACATTTATTGCCTTTAGATTATTTATTCCCCCAACGCTTCAACATTACATATTTACCTAGTTTTCAAATCGGTTTAAAACTACTTGCTCAATCGCCACTTATCAAAAAACCAGTTTCTCAAATCTTAAATGTCACCAATGATGATTTAGTCTTTAATGCCATTGAATCGATCATCCTGAATACAATATATCCAAGCTGCAATAAATTAGAAGTTCAAACAGTTACGCAAAAATCGTTAACTACAGCTTTACAAAATAATAGCGGTTACTTCCATTTTAGCGGACATGGATACCACGTACCAGATAATCCCAGAGATTCCGCTTTAGCTTTAGTAAAACCCCAGAAACTAACATTAGGAGATATTTTTGATAACCAACAATTAGACTTGAGTCAATATGAATTAATTTGTCTTTCCGCTTGCGAAACAGGAATCACCAGCACCTACAGTTTAGTAGATGAATATGTAGGTTTAGCAAGTGGATTTCTCGCCAAAGGTGCAACCTATGTTCTTAGCACACTTTGGACTGTTGATGAACGTTCTACTGCTTTATTAATGATTCAATTTTACCAGTTAATTGAGCTAGGCAATACACCAACAATTGCCTTGAAACAAGCTAAAAAATGGTTGCGTCAACTTACTTATCAACAATTAGTAGAATGGTATGCTAATTTAAGCGATAAATTGCACGATTCACAATGTAAGGAATATCTCAAAACTGAAATGTTGATTATTGAAAATGACAAAACTAAAATCACATCCATTGAGCAAATTTACGCTCATCCTTATTATTGGGCTGGGTTTATTTTAACTGGTAAAGTTGAGTAATTTGTCTTCAAGGCTCTACCTCAATTCATGCCGGAAGGCAGAGCCTTCTAACAGGTATTCCTTGGCAGAGCCAAGGAACAAGTTACAAAAAGCCCCCCTTTAAAAAGGGGGGTTGGGGGGATC
>CAYMZW010000933.1:0-1716 GCA_964395005.1 uncultured Rivularia sp.
ATTGGATCGCGAGAAAACCAAAATTCTTTTTCTTCTTTACTACGCATTTCGTCTGGATCTGCGAGTGAGTGACCCCGGAAACGGTAGGTGAGCGCTTCGATTAATGTTGGCCCTTCACCATTACGAGCGCGTAATACTGCTTCTTGAGCTACGGAACGAACTGCTAGTACGTCCATTCCATCAACTTCTACTCCATGCATCCCGAATACGCTGGCTTTTTTGTAAATTTCTGGTTGAGAAGTAGCGCGTTCGTGAGACATTCCAATTGCCCACTTATTGTTCTCTACCACAAAAAGAATTGGTAGTTTCCATAAAGCAGCCATATTTAATGTTTCGTAAAATTGACCGTTGTTGCAGGCTCCATCGCCAAAAAAGCAAGCTGTAACTTGGTCTGCACTTTCATCTCCGAGAACTTCGCGACGGTACTTAGTTTGAAAAGCAGCTCCGGCAGCAACGGGAATACCTTCAGCAACGAATGCATAACCACCTAACAAACCATGTTCGGCAGAAAACATATGCATCGAACCACCGCGCCCTTTACTGCAACCAGTTTCTTTACCAAATAACTCCGCCATCACTTCTTTTGCCGGAACTCCCGCACTCAAAGCATGAACGTGGTCGCGGTAAGTACTCGATACAAAATCTTCACCCGGTCGCATTGCTTTGATTACACCGCTAGAAACTGCTTCTTGACCGTTATACAGGTGAACAAAACCGAACATTTTGCCTCGGTAGTACATCTCGGCGCATTTGTCTTCAAAAAAACGCCCCAAAATCATGTCTTCGTAAACTCGTAAACCTTCTTCCTTAGTTATTTGTGCGGTGGTCGCATTGAAATTGGGTAAAGTACGTTCTTGAACCATTATTTTTCCTATAAACTCCGTGGTAACACTTAAAGAGATAATTTTTGTAACAGCGATTCTATATTGCCTGCTCAGTAGTCAATGACCGTTTGCAATACGCAATTTGCGATCGACCGCTAAATTTTGCTTTCTATAAGTACTTACACCGTCTTGACTCCTACAGATTACCGTTTCAGGATATCAATATTCTGCATTTTGATTAACAAATCAGATACAGACAGCAAATATCGGGAATCTCTCCGTAGATATTTGTACTAAAATCACAATTATGATAGTATCTTTTTCTCGTTTAAGAAAAAAATTCAGGGATAATGTTTAATTTTTCCGATTATAGGAAAAAGCCTTTATCTACCTTGATATTGTTGTGCGAGTACAACATTTATATATAAGTTGTATTTAACAAAATAGTCCTGAACAAGGGTAATATCTAAGTTAATAAAGTTTAAAGACTTCTGTTACACTAAGCACATTTAATTATCGTAGGAGGTTGAAGATCCGCTTTAATTTACACTTATAAGCGACTACTTGACTCTATCTGAAGGGAGGTATAGGTAAAGATGTCGCGATACACACTATAACTGTGTGAATCACTGGGTTATTATTATGGCACGGTTTTACAAGCCCAAGAATATTTAGAAAACTTTATCGATCGAGGCTGAGCGGGGAAGTAGACTGTGCAAATTCCGCTAGATTATTACAGAATTTTAGGAATTCCGATGGCGGCAAGTGAGGAGCAGTTGCGTCAAGCATACGGCGATCGCATTGTCGGATTGCCGCGACGGGAATATTCCCATATAGCAATTGCATATCGAAAAAAACTTATAGAAGAAGCATACGTGGTTTTATCAGATCC
>CAYMZW010000934.1:0-1711 GCA_964395005.1 uncultured Rivularia sp.
TTCCTCATGCTGGAGCGAGGTATGAAATCTTTAAATTGCACTTAGCTAAATATTTCCCAGGGCTGGATTTTTGCGAAAAAGATTGGTTGCGTCTACTCAGAGAAACGAAGCTATTTACTCCCGCTGAAATCGCGCTGATGGTAAGAAAAACTGCCCAGGAGGTATTTTATCGGAATACTAAGAAGTTTCCAGCCCAGGAACTTGGGAAACAACCTTTGAATGTAAGTGTGGGAGACTTTTTGGAAGTGCGATCGCAATTTACTCCCAGCATGATTCGGGAAGAAGATAAAATTGTAGAGATTCGTAATAAAGCTGCTTACGCTCGTCCGGCTGCATCACCGGATAAAAGTAGGTGGGCTAAAGAACCGGAGGTTTTGTTTGGCAATTAGAAACCATTAAATAAAGATACTTCAGACAATATTATTTAAAGATTTTCGCTCGACAATCCCTACCAAAACAAGCATTAATGCTTCTAAATCATCGGGTAGCGAATAAAGTTTAATATCTTCAGTAATCCTTTTAGCTTCGACATCTAGTAAACCAAAACGCCAAACATCCCCAATTGTTACAGCCCCATATTGAAATGGCTGTTCTTCTATTTGAGACAAAGCAATTAATTCTACAGCCATTTGCGTAAATCCTCTGGTAATATCATCCTTTTTTGCTTCAACCACCAAAAGACTTTGATTTGCACGCAGCAAATAATCCAAATTTCCTTTTAACCATTTAGTTACTGTCAAGGGGTATTCAATACGCAACTGACAGTCACAATAATAAGTAGCAACTTCTAATAATAATGGTGCAACAAGGGTTTCGCGACGAGCAGTTTCACTTGTTAAACTAACACGGGGCAAAGTTCGTTCGATACGGTCTTTTAAATCCGCAATTCTATCAAGTGGTTTTTGAGTCTTCGGCAGTGATAATTTAGACCTAACCAAGTTGTACCCAAATTCAGCTAAAATCTCTTCTGGCTCGTAAGTCATTTCAAAGTACGAGCGGAATGTATAATCTTTATTTTCTTGAAGAATTTTAGGCTTTGACATGCTTTTACCGTTCTTACCATAATAGATTTTTTTTGTATCATCTTTATTTTAATGAGATTAAAAGCCGTTGTGTTGCGGTAGTTTACTTGCGAGTATATGAAAATATGACTTTTGTGATAAATACTTTTACGTCAATAGGGAATTACTTCCATGCTGATAATTAACTAAAAATAAAAAAGAATATCTCAAAATAGATTAATGAAGATTGGTCAATTTATAACTTTAAAAGTTTTCCCTATTCTCGCCGCTTCCATTAGTATCTACTCAAATTCAACTTTTGCACAAAGCCAAAGCAATTTACCTACTCGTATGATTTCTTCAGAGGAAGGTAAGCAGGTATTACTACCTGACTGGCAAATGATTTCATTTAACAATATGCCACCAATACAAGAAAGTGGTTCAATAAAAGCTAACGGATTTTCTCGTGAATGGAATGCAGGGGATACCCCTGATAGATATTTAACTTTAGGTGATATTGATGAAGCATTAAAACCCAAATTATTTAGTCTTAGTAATATTGAAAGTGTTTCTAATGATTACAATTTAAGCACTTATAACTTAGAGAATTTTCCATTATTAGGAGAGCAAACAATTCAACATTTAACAGAAGTATTACCAAACTTAGGACAAACTAATATAGAGGAAATTCCACCCATAACTGCGCTCTT
>CAYMZW010000935.1:0-1703 GCA_964395005.1 uncultured Rivularia sp.
CTTTATCCGAATTTAATTTGAAAGGTGAATTTATTGGTTTTGATGGAGATAATCTAAAAAAGCCTAAATACTTGAAATTGATAACTCACAATGGAGAAATTAAGCTGAAACTTCCGAAAATATTACGAGAATCAGCAGCATCATTCTTAAAGGTTGGAAAACAAGTAAATGTTTTTGGAGTCAATAAGTTAAATTTACGTACCGGAAAAACTAAATTAAAAGTATATGGGATAAAGCCAATAGAAACTTGTCCTAAACAAAATATGGAAACTAAAAGTAAACCCAAGATATTAGTTTGTAAAAAATCGGGTTGCCGTAAAAGAAACAGTCAAAACGTATTACCAGAATTAGAAAAGATTTTGCGCGAAAAAGGGCTTTATGACAAAGTTGCTATCGAGCATACTGGCTGTTTAAAATGTTGTAGTTCCTCCAATTGCGTATTGAAGCTAGGTAAAAAAGAATATAGAAAAATTCAACCAGAAGTGATTGCTCAGATGTTAGAGAATCATTTAGGCTAAATTTAGACTAATTTTAATCTAGAATTTCCTGTAAAAATCAATAACTAATGTAGAGACGTTGCCGGGCGCAACGTCTTTATCAGTTTGTAGACTGTATTTATTAAGCACCACCCGCTTATACGATAAATTACAAACAAATTTAGGACTTAATAGAGCCCCCCTTTTTTAAGGGGGGTTGGGGGGATCTAGAATGGCTGGAACACTATAATTTGCGTTCTTGTTGCGTAAGTCCTGAAATTAATCAAGTTAACTATTAACATACAGCAAATTAATCCAAAAAATCTATTACTAGGTCGAAAGTAGCAATGACTATTTTAGCTTCACCTATTAACAAAACATTATAACAATATAGTAAGTCTTATGAATATTATTAGCTACTAAAAAATGTCCAACATAGGACTATATTCTTTTTAGTGATAGTAATGAATAATTTAAATATGAAACAGCTTTTTTACACACTCATCACAAGTGTATTTTGTTTCGTACTAGCTCAACCTAGTTTTGCTCAAGAAAATCTCGCAGAGAAACAAATTAATCTTGATAAAAAAGAAAGTTTAGTTTCTAGGAATACTGAAAAACTAACTTCAAATCTTTCTCAATTAGATAATAATATTCAAGCAGCGCTAACAGAAACATTTGCAAACAGCGATAGTTATTTATTAAATTTAGATTCAATTTCCTCCTCAGACATCGAACCTACCGTTACAGCACAAACACTACCTCCAGAGCAGGATTTACCTTTAAATTCAACGACGATTTCCGATGAGGAAATCAGAGAGGTTCTACTCAATTATTTAGAAGTAATCGCCAAAAAACTTGCTAAATACAACTATTCGCCAAAGTATGAGCGGGGTAATGAATTAATTAACCACGTTATTATGCAGGGATTGTTCAACCCTAAATTTCTTACCCCTCAAGACAGAGTAGCTTTTTATATCGATGATATTCCAGTTGACTATAACAATTTCTTCCTTCTCTCTTCTCCTGAATTAGACAGAATACAAGTATCAAGAATCCCTCAAAGTAGTCTAGTTGGTAAAAATAGTTCTGGGGGTGTCGTTAATGCTATTCCTCGTCAAGCAAGTTCGGAGCCAGAAGTTTTATTTGGCGCAAGTTATGGTAGTTACAATAGCCGCGAGCTACAATTTTCTCTGAATGATGCTTTGGTTGAAGATAAATTAGCAT
>CAYMZW010000936.1:0-1702 GCA_964395005.1 uncultured Rivularia sp.
TCACTGTTCCCTATTCCCTGTAGAAATAATAATCCTAGATGCACCTTCACCGAAGAAATAGTATTTTAGCCAGTTGAAAAGTACTCCTAAACGATTGCGAATTCCGGGGAGGTATAGTAAATGAACTTCTAACCATAGAAACCAAGCGATAAATCCTTTGATTGCAAATTTACCAATTTTTCCGACTCCTCCGTGTTTGCCGATTATGGCTAAACGCCCTTTGTTGAAATAATCGAAGGGTTCAGGCGATCGCCCTTTGATTTGTCGGAGGATGTTTTCTGCTGCTGTTTTTCCTTGTTGTATTGCTTCTTGTGCTACTCCGTTGAATTTTTCTTTAGTATCGACGTAGGAAACGTCTCCTACACCATATACATTTTTATGTCCGCAAAGTTGTAAGGTTTGCTCGACTATAACTTTGTTTTTTGCAGCGGTTTTTACTGATTGTTTGGTTTCGGGTGTCGCGGCTAATACTCCGGCTGTCCAAATTACTGTGTCTGTAAATATAGATGTATTGTCTTCTAAATAAACGGCTTCTGCTGTGACTTTATTTACTTTAGAATTAAGATGTACTTTGACTCCCTGACGACGTAAGTATTTTTCGGTGTAGTTTCCCAATTTTTGTGGATAGCTAGGAAATAATTGTTCTCCCGATTGTAAAAGTATGACTCGCGCTCGATCGGGATTTAAGCTTGGATAATCTTTTTTGAAAGCGTTGTGAATCAATTCGTTTAAGCTACCTGCTAACTCTATACCAGTTGCACCACCGCCAACTATAACAAATGTTAATAACCGTGTTATTTCCTGTTCGTCGGTAACTTTTGCTGCCTTCTCAAAATTACCTAAAACTTGATTGCGGATGGCGATCGCGTTATTCAAAGTCCTCATTGGTAAGCTGTTTTCTGGCGCTCCGGTAACGCCGAGAAATTGCGATTGACTACCCGTAGCGATGACTAAATAATCGTAATTAATTGCTACATCTGCGCTGTAAATTATTTGATTATCAAAATCAATTTTACTAACGTTTGCTTGCAAAAAATTTACTGTCGGAAATCTTCTGAATAAACTACGCAAAGGATAAATGATTTGATGCGGATAAAGTACGGCAGTGGCTACTTGGTAGAGCATTGGAATAAAAGTGTGATAATTATGACGGTCAATTAATAAAACATTGACTCCATGCTTACCCAGCTTTTTGGCAGCTTCTACACCTGCGAAACCAGCACCTATGATTACGACTTTTGGTTTTTGAGAGGGCTTCATCTCTCCTTCCTTAAGTGGTTTGGTATAGCTTGCATTTTTTCACATACAGTGATATGAAATTTATCTTAAATTAAATAGATATTTTAAAGAATATAATAACTATCTTTTTGAGTAAATTTAAACACAATCGAAAAAATATAACTTTAGACCTAATTCTATAGGAATAATCCTGTAATAGTACTATGTTAAGAAGATTTCTAGACTCAGATTTTTACTATATAAATAGTGTTGAAATTGTAATAACACTAACTTATATTTTCTTCGTATACGGTTAAATCGCTAGATATTAGTAATTAGTGTATAAAGTTTGTGTAAAGATTGCAATGTTATTCATCAAAGCGATCCTACTAAAGGGAGAATGATAGAGGAATTATTTTTTGTTCAGATTTTATTTATTTGCTGATAGCGAAGTTTAAAAATATACAGCATTATCGAGCAAAAT
>CAYMZW010000937.1:0-1699 GCA_964395005.1 uncultured Rivularia sp.
TAGTAGTAGCGCTTTAGCGCATCCGGGTTCGGAATTATGATGCGCTAAAGCGCTACTACGAACAATTACCAATGCCCCATGCCCTATGCCCATTTCTCGATCAAACATTGAGCAATTCGTTTTGCTGCACCAGGTTTACCCATGCGTCGTGTGCCGTTTTTGGCTATTGCGTGCAGTCTATCAGGGTTTGCGAAAAGGGTTTGAACTTCGGAAGCGACATCGGTGGGTTTTTGGACTAATATCACCGAGCATCCTAAGAGACGGGTTTGGGCTTCGGCGAATGCAGGAGTAAATTGAGGCCCTTTTCCAGGTATGATAAATGCTGGTTTGCCTAAGCCTACAAATTGTTCTGTGGCTGTACCTGCCATCGCGATCGCAATGTCTCCTAAGTGCAAGCAGTCGTTGTAAGCTGTTTGGGACAAAATCATCAATGCATTTTTCTGCTTAAATGTCAATGCTTGGGCATCGGGAATTTTTATGGGTGATTCTTGATTGGATACAATATTCCAGCTTTGATTTTTGAGGGCTTTGGCTAAAATATCGCAGTCTAAACCGGGAGCGATACCTGCTAAAAATACGAGGTTGCCGGAGGTGTGTCTGGCGAAATCCTGTTGGTATTGTGCGATTAATGCGGCAACTGCTGCTGTAATTTGTTCCCAATTGGCGTAAGCTTCCGGAGTGCGGGAACCGGGTAAGAGTGTAACTGTTAAAGGACGCTCTAATTCTTGTTTTCGAGTATCGGTAGTATAAAAATTTTGTAATGGAAAACTTGGCTCTAAACCATCCATCATCGGGTTGCCTAAATCAACAGCCGGGATTTTCCACTGCTTTAATATTTCTGTGGTTAAAGAATCTCTGGGAAATACAGCTTTGCAGCGCTTGCGACTCATTAACCATCTTTCCCAAGGTAGGTAATCCGAACCGCTCCAGCCTTCCCAACGTTCGGCTCTGGTATTTCGTTTCAACCATCCGGTTTCATTTCGCAGATAGTATTCCGATTTAGCCGTACCAACAAAAGCATATTCGCAACCGCTTACAAAGGCAAACAATAACGGTACAATATCGCCGACAGCCAAAATTTGTGTGGAATAACCAGATTTCTTTTGAGTTTTTACCCATCCGCGCACGGCTTTTAATTGATTGATAGTTAATTGCAGTAAACCGCCACGTACATCCCGCGCTAATTGCCGACCGTCCATGTATATAAAACCACCGCTAGGCATCGAACGTACTGAGCCAATTACGGGAATATTTAGCTTTTGATAAGCACGCCCTTCACCTACTAAAGGTAAAGCAAAGATTTCCGGTGCCGAGGCTTGCTGTTGCAATTCCTGTAAAATGCGGACTGCAATTGCATCTTCCCCATGTCCGTTACTCAATACTAATAAGCGTAAATTAGAAATTGTAGATGATGTTTTTTTAGTAAAGGGAAGAGGTGATATTTCACTCATGAGAAACAAAAATTTTTGATTGGCTGTCTCAAAAGGTAAGAGGGGTATATAAAGTTATCAATAAACAGAAGAAATTGGAAGTTAGTATTATCCCCGTTGGCGAACCCGATAATCAAAACACATTATCAAAATACACGCTAACTTCAGTTCTTCAGGCTAAATATTATGCGATTTTCTTCTGCTGCAATTTTCACTTTAGCTGCGTTAGTAGCTAGCAACGTTGATAAGCAGGCAACTGCTGCAACCGA
>CAYMZW010000938.1:0-1694 GCA_964395005.1 uncultured Rivularia sp.
AACCGCAGAGAGCGCGAAGGAGAGAGAAAATTCATCAATTAAGTATCCTCTTTTCAATTACAATTGCATAACTCATATCTTGCTTAGGGAATAAGGAATGGGCAATGGATTTAATCTTGTTTCTAATTTTTTCGTTTGTCTTACTTTTAACTAGCGCTTTCAAAGGATATTTTATTGTTTATCCTTTACTAGTTTCTATAACTGTTTTATTTTTCTTACTTTTAAAAAGAGGTTTTCAATCAAAAAAATTATTTTCTCTCGCTTGGAATGGTAGTAAAAAATCTTTTTCAGTTATCTACATTCTCCTATTAATTGGAGCAGTTATATCAATTTGGATGACAGCGGGAACTGTACCAGCTATTGTCTATTATGGAATTCAATTTATTAATCCTTCCTATTTTATTGTTTCAGCTTTTATTTTATCTCTTTTAGTTTCTTTATTAATCGGTACCTCTTTCGGAACAGTAAGTACAATTGGGATTGCTTTGATGATTATGGCTAGTGGAAGTAGCGTCAATCCTCAAATTACTGCGGGTGCGATTATTGCTGGAGCTTATTTTGGCGATCGCACTTCTCCGATGTCTTCTAGTGCTAATTTAATTGCGATAATTACTCAAACGAAAATACATACTAATATTAGAAGGATGTTAACAACAACATTCTTACCTTTAATTGCTTCTACTATAGTTTATTTACTTATCTCTATTGCTAATCCTGTAGAATTTGAACGACAAAATATTACTTCTGAAATTGCTAGATTATTTAACGTCAATCCGATTGTACTTTTACCAGCTTTGGCGATTTTATTACTTGCTTGGTTGCGGGTGGAAATCAAAATATCTATGTTGGTAAGTATATTAATTGGTTTATTTATGAGTATTTTTATTCAAGGTTATTCTGTCTCAGATATTTTTAAATATATATTTATAGGATTTGAATTAACAGAAGATAGTAACTTGAAAAATATTATCCTTGGAGGTGGTATATTTTCTATGGCTAAAGTGTGTTTAGTAGTTGTTGTTTCTACAGCATTCGCTGGATTGTTTGCGGGAACTAAAATCTTAGAATCAGTTCAAAAATATCTCGAAAAAGCTAAATCTAGGTCAAATTTATTTTTAGCTACAAATCTTATCGGTATAGCTGCCGCTGCATTTGGCTGTACTCAAACAATTGCAATTCTCTTAACTGAAGAGTTAGTTAAAGATAATTATTATGAAAATCAATTAGATAATTATCAGCTAGCGGTGGATTTAGAAAATTCTGTAGTTGTTCTTTCTCCTTTAATTCCTTGGAACATTGCGGGTTTAGTTCCAGCTACTATTTTAATGACAGATTCGGGATTTATTCCCTTTGCATTTTATTTGTATTTTGTACCTTTATTTAATTATTTTGAAATGAATATTAAGGAAAGAGCAAATTAAACATTACGAAGCTTCCACATATTCGCATAAAGTAGTCGCTTCCGGAATTGATAAACCTTCCTCTCGTAAGCCTTCCAAATGAAAATCAATAGCTTCTTTAATTTGCTGATTAACTTCTTGAATAGTCGCACCTGTAGCTACACACCCAGGTAAATCAGGAACATAAGCCGAATAATTATTAGCTGCTTTCTCAATAACAATTGCATAACGCATTATTATTCTTCCTCTTCTTTGATTTTGTCTTCTGTTACTTCTTCAACTTCTTCGTTTTTT
>CAYMZW010000939.1:0-1689 GCA_964395005.1 uncultured Rivularia sp.
TATACTTCCGGCTCAACGTGCCAGTAGCGAGCAAGTTTAGATAATTTTTGTAAGCGTTTCCCCATCAAGGGATGGCTGTTGTTGATTACAAACCATTGACGGTAAGGATTAAGATAATCCCACATTAGCAAGGATTCAAAGGTGGTATTTAGCGCAATACTACCTAACCATAAACTTTGGTTGTGACCAACTGGTATTACTAGGTTTAAACTTTCTAATTGCCAAGGTGTTTGTTTTTTATTGGCTATATCCGAGGCAGTAGCAATAGAAATTTTAAGTAAACCGCGAATCAATGCGTTAGGATTTCCGGTTACTTCCGCACCAGTTTTATCGCTCAAAATAACTCTGCTTCTCGATAACCACAAACCCCCCCAGGTAAGTAAATACCAAATTCCATAAATGCCATTAGCGATTATTCCTACAACTGTACCTGCAATTCGGTTGGATATATCATCACTTAGTTGGGAAATCAGTTGATACAGTTTATAAATCGGAATTGTTACCGACAGCATTACAGACATTACTATGCAATCGATACGACCGATTTGACTCAATTGAGAAGCTAATATTGCCGCAATTTCATCATCTTCAAGTTGTTCTAAAAGCCCCTGACTAACTATAATCCGAGCGGTACGTGGTAAATGACCTATGGTAAATGCTACTGGTGCTGCCATAGGCAATAAACAAAATTTTGGTAAGCTCCAGCCTCGCGGTTGACAGTAGCGTATCAGTACCCGTACTGATTCGGGAGAATATGTCTTTAAAGTTTCTCGATCTAATTCTTTTTTATCGTAAAATTTACATAGCAGCCAATCGATTAACCACGGTGAAACAGCCGGTATGACGATAAATATCCCTAGCACTAAGTTAGTCGGGTCGTTGTATAAAAATTGTATTGGTTCTAAAAATGGCAGCGCAACTAAAATATGGTTGATTAATTCCATTACTAGCTTTAATAGTGCCCGTACCATCCAAAATAAAGCAACAAAGGTTCCAATCCCCAGCAATGGCAAGCGAATAGACTTCGTAAACTTTGCTTTTGGTAGAGGTTGCCATACCTTTGCCCTTCCTCCCAAACGCCAATGAATATTCGAGTTAATATTTGGACTTGGAGAATTTGAAGAGGAATTTGAAGAGGAATTTGCACTCGAATTTGCACTCGATGCAGGTACTATTTCACCACCACGAGGTTTTTTTTTCGTTTGCACTGTGGATTCTTTCAAAGTCGAAGTATTTATCGCTTTTGAATTTGAAACTAATGGTGGTGGTGGAGGTGGGGTAGGAGTAGGATTAGTAATGCTTGGGAATTGAGATTTATTATCTTCTTCTATTTCATCTTCTGGCGATTCAAAAGCAACAAATCCCGTTGAGTACTTGGTATTTTTATCGGGATACTTTTTTTTCAGTTGCTTTAAAGATTTTTCCGCCCACTGTTGAACTTGAGAATTACCGCTTTGAACCAAAGATTCACACACCGCGATCGCCATTTCAATTTCGCCGCTGCGGGAGTATGCGACAACTAAGCCAACTTGGGCTTGTAAGCTATAGGAGGTATCATCATCCCTAGCTGCAACATCTTCTAAGATGATTTTTGCCGTGCGGTAATCTTCTTTTTTGAGGGCGGCTAAACCGTCTTTTAAAGATGATTTGGAGTGTGAAGACATAGATATTGTTTCACTAAACGTATTT
>CAYMZW010000940.1:0-1680 GCA_964395005.1 uncultured Rivularia sp.
TTTCCCGGTTCATCTTTGCATCAAATCCCAAATTAAATCGGTTAATTCCCCATTTCCTCCCAAGGGTTCGTATAATTGAAAACTCACCCCAGGAAACTGTAATTTTAAATCCTGTATAGATTCCGCGATGGCATCGGTAATACCACCCGCGAAGAGAAAATAAGGTATAATCGCGATTTTTTTCTTACCATCAGCGGCTAACTGAGCCACAATATCTTTTAAGCTCGGAGCCACAGCCCAATAAGCAGCAACCGCATTCATCGAAATAGCCATTGCTTCGATACTCGCATTTGCTTCCACGCGACGGCTACCGTGAGCTACAATTATTCTACTATCAAAAGATATATCTTTAACTTTGTTAGCGAGCAACCTTTGTAAACCGAAACAAGAGCCTAAATGTGGCTGTAATTCAATTGAAATATCTTCTTTTAAAGCTTTTTTCGCTAATTTTTTCGCTAACTCCACCTCTTCGGGAATATCTTCGGTAACGTGAATTCCCGGCAGTAGAAATAAAGGTAGTATTTTTAAACGACGACAGCCATTAGCGATCGCCTTACGACTAAAATCTACAATTTGTTCGTGTAGCGGTTGTGGTTGTAACTCCAGATAAGCCGTACCTATTTGATAATCGCATTTCGTTGGCGATAATATATTACCAATCGCATCAGAATTCGAGTTACTTTCTAATTTATTGCTGAGATTTTGCGCTAACTCTTCCATCGCGACTTGCGGACGCGGATCTCGACTTCCGTGGGATACTAAAAGATATGCTGCTGACATTGGTGAAAAAAGATTTTTGACTATATTACGGGATTTGTAACTAGTTTAGATTATTAAGACGGGCAGGGATGCCCATCCCACAAGAAATTGTTGGGTGTGTTATGGCGCGACAAATAATTTGGATTGTAACAAAATATCTGTGTTTCGCGCCTAACGCACCGTTAATTATATGGTTAATAAAAATGATTAGAATTATTCGATTATGCCCATATCCACCAGGGAATGCAATTAAGAGGCTAATAGCAAAAGTCCATTAAAAAGGACTAAATAATATTATGAATCAAATCTGATGTATAAATTTGAATCTAACATAAAAGCAACTTCCAATAAACAAAAATTAACTGCGTTGAATGAAGAAAAATTAAATACAGTATTATGTTATTTTTCCCAATTATAAGCAAATCGAGAAATTGACAATAAAGATTTTGAAATTTTAGTACGTCATGCTTGCTCAATATTTATTGAAAATCAAGTTGAGATTGTAGTTGAAGAGACGTTAGAACGGAAAATTATGGCATTTTTATCTTATAAATTAGCTGTTTAGAATCATATTTAAACGCAGAGGAGCGCGGAGGTAAGCGCGGAGGTACGCAGAGTTTATTGAGTCATTTATTAAACAAAATTCACGCCGCTAAAACCTGACGTACTGCTGCTGACATCAATTTTTCTCTATCGTTAATTGATTGCGTTAGCTTCGCTTCAAGTTCATCGCATAAGGACATCATTTGGTTTACTTTGGTGACTATGCGGTGTTGTTCGTTGAGTGGGGGGAGGGGGACAATTGTATTATTAAGTTGTGGCTGATTAACTTTAGGTATAACTATACGGTTATCCTGAGTTACGACTAAGTTTAAAAATGTATTAGATAAAATATAGTAATTTAAATAAATATTGTAAATA
>CAYMZW010000941.1:0-1675 GCA_964395005.1 uncultured Rivularia sp.
AACAAATTGTACCGATAACTTTGCCTTGAGAAGTGCGTAAAGGTATTCCTAAATAAGCACGGCAACCTTCTGGTGCTTTACCATGCTCTGTAGATTTTTCTGTATCTTCAACAATTAGACATTTACCAGAATTGAAAACAGTTCCAGTTAATTGTCCGTGTAAAGATTGATGACTATTATCGCTATCTATATCTACATTACTAGCTAAAACTTGAGCAAAACCTTCTTGACAAACAGTGATAACGGAAGTATCAACATCAATTAATTCACCAACACCATTAGCAATTTGTTTTAAATATATATTAAACTCGCCCGTGCGATGACTTAGGGATGATAAAATTTCTAAAGTTCTTTGTTTGTGATGCCAATAACAATTATTAAACTCTCGATCTTTGTTCCTTATCGTCTTATTAAAGGCAAACAGATTATCATTATCTCGTAATAAAAATAAGCTAATTGAAGCTCCCACCAATGGTATAATTGCCCACAAAAAAATATAAGTCGGTTCGCTAAATTTGTACAACTCTTTGTATGTAGGAGCTAACAAAACTAGCTGCATACTCAATACACCACCATAGGAAAATGTTTTATACAAACCGCTAAGAAAGGATACTATTAAAGCTGTTGTAAAAAATAATAGTGGATAACAAATAAAAGCTGGTATGTTTATTGAATAAAAACTTGGAAAAATTCCTTGTGTGGGCTTAGTTATAAACAGTTTCTGTGCTATCAAAGCCAAAAAAAAGATGGATATACTCAAACGCATGACAAATAATCCGATTTCAAGCCGTTTTTCGTTTGTCATAGTTTAGCCCTCAGTTATCAATTTAGTAGACTGTTGTAAAATGCAAGCTATAATCAAAGATTAAATATACAGATTTATCTAGGAAAACCTAGTTAACGCCATATAAAGACCTGCATTTCAAGATACTATCAAGTAGACGCTGACTTCTACTTTTACTACATAATTATTGATTTATGAGCGGCGAAACTAACCAGCAGCGCCAACAGAATCGTTTAAAATCAAGCGATATTAGGAAGCATCGGCTAAGGGATAAAATTTTGATTGCGGCAGCAGACTTGTTCTATTACAAGGGTTTCAATCAAGTTAGCATCAATGAGGTAATCGTAAATTCAGATGTTGCCAGACGGACGTTTTATCGATATTTCTCATCTAAAGATGAGCTAATTCTCGAAGTGATGCGCTTTCAATCAAAGCGTTGGCTTCGATGGTTTGAAGAAACCCTTAACCAAAGAGCAACCGATCCCAAAGAGAAAATATTAATCAGTTTCGATGTATTGAGAGAATGGTTTGAAAGTCCGAATTATCACGGATGCCCTTTTATTAAATCAGCTTTGGAAATCGCGGATGTGTCTCATCCCGTAAACAAAATTGCTGTAATAGTTAGACAATCACTTCGCACTCATATTTTCAAACTCGCTCTCGAAGCTGATATTCCCAAGCCAGAAGTGTTTTCTCAACAATACCTGCTTTTAGTTAGCGGTTCAATTGTCATGGCTAGTATTGAAGATACTTCTATTGGGGCTGAATATGCTCGCGAAACCTTAATGGCTTTTATGAATGCGGATTCTAATTAAGGTTTGGAAGTAGACAATTGAGTCTACTTATTAAATCAAAACAGCAGAATCAAGATTTGAAACACGTTTAACACCT
>CAYMZW010000942.1:0-1673 GCA_964395005.1 uncultured Rivularia sp.
CTCACGTTAAAAAGTTATTATATCAAGGTTTGGCAAAAGCTCACTATCGTTTGGGTAACTATGATAAAAGTCGAGATTATTGGATTCTTGCTTTTGTTAAATATTGGGAAACAGCTTTTAATAAAAGTTTTTGGCGACAGTATTTTGGTAGTTTTATTCGTCAAGCAATTTTGCATTTTTATTGATTCAGAATCAATGAATTTTAATAGTTGTGTCAATAAATAAGAATAAATATATGTTCTTATTCAATGATTATAATTACAAAATCAATCAAGCTTTTTCGCGATTAGTATTTAAGTTAAGTAAAACACAGATTTGGACAAGATTTATTTTGATACATAAGGATGAAAATATAGCTTCGAGATTTTGACCTGATATATGAATGATAATCTTCCTCATATTTGTATAGATGCTACCTGTATTGTCACCGATACCAAAGGTGCATCTGTATACGCTCTTTCTTTACTAACGGCTTTACAAAAATTATCGCTTCCCGCACGTTTTACCGTATTGATGCGTACTGAAGTTATTAACCGAATTAAAGTTGATAATCCCAATTGGAAAATTAAGGCAGTTACAGTCAAATCTACTATATCCTGGCATCTACTAACTTTACCAGGTATATTAAGAAAGTTAAAACCAGACTTATTATTCGTTTTAGGGGAAACACCATTAGCTTTTGTACCAGTTCCCTACATTTTGACTATCCACGAATTACCACATCTTTATCGTAAACTTGCTGGAATTAGAAATAAACCTTTGCATCACCGTCTCAGTTACCGACTTACTGAAATTTTTTTACCAAGTACCTGTCGTCAATCAGCTCATTTAATTGCTGTTTCCCAAAGTACAGCAACAGATTTAGAAAAAGAGTTTCAAATTAGCTCTCAAAAAGTTAGTGTTACCTATGAAGGTGCGGATATCAGATTTTTCCAAACAGATTCTCTAACTACTTCAGGTTGGTTTACAAATATACCACATCCTTATCTACTGACATTTGCTACGGGAGACAACCGTGAGGTACCCCAACAAGTTGTAAGTGCTTTCGGTAAATGTAATTCCCAGATTCCCCATCATCTTGTTATTGCAGGGAATTGTTCGGAGTCGCAAAAATCGACGTTAGTGGAAACAGCAGTTAAACTAGGTTGTTTGAATAAATTACACTTTACCGGATATGTCCCCGATAACGATTTACCCGTTCTTTACCGCAATGCAGATATCTATATTGAAATGTCTCGCTATGAAGGTTTTGGATTGCAAATATGCGAAGCAATGGCTGCGGGAACTGCGGTAATTGCAACGGAAGTATCTTCTTTACCGGAAGTTGTAGGTAATGGAGGTTATTTAGTTAAGTTAGGAGATACTCTTACACTTACACAAAAAATATTATTTCTATTGAAAAATCCCACTGAATTACAAAAATTGAGTAAATTAGCAGGGGAGCAAGCAGCTAACTTTACTTGGGAAAAATGTGCTAAAGAAACTTGGAATGTAATTGATAAAGTTATTTCTAAAGGAATCATAAACTATGCAACTTTCTGATGTTAAAGAGATTAACAAATCTATTAATCATGAGAATACAAATACAAATCCTATTTTTATTTTAGGAATTACACCGAGATGTGGGACAAACTTTCTTCAAGATATTCTCTGTTTGCATCCCGATTGTGGTG
>CAYMZW010000943.1:0-1658 GCA_964395005.1 uncultured Rivularia sp.
TTGATAAGTTTTGCTATGTTCGTCAACTGTATGCCCTAAGTTATCTGCTGCGGCTTTGATGGGTATTCCCTGTAAATGCGATCGAATTGCACAAGCGTGACGTAAATCATAGGGTTGAAATTCAATGTTGATTTTTCTAAACCATCTTGATATATCTCTCCGCATCCAGTTTATCTGTTGTACGGATTTAATTTGAGAAATTTTCTTATCCAATATTGTTAATGCTGTCTTATTTTTCAAATCCAATAATTCTATCCATTCAGGAACGAAGGGGATGACTTCTCGATATCCGGTTTTAGTGTCTTTATCAACTTTCCAGGTGTTATCAATATTTTGCTCGGATAACCACCAGTTAATATCGGGTTTTACAAATAATTCTCTTGGGCGTAATCCAAAGGTTGCCAGCATCCCATAAACCCAGCGCCACATTTCCCAGGTTTCGGTTGATTCGCTGTGATTGGTGTTTTTTCTATTCAGGGCAAATTTTTCAAATAGTTGATAAGAATGAATAATTTTCTCGTCGTCGGGAATATCTCGGAATTTAGGAGTAACGCGATCGCGTTTGACATCCAGGGTAAATTCTAAATCAAAGGTTTTGATAAAAACAGAAGATACGGCAATGAGTTCATTTTTTTTATTTCCCTTACAGCTATTGATTACTGATTCAAAATTATTCTTAGTTGCTAAATTGGTTAATGTAAAATTTCTTTTAATTACCGAAGTATAATTCGCAAATGTATTTTGACTTGTAATCCTTTTATTGCGAGTCTTATAATAATTATCCTCAAACTTGTCTAATAATTCACCAATAGTTTTTATTCGTTTTTTTTCTTTAATTCTGATTCCTAAATATTTTTCATTCCATACAAAAGTATGACGAGCAATCAATTTACCCAACTCATAACTTTCTTCAATAGCGGTTTTGAGCCCTTCTAAATTTGCTGGAATACCCAAGGATAAATCATATTGCTTTTTACTCTTACCCGAACGATGATAATCATCTGGTTTTAAAGGAAGAGTTGCTCGTAACTGTAGTGAATTTCCAGTTTGTTTGATGCTAACTCTAACTCTATCTCTTTTTAAATTAGAATTTGCTTCAGCTAACTTTTTCTCAAAGACTTGTTGATATTGTAATTCTGTTGCTTTAATTTTCGCCATTCCCTATAGCTACCGTCTGTGTTGTAGAGTTCAAAATCGGTAAATGACTCGGTTATAGATAGATGAAATTATCTTTATCCTTATCCCTATTGTGTAATGTATTTATTCGTAGCGATCGCGGAGCGTAACGCACCATCCACCATTAAAGCGGTGCGTTAAAACGTTCCGTTTACAGGGCACCCTACGAATTTTATTGTTTTCTCCGACTCCCCTCTCCTTGTTAAGGAGAGGGGGTTGGGGGTGAGGTTTTTTCCCTAAATATTCCCTTATTTATAAGCTTGAATAGCAAAAATAATCTGTTCGTGAATATCCTTTAATCCTTATCTAAAAGTTATTTACAAACATTTTGAGCATACCAACGGCTCCCACAGCAGTTATATGGTGCCCGGTGGAGTGATGTGCGCTCCCACTTTGACAGACGTAACCCGCGCTTGGTCGATTCTGGAATATTTCCGTACCAATTGGCTCGAACCAGTTTGGTTGGGTTGTTCTTTGGAACG
>CAYMZW010000944.1:0-1649 GCA_964395005.1 uncultured Rivularia sp.
CTACCTCGCCAAGAAATTCGCGGGGTATGGATGAGTACCAATGATTTTAATGCTATAAAAACTCGCGCTGGAGCTAAAGATGCTATAACTCAGTTGCGTCGGCTGAATTTCAATACTATTTATCCCGTTGTATGGAATTCCGGATATACTAAATTTCCTAGTTATACAGCCAAACGCGCTGGCATTCCCTTTTTCTTCAAAGGTACGGATGGACAGGATATTTTAGCAGATTTAATTAAACAATCACACCGTCAGGGTTTAGTAGTACTTCCCTGGTTTGAGTTTGGTTTTATGGTTCCGGAAACATCGGAATTAGCCTTAAATCATCCTGAATGGTTGACGCAAAAACGTAATGGCAGTCGCACTTCTAATAGTGCTGCGGGTGAAGTTGCATGGTTAAATCCTTTTCATCCCCAGGTGCAGCAGTTTATTCAAAATCTGGTTTTGGAAGTCGTCAATAAATATGATATTGATGGCATCCAATTTGATGACCATATGAGTTTACCTCGGGACTTTGGTTACGACAAGTACACTGTTGCTTTGTATACTCAAGAAACTGGAAATCTACCACCAAGCAACTCTGCTGATGAAGCATGGGTAAAATGGCGTGCTGATAAAATTACCATGTTTATGGCACAGCTTAATCGAGCAGTGAAAGCCAGAAAACCTTATGCAATTTTCTCTGTATCTCCTAATTACTATAATCACGCTTATAAATTACAGTTACAAGATTGGCTCAACTGGGTACGCTTGAGTATTGTAGATGAATTAGTGATGCAGGTTTATCGCAATGATTTAGCAAGCTTTAGTAGTAAAATTAATCTTCCAGAAATTATCGAAACCAAAAAATATATACCTACTGGTATCGGTATAATGGCGGGTTTGCGAAATCGTCCAGTTTCAATGCGGCAAATTCAATCTCAAGTAAGAGCAGCACATCAACAGGGTTTGGGTGTAACTTTCTTTTATTATGAAAGTCTGTGGAATTACGCTCAAGAAAGTGTCGAATTACGGCAAGCTGGATTTAAAGATTTATTTCCCCGTTTTGCTCGTCGCTCAAGAATTTGATTAATGGGAATAGGGAGTAGGGAATAGGGAGTAGGGAGTAGGGAAATTTCATATCAAAATTTTTAATTTCGATCCCCCCAACCCCCCGCTAATTTGGGGGGCTTTATTAAGTCATAAAAATTTTGTTGTTGCCTTTTCTCTATTCCCAATTACCTATTACCTATTACCTATTACCTAATTCTCTTGTTCGCTAAACAATTCCATTAAACCAATTGTGCCGACGAAAAAAGTATAAATCCCGTATTGATACCAAATCTTTTCTTTAGAACTTGCTTTGAAAGCTGCTATTATCGCCTCAATTAAATGTGTTGCAACAGCAATACGTTCAATCCAAAAAATAGGTTTAATATTTGAAGGTATAATTAGATTGTTTTGTATCGCGTAAATATTCCATAGTTCTAAAAAAATAGCACCTATCATTAGAACTGTGGATAAAATTTTAATTGCAAATAAATGATTTTTCATTAGTTTTCACTATGAAACGGGTACCGGGTGGTATTCATAATATCCTAAGATGCAAGTTAGCGTTGATATTATTTATTTAGGACTCAATAAAGCCCCCCTTTAAAAAGGGGGGTTGG
>CAYMZW010000945.1:0-1648 GCA_964395005.1 uncultured Rivularia sp.
GAACAAGTTACAAAAAGCCCCCCTTTAAAAAGGGGGGTTGGGGGGATCAAGAATGGCGGAAGGCAGAGCCTTCTAATAGGTATTCCTTGGCATAGCTAAGGAACAAGTTACAAAAAGCCCCCCTTTTTAAAGGGGGGTTGGGGGGATCAAGAATGTCTGGAACACTATACTTTCCCTTGTTGCTGCGGCCATTCCTAGATTAAATTACTTTTATCTGATTAATACTATGCTTAACAATTTACAACAAGTCACATTACGAGCTTTTATTGCCGCATTAGCCGAATTAGATTCGCCATTACCAGCAGATTTACAAAAGCAAATCAATCAAGTTGGTGCTATTTTCTCAACACAACCAAATGTTGCGATCGACGAATTGTTAAAATTAACCAAACATCCTTCTATCAATCAACTTTATCTACAAGCCCGAGTTAATATTCAAAGCGAATATGAACCTAAAGAACGCAATATTAACTACCGCGATTATGAAAATGAAAGCCAAAATCGAGATACTTCTATAGATGCTTTTGAGAATATAGCAAAATCGATTCCTATTTTACAATCTCCGGATTCCGTAGAGTTAGCTAAAAAATTTCAAAGAGAAACTAAGCAGACTAAAAGATGGGGTTTGCGATGAGCAAAATAAACTCTCCTACTTTAGATTTATTCATCTATAATTACAGTGGAATTCCAGAATCAGCACAAAAGGAATACGATAAATACTGGGATGATTTAGATAAGAAGCTTCAAGCAGTAAACATAATATCTAAAAAATCATCAAGTAATTATAAAATATATTATCAACCATTAGATAAAGACAAACAAATAGACATTTCTTATGTTCGCAAATCTATTCAAGATACATATTTATTAAATTATTCCTCTTCTCAAGATAAAGCAATTGAACTGTCTCAACTCACAAATCTTTTAAATAAGCTCAAAGAATTAACAGTATTGCCACAGATAGAAAAATTAAATCCAGGAAGACTTTCTGAAAATGGCTATTTAGGAAAAACTTGGATGATATCTACTTGGATGGATAATCATAACGAATTTACCGAAGATATCGCCGATAATATTTATTCTCAGTTAATTAAACATAAACATCAACACCTACAAATAGGACAATTTTTAGGTGCTAAAGTTTGGGAAATGTGGCGCGAAGAAACTAAATTTGGAGGAATTGAGAAAGATAGTCACCTTATGGTTATTGTCTATCCCGATGAAGTTAAATTTGCTCAAGCTGCTAAATTTTATTACAAATATTGGCATGAGTTGCTGTTATATAGGCATAAAATTATCTGGGCTTATCAAAATGGCAGACAGTTAAAACCACAGCTTTCAAAACAATACGACGATAGCTTAACAAATTCAACAACTTTATTCTCAAAAGATTTAGACGAACTCAAAAATGATTTACAAAAAAATACAAATGCCTTAACCGCTTACGTTAGAAACCTAAATCTTCTAGAAACTCAGCAACATACTATAGAAATTAATTTACGTAACTATGAAAAAATCTGTGCATACAAGTTTCAAAATGTTGATTTCCTAGAAAAATTCAGTCAGATAGTTAACCAAAAATACCAGATACAATTAGAAAAAGATTATCTCAGCTTAAACCCAGATTTAGCAATCTTAGAAAACCTTA
>CAYMZW010000946.1:0-1636 GCA_964395005.1 uncultured Rivularia sp.
GAGCTTGACTTAGTTGTCTATTATGTAAACAAGTGTGTATAAGATTAGTCAATCAAGACAATTTATTGTTAAACTTATAGTTACTAAAAGTAACGGTGAAAAAGAATAGTTAAACATATAAAATCACAACTAAAAGTTAGCTATTTTTGTGGCTGGCGTTGTTCACTTAACTATATTCGCTGCTCGAAGAAACATTATTCTTTTCATATAGCCGGTGTCAAGGGAATCTCAAGGGTGCAGGTCGTCTAAAAAAATAAATAGAGATGGAATCCGTCACGTCTTATTGTCCATTAATAGAGCGGTAGTTATCAAAATCTCCTGAGCAGAAAGAGCTTATATTCAGTTCCTAATTGGTTATAGTTAAGATATGATTGAATTGTAGTCTGCCCCAGTTAAAAGTATGAAGGTTTATGTCCGAATATATATTGCTTGGAATTAAAACAAAATTAGATTTGAGTAACACACAAAAAGTGTTAATGTCTAAGCACGCTGGTATTAAACGATTTACTTTTAATTGGGGTTTAGCTACTTGGCAAGAGTTATACAAATCTGGATGTAAATTTAATTACCGAACATTAAGAACTTTTTTCAATAAATATCTAAAATCTGAATATGATTGGATTAAAGAAAAAGGTATTTGTCAGAAAGTAACAGAATTTGCTTTTGAAGACTTGAATGCAGCGTTTCAACGTTTCTTCAAGAAACAGTCGGCATACCCAAACTTCAAGAAAAAAGGTAAAAATGATTCTTTCACTATAAATAACTGTGGTAAACCAATGCCGTTCGGTGGAAAATCAATTAAGTTACCTGTTATAGGCTGGGTTAAACTGCATGAAGGGTTGCCTCATGGAACTACTTCAAAAGTAACAATATCGAACATAGCTGATGACTGGTATATTTCTTTTACTTACAATCAAAAGAAGCCTGAAAATACTAAAAATAAAATTGAAGCTGTAGGTGTTGACTTAGGAGTAAAGACTCTAGCTACTTTGTCTACCGGAGTTATTTTTAATAATGCTAAATATCTCCGAAACAATCTCAAAAAACTAGCTTGTTTACAAAGACAGCTAGTTCGTAAAGAATATGAAAGTATTAACAGAAAGAAGTTGAAAACAAAGCTTCAAAGAATATACCGAAGAATAGCTTTTCTCAGAAAAGACTTACTCCACAAAATTACTCATTACATATGCAAAAACCACGCGAAAATTGTAATAGAGGATTTGAATGTTTCCGGAATGCTATCTAACGGTAATTTAGCTTTATCAATTTCTGACTGCGGCTTCTATGAATTCAAGCGACAGTTAGAATATAAATCTAAAAAGTTTGATTGTCAGCTAATAATTGCTGATAGATGGTTCGCTTCATCAAAAATATGTTCAACTTGCGGACACAAGCACGAAACTTTAACATTAAAAGACCGTATTTATGAATGCTCAAATTGCGGATTAAAAATAGATAGAGATTTAAATGCCGCACTTAATTTAGCAAAACTAGCATACTCAATTTAATAATAAAAATCGAGGATGGCTTGTCCTTGAAAGCCTGTGGAGGGATAACCGCTCCCATGCTCCCAGTGAAACAGGAAGTAAGAGTTGTAAGAGTCAAGCGTCTGGCTTGTCCATACTTTACAGAGCAG
>CAYMZW010000947.1:0-1616 GCA_964395005.1 uncultured Rivularia sp.
TATCTCCCGCATTGACGTTACCAACTTCTTTATTAAAGTTAAATTGATTTTGATACTTAGAATTTTCTGACATATTTTTATTTTTTAGATTCAGAATTTAATTATTTTGAATGCCTATTTGACTTTGTATATTTGTATCTCCAGCATTAACATTACCCACAGGAGCATTAAAGTTATAAGTATTTGATGAAGTGGGATTATCTGAATTTTTATCTTCTTCTAGCGGCGGAGAATGAAAAATATCATGATTATAAAAATTACAGCGATTTTGTATTGCTAATATGATATATTTTGCTTCATCTATCCCAGATTTAAATAATTTCCACAGTTGAGAAACTATATCCGAATTACCTATTTTTCTTAATGCTTCTGCGGCACAGCTACGAACAATTCCATAGTCATCATTCAAAGCATTAATTAGACTACTTACTGCGGTTTCACTGCCGATTTTCCCTAATGCTTCTGCTGCTCTCCAACGAACTTCTGAATCTTCATCCTGTAAAGCTGGAATTAGCGGAGTAACTGCGATTTCATTTTTTATGTTTCCCAAGGATTCTGCTGCTCGCCAACGGACTTCTTTATTTTTATCTGCTAAAGCAAAAATCAGATTATTTATGGCAGGTGATGCTTTAGTACCAATTTGTGCTAGTACTTCTGTAACTCTCCAACGAATTTCTGGATTTTGATTTCTTAATTCAGCAATCAAAAATTGAATATCTATATTTTTTTCATTAATTATTTCGATTAAAAATTCTGTTGCATTTATACGGACACGCATCTCTTGATGCGTCAATAAAGGTAAAGTAGCTTTTATGGCTTCACTATATGTAATATAGCCAAATCTGTTTTTAATGATAATATCAATATCTACTTTATGCCTTGATAAGGAATTATCATGATTTAAAGCGGTTGGTTGATTATTATGTTTAAGTTTGTTAAGAGGGATAGAATAAAACCAATATAACTCTGAAGACTTAAGAGCCTTGAGACCATCTTCATTACCTATTTTTTCCAATGCACCCATAGCATTAGAAATTACCCCCCTATCTTTATCATTTAAAGCATCTATGAGTGGCTTTACTGCAAGTTCACTACCTATTTCTCCTAGCCCACGAGCAGCTCTACTACGAACTTTTGGAGATTTACTCTTTAAAGCACAAATCAAGGCATCCACTGATGTTTTATTTGCAACTTTAACTAATGTGCGCGTTGCAATAAAGCTAATAATATAATCTTCATTATCAACAAAATTACTCAGTGTAGATGCTGCGGCTTCATTACAAATACTTGCTAATGTCTGTATAGTAAGAAAATATATATCATCTGAACTGTAATTATGTAAATAATTATTTAAATTACCAACAGCAAATTCTGATTTAGTGATACCTAAAATTGTAATTTCAATTTTATGAGGTAGCTTTTTCTCTAAAATTAATCCAATAGTCTTTTTCTGAAACTCCGATTTCACCTCTCCCGCTAACCGCGCAGCCTGCATCAAATCCACATCCAAGGCTAACTTTACCACCCGTAACGCTTGCGCTTCATTTTCAACTAACGCCAGCATTAACGCTACAGGCTCAGTCCATTTCAACAAGTTTAAATAATCGCGTTTTAAT
>CAYMZW010000948.1:0-1600 GCA_964395005.1 uncultured Rivularia sp.
AACGTTTATTTGCATACATAAAAATTGAGCATTGGGCATGGGGGATGGATGATTAGATTAATACACGTAAATAGTTTGGGAGCGAGGTCACGCCCTGCTCTTTTAAGGCAGGGTGGAAAAGCGACTCAAGCAGATTTATCTGCCTAGAACTTCAATGCCTATCATGATGTGGGTCATTTATATAAGCCATTACCTTAGAAGTACTAACTTTCCCGGAAGTGTCATAAAAATAGCTCCTAGTCCAAAGTGACGGGAGTTTTTTTAAATCCGGGAACTCGTCACGCAACAACTTAGAGCTTCTCCCTTTAAACGCTCTAATAACATTACAAATAGGTGTTTTTTCATCGTATTCGACTAATAAATGTACGTGGTCTGCTGCAATTTCTTTTGCTTTGATAATCCATTCGTTGTCATTAGCGACGGAATCAAGTATTTCTGACAGTCTTAGCTTCACTTTACCTTTCAAAACTGGCTTTCTCCTTTTCGGTATCCAAACAAGGTGAACGGTAGCCAGACCTACTGAATGGTCGTTATGTCTGTATCCTATGGAATCTTTTCTCATTTCGCTTGGTTGATAGATTGACATACATCAACCATTAAGCTAACATGCGGAAACATGGATAAGCAAATTGTTTCAGGAGGTGATTTAATTGTTCGGCTGTCAGCAAATACTGATAAAAACGGATAAAGAAACGCAAGCTATCATTGAATATCTTTGCTATCAATCTAATAATTTATATAACTGCACCGTTTATTATGCTCGACAGGTGTGGTTTAAGACTGGAAAGATTGTCAGCGGTTATGATTTAACTGCTCAAATGAAAACTAACAAGCATTTTAACGCTGGTTATGCTTCTTCAATGCAGCAAACTTGTTTAAATGTTGGTGAAGCTTTCAAGTCCTTTAAAAAGTTGTTATCAAAAGCTAAAAAAGGAGAATTAAACCAAAAGCCAAAACCGCCAAAATACAGAAAGTCTGGTGGTTTATTTACTGTCACCTATCCTAAAAGATGGCTTAGATTAAAAAATGGTTTAGTTAGATTCCCATTAGGAAAACAGGTAAAAGCATGGTTTGGAATATCAGATTTCTTTTTACCATTGCCAACTAATTTGAATTGGTCAGAAATCAAAGAAATAAGAATATTGCCTCGTAACGGTTGCTTCTATGCTGAGTTTGTTTATAAAACTTCTGTGGAACCCATAAAACTAAACAAATCAAATGTTTTAGGAATAGACCACGGGTTGAACAACTGGCTTACTTGTGTCTCAAATGTAGGTACATCTTTTGTTGTGGATGGATTGCATCTGAAATCATTAAATCAGTGGTATAACAAATCCGTAGCCAAAATTAAAGAGAACAAAACGCAAGGATTTTGGTCTAAGAGATTAGCAAGAATTACTGAAAAACGTAATCGCCAAATGAGAGATGCAGTTAACAAAGCAGCAAGAATTGTTGTTAATCATTGCTTAGAAAACAATATAGGCACTCTTGTTTTTGGCTGGAACGAAGGACAGAAAAGTAATAGCGACATGGGGAAGAAGAACAATCAAAAGTTTGTTCAAGTTCCTACAGCAAAGTTAAAAAATCGTATTGAACAATT
>CAYMZW010000949.1:0-1597 GCA_964395005.1 uncultured Rivularia sp.
TCAAAGCTTAAAACAGGGCTAATTTAAATCAAATTAACAAATCATTTTTATGCTTCTGATTAACCTGTAAAACCTGTAATCACCAACGGAAGTGCTATTAAGGCAAATATAATAAACACAACTGTTGCGGGATCTATTTTGATAATATTTTTATCTTGTTGTTTATCTTCTTGGCTCATGTGACAAATTAAGGGAAAATAAATTATATAAAATCAGCTTACCTTCATAGCTGTTATTTTCTCAATCCCCCTACAGGTAGTAATGTCAATCCAAGTTTACGGTATTCCCAACTGCGGTACTTGCAAAAAAGCTTTCGCATGGCTGCAAAATAACAATATTGAGTATGAATTTGTTAATACTAAAGAAAATCCACCTAGTAAAAAAATGCTTGAAAGCTGGGTGCAAAATTTAACTTCCAAACCGATGCGTAATACTTCGGGATTATCTTATCGGGCATTAGGTGAAGAAAAGAAAACTTGGACTGATGAGCAATGGATAGAAGCTTTTTCTCAAGATGCTATGTTGCTAAAACGTCCTTTGTTTGTCAAAGATGGTGAGGCTGTTTTAGTGGGATTTAGAGCGAAGGAAGAGGTCATTAAAGAAAAGTTGGTCTAATATTTTGCATTATAATCGACACCGCCTTGGAATAAATTCCGAGGCTAATAAACAAAGTCGTCTTAAGACGACTAGGCATAGCTTTTAGTTTGTTTCAACACACTTTGTATATCAGCCTTGTAAGCCGGAGGCTTTCTTGCAGAGAAATTAATTTCAAAGCAGGAATTTGGGTTTAACCACAATGCTCCAAGATGCACGGATTATGTAATTGCACCTTTTAATTCAACCGAAAAATCGAATTAATAAATAGATTGTTGCTGCAATTAATTGCAATACTGTTATGGGAATACTGTATTTAAGAAACCCTTAATATAAAATCTATCTTAAGGCTGTTTTATTTTTTAGGTTGAAGCTAAGATTTGGGATCTCAGCTATTTTAAAATTACCGATTTTAATAGAAATAATCTACACCAGCGATTATTGATAAACCGATAGCATATTCCTGTAAATCATTCCTAAGTGATTCTAACTCGTTTCTTAATTGATCATGATCTGACCAGTTTTTTTCATGTTCTTGGGGACTAATATTAGGAAGACGTTGCGCTTCCCAGGATTGTAATAAAGGATGCCACTTAGAGAGAAAAGGACGTAAACCCCTATTCAATACAATAATTGCAATTCCACCCACGGATTGACGAGATGCGCCAACATCGGGACCTGCTTGTTTAAGAATTTCCCGTGTCGTTGCGAACAAGCTATACAGAGATGTTAATGCTTCCCGCAATAATCCTTGGTCTGTTTCTAGGGGTTGGATGGTGACACGGGTAACAAGTTCTACAAGTAATGACCAAGCCGCTTTTCTTTCTGTATCATCGGGTTCCCATTCCGTTCCACCAATTCCGAAGGGGAGATTTAGAGATACTTTGGTTAATTTTGGTTGGTTGTTTTTAGGCATTTTTAAATGATTTTTATGTTGATAATTTCATTACAATTTTAATCTTATTATTTCAAATTATTTCATGGCTCGTTCTCCCCGAAATAA
>CAYMZW010000950.1:0-1596 GCA_964395005.1 uncultured Rivularia sp.
CTCGTACATCACATCAACTGCGGGATTTTTTCGCATTTTTAGATATTCTTTAAATGTACATTCACTTGTCCACCAAGATAAAGGTAGCAATTTTAATTCGTCGTACATATCGGTATCGCAGCCATATATTATATGTCCGAGATCATGAGCTAACAAGATTTTACCGAAATCATCTGGCTGTGTATTTGGATTAGTTAAATCTGAATTAATTTTATAGTATTCTTCTAATCCTTGTTGAACTGTTTGAGTACTATATTTGTCTGTATATTTAGGACGCTTTTTCATTTGTAATTATTTACAAAACGGTGCCGTTTCGTAAATTATAATATTAGCTATGAAAAAAGACAATAAATCCCAGGGAAGACCTAGAAGTTTGATATCGCATCAATCTATATTGAAAGCAACCTTGGAATTGCTTGCAGAAATGGGATATGAGCGGATGAGCATTGAGGCGATCGCCAAAAATGCTAAAGTTGGTAAAAGCACGATTTACCGACGGTACAAGGGTAAAGAGGAATTAGTAGCTGATGCAATTGAAAGCATTAGAGAAGAAGTGGTAATTCCAGACACGGGGAATTTTTGGGATGATATTGATGCTTTGATTGAAAATGCTGCCCGTATCACTTTAAATTCTTTAGGAAGACAAGCTGTAGCTACGATTATTGGTAGCGCATCTAGTAACTCAGAATTTGCTCGGATTTATGCTGAAAAATATTTGCAGCCAAGAAAGGAAGCTTTTACTCTGATAATTAAAAGAGCGAAAATTAGAAATGAAGTTCGAGTCGATTTAGACGCTAATTTTGTATTTAATGTGATGAGTGGAATGATGCTTTACGGGCTGATATTTCCACCAACATCTGAATCTTGGGAAGAATATGTTCGTCGTGCTTTAGAAGCCGTTGTCAATCAATAGTTCATTAATTTAGCTTTTTTGTTTTTGATTTTTTATTGATTATTTCTTCCAAAAATAAAACTACTACAGCACCTATTGCATAAGCTAAAATATTCTTCCAGTCAAATGTATTTCCGATAATTACAGTTGCAATCTTATTGTTTTGTAATCCTAATTTATTGACCAAATTAAAATATTGTAGAATTTCGACGGTACAAGCAAATACAAAAACTGACAAAGCAGCGATGGATGAATTGATATTACAGAAAGCCTTGATAAAGCAATAAATTAAGATAACAACTAAAACATCTCCGATAAAAGGACGTATAAAGCCATCATTGATAAAAACAGCAATAAATACCTCGATGAAAAAAAGTATCAGCGTCAAATAAAAATATTTTTTGTCGAAACGAAACATAGTATTTTGTAGCAGTTCATTATTTAATAATTATTTAATAAATTGAATAGTTTTGGATTTTTTACGATCATACTACTGAAATTATTGGGTAATGATGAACTACATTATAGATCCCCCCAACCCCCCTTTTTAAGGGGGGCTTTCGTAAATCCTATATTTGACAGTTAAGGCTATAAGGAAGATGAAAAATCTTAGCAATAAAACTGGATTGGCACTAATGTTTTATGATAGATATTAGTTCGTATAGTCGTAAAATTTTTAAATCGGGGACATTTACTAATATGCC
>CAYMZW010000951.1:0-1593 GCA_964395005.1 uncultured Rivularia sp.
AACTAGAAAATCTATATTAATTTGGGATAAATTTGGTAAGCAGTTAGCAAGATTTAAAGGGCATTCAGATGTAGTTAGTAGTGCTAATTTTAGTGCTGACGGAAATAAAATAGTTACAGCATCAGCCGATAAAACTGCTCGTGTTTGGAATACATCAGGTAAACAATTACTATTACTTGCCGGACATAATGAAGGTGTACAATATGCAAATTTTAGTCCAGATGGGAAATATATTCTAACTTTAACCTACGATAATAAAACAAGGATTTGGTCTAATTCGGGTAAGTTAATATCTACATTTAATGCCACAGGAATGACCTGGAATGCTGATAGTAAATATATTATGGCAATGCACAATTATGATGGCAAAAATTATTCTAGTTTGTGGAATATTTCAGGAGAAAAAGTTATAGAATTTACAGCAGTTGAAAATAACTTTTTTGGTGCCAGCTTTAGTTCAGATGGAAAGCGTATTGTTGCAAGTGATGGAAGAACAGCAGGTATTTGGGATACATCAGGTAAAAAGCTATCAGAAATTAAAGCTTTGCAAGATGTTTTTCACCCTAGTTTTAGTCCAGATGGAAAATTAATTATTGCAACTTCCCCAGATAACAAAGCAATTATATGGGATACGAATGGTAAAAAATTAGTTGAAATACCGCATCAAAGTCCGGTTATATATGCTAAATTTAGCCCTGATGGTAAACGTATTCTCACAGCTTCAAATGATACAAAATTTCAAATTTGGGATTTATCGGGTAAGCAGCTTGCAGAATACAACTATTCATCTACCTTCATAACCGAAGCAAAATTTAGCCCAGATGGTAAACACATTCTTGCCCTCATTCAAGGTAATCAACCTCAAGGAAATGAAGTGCTAATTTGGCGAATTGAAGAATTAGATGGGTTATTAACTAAAGGATGCAATAAATTAGAAGATTATCTTGATAGTAATCCCCAAGTACGAGAAAAATTAAAAGTTTGTCAGACTAACTAACGTTTTGTTAACTGCGGGTAATACGTAACTTTGATAAGGGGGCTTTACAATTTCTCAATTTCATTAAGATTTAACCCTGTAGTCTCTACAATCAAATTTATTTCTATACCTCTGGCTTTCATTGCTTTAGCTATTTCGATCTTTGCTTCTTTCCTTCCTCTAATTTCCCCGGTAACTGCTGCACTTTCAATCACGCTCATCTCATATCTTTTATCTTCAAGATACTTTTGATATGCAGCTTTTTCCGCTTGAGATAAATTATCAATCTTTAAATTATCTTTTGCGATCGCCAATCCTCTGGCTTGAAATTCGTCTTTAATTTCGCTATTTTTTAAGAAATATATCCATTCGTCTAAACTATCTTTCGCTACGTCGTTAAAGTTATTAACTCTTAAAACATAGTATTCGGGAAAAATTTCATATACTTCTTCAATTTTAAAGACTTCCTTCTGTAAATCTGATGGTTCTAGTTTATCGTTAACATGACTTCCGTAGAAATCAACTTTTCCTTTATAAATATAATCCCTACCTTGTCCGAGAGAGAAGTAAACAATATTAATTGAATAAACTTTTTTAACTTTACTGTAAGCTTCTCC
>CAYMZW010000952.1:0-1590 GCA_964395005.1 uncultured Rivularia sp.
GTTGCTTCAAAAAAAGTGGCTACGGATTTAGTTAGATAAAGTTCTGCTGGAGTATATTGCAGACGCAAATTATCAAGTAATTTATCGATAACTTCTGTGTCTTGGCACAAAGCGAGAATTTTTGTGGGTTCGTTGTTTAAACTCGAACGTAAATCACCTACAGCAATTGGTGTAATACCGGAGCGTTGTCCGTAGATTTTTGATTCTTCGGTTAATTCTCGGACGTAAAGTTGGTCATTTATATAGAAGTGGACGGATAAAAGCTGACGTAAAGAAGGTTGTTCAAAATAGTCTAATAGTTTTAACGCTACTTCTCTTGGAACGGATAAATGCTGATGAATTTTTTGGGAAACTGGATCTTGAATCCAAGCCCCTTGATAAGCTATCAGTGGCAGAGTCGAGCCAATTTGAGCGTGGTAGTGCAAAGCCGAACAGTACATTCTACCAGTGGCGATCGCAACTTGAATTCCTTTGGCTTGTGCTGCTTTAACTGCTTCTATTACGCGATTGCTGATTTTGTTGGATTCTCCGGCAATTGTACCGTCGATATCTAAAACTAGTAATTTAATATCTTGGGTAGATGTATTCCCCATGCTCTTAGATTCCCATGAATGTGATTGAGTGACAGTTAGAGATTAACAGGGGAATTGGGAATTGGGAATTGGGAATTGGAAATTGTGAAGATAAAAATATTCCTGAAAATTATAGAAACCCGGTTTTTTCAAAAAACCGGGTTTCTTATTAATTCAAATTCTTAGTGCTTTAATTTTGTGAGCGATTTGATAAAGGTTTATTTTGATTTACGACGACGTAAGAAAGCTAATGCTGCAACCGAGCCTAAACCAATTATAGATCCGGGTTCTGGTACAGAAGCTTGTACGAAATCTCTTTTGGGGCCATTGCTAGCAATTATTTTGTAATCAGGACCGTTAAAATCCTCTTCTGATACGACTCGAACGCCAGCAAAAGTTTCATTTTCGCTTAATCCTAAATCGGCGAAACTGACTCCCCAAGAACCAACTTGTTGAGCGCTGTCAATTTCACTTGTATCTATGCTAAAACCAGCGTCGTATTGATCTTTTCTTGATAAGAAGAAATCATTACCTAGGAGATTACCCTCATTATCGATAGCTTGAATAAGTAAGTCGCTATTTCCTTCTCCTGGTTTTTTCTTCTCAAAGCCTCTTTCCCACACAAATAAGCTATCTAATCCTAGTCTATTTGATTTAATTTTACTTTCAAACCAGAAGTCTATGCTAAATGCACCACCACCTTCAGTGTCAATAATTTTGTTTAAGTTATTGTTACCCATAAAGTCAACAACATTATCCTCATCTTTCTTAACTCCTGCTGATAGATCTTCTTTGTCTTTCTTTTTTAAGTTTCCAACATCAACTGAATCTCCATGTTCTAAACTTGCTGCGCCGGTATTTCCTCCGTCATAAGTGTCATTGCTTCCAATGTTAACTCTATCAACATAGATAAAGTCATTTACACCAATATTCGTGCCGTTTTGGTCAATAGAATCTAAGAATACATCGCCTGTTACACCATTATCTTGAGTCACATTACTTGTAAAACCTGCCGCTT
>CAYMZW010000953.1:0-1573 GCA_964395005.1 uncultured Rivularia sp.
GATTTAGGAAAGGGACATAAACTACAATTTATTCCTACTCCTAATCCTCGTTATCCAGATCATCTTTGCACTTACGATTCTCAAACGGAAATTCTCTACACCGATAAATTATTTGGCGCACATATTTGCGGAGACCAAGTTTTTGATGAAGGTTGGAAGATTTTTGTTGAAGATAGACGTTATTATTATGACTGCTTGATGGCTTCTCATGCCCGTCAAGTAGAAACCGCTTTAGAAAAAATTGATGATTTGGCAGTGCGGCTGTATGCTCCTAATCACGGCCCTTTGGTGCGCGAAGGTTTAATTGATTTAACAGATGCTTACCACGAGTGGAGCAAAAAGCAAACTAATCAAGATAGTAAGGTTGCATTAATTTATGCTTCCGCCTACGGGAATACCGCAACCTTGGCTCAGGCGATCGCCAGAGGCATAACTAAAGCTGGAGTTGCAGTAGAATCAATAAATTGCGAAGCTGTTGAACCCGAAGATATTAAAGCAGCAGTAGAAAAAGCATCCGGTTTTGTAATTGGCTCTCCAACATTAGGAGGGCACGCACCAACACAAATTCAAACAGCTTTGGGTATTATCCTTTCCACAGCAGCCAAAAGTAAACCCGCTGGTGTATTTGGTTCCTTTGGTTGGAGTGGAGAAGCAGTAGATATTTTAGAAAATAAACTTAAAGATGCTGGATTCCGCTTTGGTTTTGAACCAATTCGCGTAAAATTCAAACCCGATGAAAAGACTTTGCAAATGTGTGAAGAAGCCGGAGTTGATTTTGCTCAAGCATTAAAGAAAGCTAAGAAAGTTAAAGCACCTACTCAACCTTCCACAAGTGTGGAACAAGCTGTGGGAAGAATAATCGGTTCCTTGTGCGTGGTAACAGCAAAACAAGGAGATGTCTCCAGCGCCATGTTAGCTTCGTGGGTATCTCAAGCCAGTTTCAATCCACCAGGTTTAACTATTGCCGTAGCTAAAGATAGAGCCTTAGAATCCTTGATGCATTCCGGTAGCGGCTTTGTATTGAATGTATTAAAAGAAGGCAATCATTTAGGAATGATGAAACATTTCCTTAAACCCTTTAGCCCTGGTGAAGATAGATTTGCAGGAGTTGAAACCGAAGAAGCCGAAAATGGATCTCCTGCTCTTACTGATGCCTTAGCCTACGTTGAATGCTCCGTAAATTCACGGATGGAATGCGGCGACCACTGGTTGGTTTATGCCACCGTCGATAACGGTAAAGTATTGAATAACGAAGGAGTGACAGCAGTACATTATCGGAAAACGGGAACGCATTATTAGGGAGTTAGGAGTTAGGAGTTAGGAGTTAGGAGTTAGGAGTAAGTTGTAGGTTGGGTTAGGCGTAAAATCAATTTGATTGATAATTACAATTGAAATATGCGCCGTAACCCAACATAACTAATGGTTGAAACATAGTAACTTTTAAAAGAAAAATAATTAAAAGTAGCTATAACTGCTTCGCGTATAATCCGGCATTCTGATGTTGGGTTAAAGTCGGATTTATATTTTTCGTTAACTATCAAATTATTTGTGCGACTTTAATCCAAGCTACTAA
>CAYMZW010000954.1:0-1571 GCA_964395005.1 uncultured Rivularia sp.
AGTTATTAATTCAAAAAAGAAATATTGCAGGAATTGGAATCGATACTCACGGTGTAGATGGTGGTAAAGATGCAAATTTTACTATTAACCGCTTGGTTTTAGATAAACCACGCATTGTATTGGAGAATTTAACTAATTTGGAACAGTTACCGCCTACCGGAATAAAAGTTGTAATCGGAATTTTGAGGTTGCGAGAAGGCAGTGGTTCCCCTGTAGGTGTGGTAGCTTTACTATAGGTTTGATTGCTTTTTATCGACACATTAAAGTTACCAAGCTTTGAAAAAATATTAAAAAAATATAGCTTTTATTTGAACAGATTTAAATTTGTGTTAGTTCAAGCACGAATTACATAAATAATTAAACGAGAAATTAAACGAGAAATATTCATAGTTTTATTTAATCCAATAAGTTTAAATACCTGATAGTTAATTCAGTTGTCCTAAAAAATATCTCTAAATACGACTTTAGGAATATATATTTTAAATCTTTTTTCTGTAATACTGGTTTTATTGATAGCTGTATCATCTAGCAAACATAACAAATTTCTTTCAAAGTAAATTATTCAAGTATTTAAGTTATTAATTCATGTTAAATTACCTTTTTCATCGGGTTTGTTTTTTTGTTTAAGATATTGAAATTAGTCTTGATGGTTAGCTGTTTATTATTTTAAAAAAAATTATAGATATGCCAAGTTTGTTGTGATGAGTTTCTACGTTCGGCGCAATTCATGGAATAATCGATTGTAAGAGATTTGAAGATTTTTAGTTACGTTGATATCACTGAAATTTTAACTCTTGATGATTTTATTGCTCAAGTTATAGCTACCGAAACAGTAATATGGTTTAATTACAAAATTCGTAAGGGTATGTCTGTTGTAAGGATGGCGCTAATACCTTACCCGAATTAGAATTATATAGATTGATGCTCGAAACTATTCTCTCCCCTTAAGAAAAAATGTTGTCTAATCAATCATAGCTTGCAATTATTTTTTCAAATGGTTAATCCTTGTTGAGATGGAGTGCCTGTTTTTTAATTCATAAGTAATATACAGTTGACGTTATCGATGAGATCGGTTTACAACAGTAAAAACTTCAATAAATGTTAAGTAAAGTATCTAAGACAGGTTTTTCCTGAGATTTTTGAATGTTTGTAGAAGCTCGATATTTAGAATTGTAAATCAATTTTATCTAACCTTAAAACAATTGCTATTCTAATAGAACGATAGATAGTTTTAATATTAAATTTAGGAGATAAGAATGTTAACGGTTTATCCAGTGCTATTTATTCTTGGGTTATGTGCTATTTTACTAGGACTTAATATCGCTGAGGAAGTATATCGTATCGCAGTAATTTTTACGGGAGTAATTCTTTTGATAATGGGGTTTGTATCGGCTCCATCAATTGTACAAATAGGCAGTGTGTTGCTGTTGTTAGGAATTTACCAACTCTATGTTTGGCAACCTAAATTTAATCTGTTTGTAAGAAATGAAGTTGAAGCTGTAAAGACGGTTAAATGTATTGGTTCTGATTGTAAATAAAATAAATTTCATATCATAATGATAAATATTGAA
>CAYMZW010000955.1:0-1559 GCA_964395005.1 uncultured Rivularia sp.
ATTCTTGCGTATAGAGTCTTCAACTTAAACTTTTAAGATTTTTAGTATAGTTTTGCCTAGCATCTATCGAAACAAGTATTAAAGTGGGATAATTACTTCTTTCTAGGATTGACTCATACAAAGGAATTAGAACTATAGAAACAGTCAACTACATTTAGATATAAATCATGGTTTCAAGCATATAAAACTAAAAACTATTAGCTGTCAACAATAAAAATATCAAAAGTAATTTATGACAGATCAAATGCAGTGGAGCAACGCCTTATCAACGCGCCCTTCTTTAGAAGCAGCAGTTTCTGAAGTTGTGGAACAAGCTGTAGGGAAATTGTCAAAGAAAGCAAATTTAGCAATCGCATTTATTTCCTCCGCTTTTACCAGCGAGTATTCCCGGTTTTTACCTTTACTCGCAGAAAAATTAGAAGTGCCCGTACTAATTGGCTGTAGTGGTGGCGGCGTGGTTGGTACAAGCAGTGATGGAGAAGCTCAAGAATTAGAAGACGAACCGGCTTTATCGCTGACTTTAGCTTATTTAGCAGATGTCAATATTTATCCGTTTCATGTAGTTGCAGAAAAATTACCCGATTTAGATAGCTCTCCTAATGCTTGGGTAGATACCATTGGGGTACCACCAGACGGTACACCGCAATTTATTTTGCTTTCAGGCAACATTGCTAGCGGTATCAACAACTTATTAAAAGGTTTGGACTTTGCTTATCCCGGCTCCGTCATCGTAGGAGGGCAAGCAAGCGGTGGAATAGCAAATCGGATCGCTTTGTTTTGCAACGACAAGCTTCATACAGAAGGTACCGTAGGAATAGCATTAACCGGCAATATCACTTTAGATACAATTGTCGCTCAAGGTTGTCGTCCGATTGGTACACCACATCAAATTACCAAATGCGATCGCAACATCATTTTAGAAATTGAAGAACAGGTGCCGCTGATTTTATTGCGGGATTTGATTAGTAGTTTGAGCGAAGAAGAAAAAATCCTGGCTCAAAACTCATTATTTGTCGGTGTCGCGATGAGTGAATTTAAACAAGATTTACAGCAAGGAGACTTTTTAATCCGCAACATCCTCGGAGTAGATCCTTCAGCAGGGGCGATCGCCATAGGAGACTACCTACGTTCCGGACAGCGCCTACAATTCCATCTCCGAGACGCTCAAACCTCCGCTCAAGATTTAGAGTTTTTGCTCAACAAATATCAACAAGAACAAGCTAATAAATCATCACCAATAGGTGCTTTAATGTTTTCCTGCTTAGGTAGAGGTGAAGGACTTTATCAAAAACCAAACTTCGATTCCCAACTATTTCAACGGTACGTCAAAGATATACCTTTAGGAGGACTTTTCTGTAACGGTGAAATTGGTCCCGTAGGAGATAATACCTTTGTCCACGGTTTTACCTCCGTCTTTGCGATTTGTAGACAGAATGGGGAATAGGGAATAGGGCATGGGGCATGGGGCATGGGGCATGGGGCCGAAGGGGATGGGTAGATAATATGGTAATTGGTAATTGGTAATTGGTAATTGGTAATTGGTAATTGGTAATTGGTAA
>CAYMZW010000956.1:0-1522 GCA_964395005.1 uncultured Rivularia sp.
GTTTTACGGTTTAAAAAAGCTGTAATGAAAATAATATCAGCTTCACATTCTTTGGTTAATCTTTTCAATTCTAAAAGACGTATAGGAGTAATGGCACCTGAACTGTGAACAGCTTCTATTAAGTACAGCCAGTTTCTCTGTTGCGAATAAGCAACTATATCTGGTAATTCACCATGCGATAATTCAAAAAATCTCAAATTTTGTAAACGTTCTGATTTGAGAAAAAGAAATTTGTTAGACGTGTCACCTACATATAATAATTCTGCTCCATATCCATAGCGCGGTAAGAATTCTTCTATAATGCATTTTTGCAATTCGTTATGTTTTCCAGGGCTAAATTCAAGGCTTTGTCCCGACGCTAATGTAACTGGAATTAAATCTATGTCTCTTTTATCTGATAGCTTTTCTTCTAAAGTCTCTCTATTTGATAAAAAATTATCTACATCTTCTTCCCAATTCAAATCGCCAAATTTTTTGATTAAATCAATATATTCTGGATTTAAAGCATAGGAGCGCGTACCGTCATTTCTAGCTGCGTTCTTATTTGCTGAACTAGAATTAATTATTCTTGCTAAAACAATAAGTTTTAAATCTTTCCTACGTATATCATCATATGAACTGTCAGAAATATTTTCATCAAAATGATTATTCCAATATCTGATAATATCTCTTGTTCTCAAAGCATGAGAGCCATCAATATTTTTCCAATCACCACTTTGTTTAACATTCGCAACAGCTAAAAAAGCCATTCCGATTCTTTCCCTACGCCTGAGCGTAATTCCTTCTAAAGGTATACCAAGCTGATCCAGAATATACAAAGCTTCATTAATTAACTGTTGCAGATTCTCTGTTTTCTTGGATTTGGAAATATATTGTGGTATTTCTGACATAAAAAACAGTTAGAAAGGTAATGATAACTGTATTGGTGGTTGATGTTGTTCTATTTCTTTTGATGATAATCTACAATCCGACTTTAAATATTCTCTAACACTCCCTGCTAAATGAAAAGCAAATAATGGTGAAACTGCATTACCGATTTGATTAAAACAGCTTGTAGTAGTACCGACAAATTCAAACCAATCAGGAAAGCTTTGCAAACGAGCAGCTTCTCTTAATAATAAACGCCGTCGTCTACCGTCAGGAAGTTTTATTCTGTGCATATCACCTGTCGCACCAGCCAAATTTCTACAGGTTAATGTTCTTGCTGGTTTATTCAAATTCAAATCGCGAGGGTTTTTACAAGCGGATGCTTTTTCATATTTTGCAACATATTGATCCATACTAGGAGTAAGAAATCTTGATTCTGGAGGTGCTAAAAAAGCCAGTTCCTCTAATGCTTCACCAGAATTTATTCTTTTTTCTAATACATGAGGGAATTTAAACTTTCCTTGATGTCCAATTACTATCAAACGTTCGCGATTTTGTGGAACACCAAAGTTTACTGCATTTAATAATTTATATTCAACTATATAGTCTAATTTTTGCAAGGCTTGAATAATTTCATCAAAATACCATTTATTTC
>CAYMZW010000957.1:0-1519 GCA_964395005.1 uncultured Rivularia sp.
AAACGTTTACTTCTAATATTTTGCCTTATAAAATCATTATTATTTAGAGAAAATAAATTATAAATAGACCTTAACCCAGGGGGGAGAAATATATTTTGAAGTTCCCCCAAATAAGGGGGATTTAAGGGATTAGCGCTGTTTGGATATTAATCCAGTACCCAACAAACCTAAAAATACTAACAAACCAAAACTATTTGATGACTCCGGTACCGATTTCACCTGATGATTCGCAACGAATTGTGCCATATCTTCACCGATAATTTGATGTACCCTCCGAGTTGGGTGATATTCATCCCAAAAATAGAATTGATCGGGAGCAGCACAAACAGGTTCAACAGGAAAAACAGCTTGACAGGGATCGTTGATATTAGTTAAACCAAAATCTTGAGGATTTGAACGGATTTCATTACTAATCTCAACATGATCGTACAAAGCAATTTCTACATCATCTAACTGTTGAGAAAGCGTTTCTAATTTTTCAGGGAGAAGCTGATTTACCAAATCTGTAAACAAAGCAGCCTCTTCAACCTGTCCAAATTCTATAACACCAGGTAAAATATCAAGGTCTGACGAATTAACTACAAGAAACTGCTTTGCTCCTAATTCTGCCAAATTAGAAACACTTTCGACCATATTATCCACAGTTTGAGTTGCTAACTCTTCAACCGTTCCAGGTAAGCCAAAATCAGCATACTCAAATAAATCATTGGCTGAAGCAAAGATAAAATGTAAAGCATCTTCATCAGCAGCTTGCCCTGAAGTTTCAGCCTCGAATTGTTCAATTTGACCGAATACTCCTGTATTCTGGAAAGAGTCTAACCAACTGTAATAGTTTCCATCTCCACTTTTAGCACCTCCAACCGCATAATTCGTCAAACCTACCCCAAGATTATCAGATAAAACTTCAACTGCTGTTGGTCCATTTGTCCAACGTCCTTCGGGATCGTAGAGTTCACTGGGTGGATCTGCTGGTAAAATAAACGAATCAGGTACGCCAGCATTTACAGCCTGAGTTGAGATTTCAAAAGATGCACCGTTGTCTGAATAACTGTCTCCATAAGCGTAAATCTGAGAAATCGAGCCAAATGAAGCAGCATGAGCTTGATTGCTTTGAATTGCGATACCACCAATTGAAAGAGCTATAGTAGCTAGGGTACTTGTGACTGTTGGTATGTTGAACAAACTTTTTTTGAGCATGGTAAATCTGATTAATGTAATGACTTGTTGAAAAATTGAATTCTCTTTCAATTAACGAATTATATGATGTCCGGCAAATCACCCATGATATGTCATTGCGAGTAGAACGAAGTGAAACGAAGCAATCCCAAGATGTTGCGATGAGCCGCACCTTTCAGGTGAATGCTATCTCCCTCCGGGAGACGCTGCGCTAACACTTCGTTCGCAATGACGTTTAATTCAATAGACATCATATTATTGACTAGTACAAAGAATAAACACTTACAAAATTAAATCAAAATTTCTCTTTAAAATGTAAATTATCAGTGTTTATACTAGCTAG
>CAYMZW010000958.1:0-1518 GCA_964395005.1 uncultured Rivularia sp.
TATAGCGCAGTTCGGGTTGTTGAATAATCTCTGCCATCAATACGCAACTGTTCATAAAATCCTCCGTATTATTACGCTTGCTGTGACGAATATCATTTTGATTTAACTTTTTTTCGTTTTTTAAACTTTCTTAACAAAAAAATAGTAGATAATCTAATTAGCAAGCTATTTTAATGATAAAAGCCAAGCGAAAGCTACGAACAGTTATAACTAAATGTTCGGTAACTTTGCCTGACCGATGATTCTGCATTTAAGTACTATTGTACCATTGAAAGGTAATTTCAAAATTGCTTTTATTGTTTTGTAAGGATAAAGTCAACTAGGTAAAGAAAATAGTTATGTAGACTTATATCAAGGCGATCGCCATTCGGACTTCGCTATTTATTCTACACAGAAAAGTAAATATCACTTATATATCAATAAATAAATGTTTGGATATTACATAGAACAATCGAAAAAACTTAACTTAACCGCTAATAACAACGATGCGGTTAATGAAGGATTTAGCACAAGTATCAAAGGATTTAAGACAAGGGAAGAAGCCCAGCAAGCTTTGCAAGAAGCGGAACAGGAAATAATCCAATCTCGCGATTATCGGATTATAGACAGCAGAATTTATGAATACGATCGTCAATAAACCCTAACTGAAAAGTTGGGTTAGGAACGGGTGTTTTGTCTTTTTTCCAAACACAATCGACACAGACAACCTTTGTCAACTTCTTGTATGGCAGCCTTTATAGCTTCTTGAGAGGATCTATTGCCAACTTCATTTACACACATTAATTCATAACCTTTCCATATCCGATATCCCCATTGTTTATCTGGCGATTTATGCGAATGATGATATGGCTGTATGACATAATTTTTATACTTAATTAGTTCTTTAGTACTATACATAAAGTGCCTTCACAAATATATTTGTCTGTATAGGCACACCTGAATCCCTATTAAGCAATATCAGACCAAAATATATAATCTTGTTTTTCATAGATTAGAAAAACTTTACATTTATATTGTGGATGTAAAAGGCTAATGAAGAAAGGTTCAGAAAGCACATTTTCAAGAATTTTGATTTAAATTGAAAGAAAAATTGTGAATTGGCAACAGTGTTATCACTGAGAATTTAAAATAATTTAGATTAGGTAATAATACTCTAAATAAGTCTATTTGCTTTCTTTTCCGAAATTGAAGCTGTATTATTAGCGCAAACCATTGTGTTTGTTTAAAGTATCGCGATCGGAAAGACTTGTGGCGCAAGTTGTTTTAGAAAACGTTTATAAGACTTTTCCTCACCGCAAAGGCGAAAGCGCTCCTGTATTGCGGAGAATAAATCTTACAGTTGAAAACGGCGAATTTATGGTATTGGTGGGGCCGTCTGGTTGTGGAAAAAGTACATTGCTGCGGTTAATTGCAGGTTTAGAAGAGATTACCGGAGGTAATATTTGGGTAGGAAACAGTTGTGTGAATTACCTTCCACCTTCTCAAAGAAATATTGCAATGGTATTTCAGAATTATGCT
>CAYMZW010000959.1:0-1500 GCA_964395005.1 uncultured Rivularia sp.
CGTAAACTAACCAAGTAAAAATAGCCACGCCAGCCTCAGTTCCGCCAAGGTCGTGTAAGATATGAAATAGGGCATTATAACTAACGCTATCCGGTCCAAATTTATCTAGTAAAAAGACAAAACTCAGATTAACACCTACAGAAAACAAGGGGAAAAGTAAAATCTTCCAGGTTCTTAATAATTTATAACCTCGGTAGGTAAGAACAGCAAAAACTAATGTTAAAGCAATATAAATTGGGACTTTATAGCTAGGATTATTATGTATGTTTCCCAAGGGATATAAAATAGAGATTGCCAGTATACCTACAGCAAAAAATACATTCACCAAGTTTGTCAGTGCTGTTGTTTTCTCAACTAATCCGTCAGCCCATAACGCAAATGCTGAAATTAGAAAAAAATAAAACATGAAATTCAGCATCGTAAATCCATTTTCGTAATACCAGCATTGAGTCACGTGCCAACCAATTTCCGCAGCAATTGCAACCATTATAAAAGATAGTCCCAATTGAGAAGCAAAAATGGCTTTTGACGACCATTTTAAAATAATTAGACTTTTATAAAAAACCCTCATTGCTAAAGGAATCAGAGCAAATGTCAGAATATGAGTAGCAATAAGTCCAAACTTCCAGCCACCGGAAATACAAGTTTGGGAAGAAGTAGAAGATATATCAACTAAACCGGGTAATTTTGCCAGAATATAAGCAAAACCAGACAGAGCAATAATAAAGCATACTGCGACGACTATTAAATTCGGAGTGAATATCCTATCTTTTAAACTAGTTTCTGACTCTTTGGGTTCTATGTTGCGTTGTTCGAGAAGTTGCATATAACTTATTTGATTTATGTAACACTTCCCCTCTCGTTAATAAGGAGAGGGGTGTCCGTAAGGACGGGGTGAGGTTAGAGTGTATTGAACTCAACCGAAATTCGCTATATTCCTGGTTCCCAGGTTCAACCTGGGAACTAGTGTTTAGAGGCTCTGCCTCCAGTTATTAAAACTGTTGCAATAAGTCAGGTTGAAGTAATTTGAAGAGAAAATAACCCAACTGAACTTGGAATAACAGCGCCTATCATTAATTAATATTTAGGGAATAATAGACATTTAGAAATAGAGTATACAAGCCTTATATATTAAGGTTTAATATGTGATTTGCCCGATAGTTTTTTAAAATTAACTTGCAACAGTGTATTAGGTTTAAAACCACTTACAGTCGCTTCATACGTTGTGTCTCCTTTTACTAAATGCAAAGGAGCTTCAGCACCACACAATTGAACCAAATCAACACCATCTTTGATTTCTTTGCGATCGCATTCTAATTCCTTTTCTCCATGTGGACCAGTAATGCGAATTTTTTCTATCATTCCAGTTTGCTCAGAAGGATTCAAAGAAACCTTAACAGAATCAAAATCCAGTGGACTATATAGAACTTGGCTATTTTCGTAATCTTTATTTCCTGTTTCAAGAATAAGCCTTCTAAAACCCAAGTGTTCATCAGCCAT